>JBQCHF010000016.1:0-57169 GCA_051954955.1 Motilibacteraceae bacterium
GGCGCTGCGCCGCGTCGTCGCCGTTCCGCCCGACGCCTTCGCCGACCGGCATTGGGGCCGAGAGCCCCTGCTCAGCCGCGCGGCGGACCTGCCTGCAGGCGCCGCGGAGCAGCCCTTCGCCGACCTGCTCAGCCTGGCCGACGTCGACGAGCTGCTCTCGCGCCGGGGGCTGCGCACGCCGTTCCTCCGCCTGGCCAAGGACGGCGAGCTGGTGCCGCCGCGGCGCTGGACCAGCGGCGGCGGGGCCGGTGCGGAGGTCGGGGACCAGGTGAGCGACGACGCCCTGGTCGACCTGCTGGTCGAGGGCACCACCGTGGTGCTGCAGGGCCTGCACCGCACCTGGCCGCCGGTGCGGGCGCTGGCCGGTCAGCTGGCCGAGGACCTCGGGCACCCGGTCCAGGTGAACGCCTATCTCACCCCCGCGTCCTCGCGCGGCTTCGCGGCCCACTACGACGTCCACGACGTCTTCGTGCTGCAGCTGGCGGGGGAGAAGCGCTGGCGGATCCACCGGCCGGTGCACCCGGACCCGCTGCGGGACCAGCCGTGGAGCGACCGGCCCGAGGCTGTGGCGGCGGCCGCCGAGGGGGAGCCGCTGCTCGACGTCGTCCTGCGTCCCGGCGACGCGCTCTACCTGCCGCGGGGCTTCCTGCACGCGGCCGAGGCGCTGGGCGAGGTGTCCGCGCACCTGACCATCGGCGTGCAGCCGGTCACCCGCTACGCGGTGGTCGAGGCGCTGCTGCGCGCCGCCGCGGACGACCCCGCGCTGCGCGGCTCGCTGCCGCTGGGCGTCGACGTCACCGACCCGACCGCGATGGCACCGCACCTGCGCGACGTCGTCAGCGCCCTGGTCGCATCACTCGGAGCCGGCTCCGACGGCCCGTCGGACGAGCTTGTGTCCCGGGTCACGGCTGACGTCGGCGACGCGGCGGTGCACGCCACCCGCCCGGCTCCGCTCGGCCCGTTCGCGCAGGCCGCCGCCGTGGAGGCGCTCGAGCTGGGCACCGTGCTGCGCCGGCGCGAGCACCTGCGCGCGGCCGTCCGGCACGAGCGCGCTCGGCTCGTCGTGGTGCTGCCCACCAAGCGGCTGGACCTCCCGCTGGCGGTGGAGCCAGCGGTCCGCCGGGTGCTGTCCGGTGAGCCGGTCGCCGTGCGCGACCTGCCCGGGCTGGACGACGCCGACCGGTCCGTGCTGGCTCGGCGGCTGCTGCGCGAGGGCGTCGCGGTGCCGGTCGCCGGTCGGTGACAGGCCTCCCCGCCGAGTGGTGCTGGGTCGCCGCACGCGAGCGCGGCGACGACCTGGTCGGCACCGCGCCGCGGGCCGACCGCTGGCTGCTGGTGGAGCAGCCCGGGCCGTGGGGACGGGACGCGCTGCGCGAGTCCCGGCTGGCCCGGGCGGCCGCCGAGCGGGTGACCTGCGTGGCCGGGGAGCTGGGCGCCCGGGTGGCGGTCGTCCGTCGCCCGGGGCGCAGCGAGGACCGAGAGCGCCTGTGGGCGCTGGTCGACTGCCGGCGGCAGACCTGGCTCCACGGCCGGTGGCTGCACGAGGACGCGTTGGTCGACGGGGTGGAGCAGGCGGCCGGCGCTCCCGACGGCGCCGGCGAGAAGTGCCCGCAGCTGTGGCTGGTGTGCACCCACGGCCGGCACGACCGCTGCTGCGCGGTGCGGGGCCGCCCGGTGGCCGCAGCGCTGGCTGCGCTGCACCCGGCGGGCGAGGGCGCGCCGGAGGTGTGGGAGTGCTCGCACGTGGGTGGCGACCGGTTCGCCGGCAACGTCGTCCAGCTGCCCACCGGCACCTACTACGGCTGGGTGGAGCCGGAGGACGCCGGCCGGCTGCTGGCCGTGCACGCCGCGGGACGCGTCGACGTCGAGCGCTGGCGCGGCCGGTCCACGCTGCCCCCGGCGGTGCAGGCCGCCCAGCAGCACCTGCGCCGGCAGCGCGGCCTGGACCGCCTCGACGACCTCGCCCCGCTCGGGTGCGAGCGCTCCGGGGAGGGGTGGCGGGTGCGGCTCGACGCCGGCGGCGAGGTCGTCGACGTCGAGCTGCGGCAGGAGAGCGGTCCCTCGGCCGCCCATCTGACCTGTGCGGCGCGTGCTGCGGCCGCCCCCGCACGCTGGAAGGTGACGGCGATCAGAGCCTTCTCAGAGATACCCCCCATGGGTATTGTCACCAGCACCTGAGGAGGCACCCATGCGACAGCGAGACCACGGGCGACCGGATGCGCTGGTCGACCAGCACCAGCACCACCAGCACAGCGACGGGGATGAGCACGCGGACCAGACGCGGATGCCCGTCCGGATCGCGGAGGCCGAGGCGGGCGGGCACGCCGGGCACCGGGAACCGCTCGAGGCCGACCTGCGCTCGCTGCCGGCCACGGCCGAGCCTGCAGAGGGACTCACCCGCGTGGCCGTCGCGGCGACCCTGCACTGCCTCACCGGCTGCGCGATCGGCGAGGTGCTGGGGCTGGCGCTGGCGACCTGGTGGGGCTGGTCGAACGTGCCCAGCGTGCTGCTGGCCGTCGCGCTCGCGTTCGTCTTCGGCTACGCCCTCACGATGGGCCCGGTGCTCCGCTCCGGTCTGGGCCTGCGCCGGGCGGTGCAGGTGGCGCTGGCAGCGGACACCGTCTCGATCGTGACCATGGAGGTCGTCGACAACGCGGTGGTGCTCGCCGTCCCCGGTGCGATGGACGCAGGCCTGTCCGACCCTCTGTTCTGGGGCAGTCTCGCGGTGGCGCTGGCCGTCGCGTTCGCGGTCACCGTGCCGGTGAACCGGGCGCTCATCGTCCGCGGCAAGGGGCACGCGGCTGTGCAGGGGCAGCACGGGCAGCACTAGCCGATCGGCCGGGAACAGGCCTGGGGGGACGCGCGTTCCACCCGGTGCCCGACGAGAAGGCCGGATCGGCTGGTAGCGTCGGGAGCACAACTGCACAGGGGGTGATCGGTTTCGACTGCGGATGTCGAAGCAGGGGAAGCGGGTCGAGGATGCCGGGACGATCTCGTTAACCATGACCGGCAAACCAATAGGTGCCAATACCAAGTGCACCCAGGGCGCTTGCGCCCTCGCCGCCTGAGCGAGGACGTTGCCCTTGTCAGCCTAGGGTCGCTCCCGACCTAGGACCTGGCATCAGCTAGGGAGCTTCACCAAGGAGCCCGGTCGCGGGGCTCCGCGGGACATCTCACAGCGACTGGGCCCGGCAGCAGCTCGCCTGCGTGACTGCTGGGGCCGAGCAGACCACTAGCAGGCTGCACCCGGAGAAGCCCTGGTCCGGTGCCGCAGGACGCGGGTTCGATTCCCGCCACCTCCACCCCCGGAGGCTTACTAGAACAGCCGGCGTTGCAGACGTCGCTGAGTAGGCCTTCGACCAGCAAGGCAGAAGGACCGCCTCCCGATCGGGAGGCGGTCCTTCTGCTGTCCTGCGTGGCGTCGTCGCTGCCGGGGTCTGGCTTGTCGCCGTCGGTGGCGTTGTGGGCCTCGTGGACGGCGTGCAGGCGGCCGAAGGGCTCGCGCAGCTCGTGGCCGCTGATGTCTTCGTGGTCGACGTAGAGCTTGAGGAAGATCGCCTGGTTGAGCAGGCGGCGCTGTTCGTCGTCGCAGCGGCGGTAGAGCTCGCGCGGGTCGGTCAGCAGGGTCAGGCAGGCCTCGATGAGCCGGACGCCGTCGGATAGGTCTTCGTTGGTGGCCTGGAGCCGTTCGCGCAGGTGCTGGCGTTCGCGTTCGATCTCGCGCAGCTTCTGCTTGATCTTGCCCTGCGGCAGGGTGCCGTCGGCGGCCAAGTCGATGAGGTTCTCTTCCTTGGCGTCCAGGGCTCGCAGCTGGGTGGTGAGCTGCTGCTTGAGCAGCCGGGCGGCGGCTTCTTCGTCGTGCAGCGTCTGGGCCAGGTGGGTGCGGACGTCGGCGATGAACTGGGCGCTGAAGCGGATGGTCGCGTAGTGCGCTTCGACGGCGTCCTCGAGGCGGATGACGTTGACGTGCGGGGTGGGGCAGCTGCCGAGCTGCTTGTTGCGGCAGAAGAAGTACGTGTACTCACTGCCGCGGGAGTTCACGGTGTGCTGGATGATCATGCGCTGGGTGATGCCGGCCTGCTGGCAGCGGCCGCAGAACAGCGAGCCCTTGAGGTAGTGGTGGTGCACCCGGCGGCGTTCCTTGGCGGCGGAGCGGCTCTCGATGATGTCCTGGACCCGGCCGAAGAGGTCTTCGTCGATGAGCGCCTCGTGGCGTCCTTCGAACTCCTCGCCCTACTAGGTGATCAGGCCGAGGTAGTAGCGGTCGCGCAGCATGAGCGAGAGCTTGTTGATCGAGACCTGCTTGGCGGGATGCGCCGCCGTGGGCCGGCTGCGGAGGCCGCGGTCGTAGAGCTCGTCGGAGAGGTCGGCGAGGGTGTACTCGCCGGTGGCGTACAGCTCGAAGGCCAGCTTGACGAGCTCGGCGCGGTCGGGGTCGAGGGTGACGGTGCGGATCTCTCGGCCTTCGGAGCGGTCGAAGACGTTGAGGTAGCCCAGCGGGGCGCGGCCGAGGGTGCCGCCGCTCTTCGCCTTCTGGCCCATCTTGTAGGCGATGTCGGCGCCGGACTCCCGGGACTGGTACTCGTTGAAGGTGGCCAGGATGCCGTGCATGAGCTGGCCCACGGGGGTGTCGTCGATGGACTCCATGGCGGAGATCAGCACGACGCCGCGCTTGCGCAGGTCGGCCATGACGATGGCGTCGTCGTAGCGGTTTCGGGCCATCCGGGAGAGCTTGTAGACGATGACGTAGTCGACGTCCTTGCTCTGTCGGACGCGGGTGAGCATCTGCTGGAAGGCGACGCGCTTGGTCATCTCGGTCGCCGATTTGCCCGGCTCGATGTACTCGTCGATCACCGTGAGCCCGAGCTGTTCGGCCTTGCGCAGGCAGGCCTGGCGCTGGGCGGGGATGGAGATGCCTTCTGGGTCGTAGTCGGTCTTGACCTGGCCGGCGCTGGAGACGCGCAGGTAGATGACCGCCCGGGTGCCCGGCTCGGCGGCGCTGGCGGCGCTGGCGGCGTGCGGCACGGGGACGGGGAGGAGGGCGTCGTCCTCGATCTCGTCGGCGTAGTCGTCGCTGTAGGCGGTGCTCATGCTGCGCGTCCTTCCTCGCTGCTGGGGTCGGTGGCGGAGGGGGCAGCGGGTGGCCCGGTGGCGCGCAGGCTGCCGGCGGCGGGGAGCAGGTTGAGCGGGAAGCTGCGCTCGCGCAGCAGGGCCCCTTCGACCCGGCGGAGGGAGCGCAGGAGGGCGACCTGCTCGGTAAGCAGGGAGTCGGTGCCCGGATTTTGACAGCAGTATTTGACAGCAACGTGGCCGAGAACGTGGGCGTAAGCCCGTGTGCGTAGGCGTCTGATCACGGGGGTCGGCGAGTCTGTGCTGACTTCGCGCAGCAGACTCTTAAGCAGGGTGTCGAGGGTTCGAGCCCCTCCTGGCCCTCCAGGGGTGAGCGCACGAAAAATCGTGCTTTCACCTGTGGATAAATCCGGTTTGACAGCAGTTTTGACAGCAACGGCTGCTGTCAACGCCGTACCGAGAAGCTCTCGCTCTACCTGGGCGAGAGCTTTCGTTTGTCCTTCCAGGTCGCCGTGCTGGTAGAGCTGCTGGGTCGTGGTGACGTGCGCGTGCCCCAGGATCAGCTGGGCGTCGCGGGCGGGCACGCCCAGGTTCTTCAGCATCGTGGCGGCGGTGTGCCGGGTGTGGTGCACCGTGATGCGCGGCAGGCCGGCCTCGTCCCGCAGCTCGTGGAAGGCCCGGACGAAGTTCTTCGGGTCGATGGGCGTGCCGGTGCTGCTGAGGAACACCAGCTCGCGGCCGATCGGGTCGTCGGCTGTCAGCTCGGCGTCCGGGACCGCGCCGTAGCGGCGTTCGTAGGACGCCAGGAGTTCGTCCTTGATGATGGCGATGAGCGGCAGGTCGCGGCGACCGGCGGCGGTCTTGACTGGTCCTTGCTCCAGGGTCCTGCCGATGCGCTGCAGTTGCTGGCGGACGCGGATCTGGTCGCCGTGGAAGTCGACGTCGCACCAGCGCAGGCCGAGGACCTCGCCGCGCCGCATGCCATAAACGAGCAGCATCAGGTAGGCGGCGTACCAGCGGTGGCTCCTCGCGGTGTCGAGGAACTGGGCGGCCTCGTCGCGGTTCCACGGCTTGATGGGCTTGCGCTCCCAGGCGGGGATGTCGACGAGCTTGGCGACGTTGCGCAGGACCAGCTCCTCGCGTTCGGCGCGGCTGAGTGCCGCGCGCAGGACGGTGCGCACCCGGTGCAGGGTGCGGACCGACTGGCCGCTCTTGAGCTGGTCGTTGAGGAGGTTCTGGACGTCGGCGACAGTTAGCTTGGTGAGCCGGATCTTGCCCAGGCGAGGGGCCAGGTGGACGCGGACGGTGCTCTCGTACAGCTCTGCCGTGCGGGGGCGGTTCTTGACCGCGACGACGGTGGTCAGCCAGTAGTCGAGGTAGGCGCCGACCGTCCACTCCTTCTCGGGCGCGCGGACGCCCTTGCGGGCAAGCGCGAGCTTGTCTTCCAGCCGGTCGTGAACCTCCTGCCGGGTGGCGCCGTAGACGTGGATGCGCTTGCGGCGGCCGTCGGTGGTGTCGACGAAGGCCGATGCGGCGTAGCGGCCGTCGCTGCGCCGGTAGATGGATCCTTCGCCGTTGGCCTTCCTACCGGCCATCGTCGGCTCCGTCGGCGCGTAGGCCAGTGATGAAGGCGTCGAGGTCGGCGGGTGCGATGAGGCGTCGCCGGTCGATGCGGATGGTCTTGAGGCGGCGGTTGTTGATCAGCTGGTAGATGTGCCAGCGGCTGATGCGGAGGACGTCGCATGCCTCCGGGACGGTCAATAATCTCTGTGGGGTGCTGTTGATATCGGTTGATGGGGTCATGCGATCCTCCCTTCTAATTCAGTTGGTTGTTGCCAGATAGTCCTCGCTGCGGATTGTCCGCTGCGGGATGCCGGTGACGGTTTCGGTGCGGCCTATTTCAGATAAGCGGTGCAGGATGCGCCGGGTGGTGACGCCGAACCGGGCTGCGAGTTCGTCGTGGTCGTGGATTCGGGCGTAAGCCCTCTTCAGGCGGTTCTCGGGAATGAGTAGGCAGGCGGCGAAGTAGTCGGCGATGATTTCGCGCTCGCCGTAGACCACGAATGCCCGCTCGTCGTAGACGTTCTTCTGCATCGGGTGATCGATGATGTGCTTGAGCTCGTGGGGGACGGTGAAGCGGCGATGGCTCTCCGGCTCGTCGGCGTGGACGTGGATGTGCCAGCTGCCGTGACCCCAGAAGGAGGCGCCGGAGGCCGGCAGGTCTGCCACCAGCTGGACTGTGATCCGGGGGAGCTGCCCGATGAGCTCGGTCGGGAACCGGTCGGTGCAGACGCCGAGGGCGTCGCGGAGCTTGGCGGCCTGGGCCTCGGCCAGCCGTAGTGACTCCAGGTGGCTCATCCGGCGAAGAGGCGCCAACGACCGCAGCTCGGCGAGCACGCTCGACCGCTTCTCCAAACTTGGAGCGGCGACGATAGTGGGCAATGTTGGTGTGGTGGTTGACATATTCAGTGGGTTTCCTTCTGGCCGGACAAGCCTTCATCCCACCCGAGTCCTGGCATAGTTATCCTTCGAGATCCTCCGGCGCGATGTCCTCGGGCCGGGTAGTGGGACGCTCGTCCTCGCCGGGTGCCGGGCCTTCAACGTCGAGGCCGTTCTCGGCGGCGATCCGTGCGAAGTAGCGGTCGATGGCGGTCACCGCATGCTCCGGTAGCTCGCCGTACTTGGCGCGCAGATACGGGGCGAAGCCGGGCAGGTCGTAGGCGGGCACGTAGTCGGCCATGGTGAATACATCGGTGATCGGCAAGTCGAGTGCATGAGCGATGCCCTTGAGCGTGTCCGGGCGCGGCGCCTTGTAGCGTCCCTGCTCCAGGCGCACCAGCGTGGCAGTGTCGATGCCAGCCTGTCGTGCCAGTTCTCGGCCGCTCATCTTCTTCTCCTGCCGATGGTATTTGATGTAGTCGCCGAAGCGGCGCGCTTGTTCTTGGTTCATTTATGCCTTCCTTAGGTTTACTGGCCCATTTTACCTCAAATTCTGTGCAAAGTCAGCATTTGTTGACAATTCCGCAACGCTTTCTGAAAAGCGGGCATCAAGTTCCTGATGGCCTATAAGGGTCCGCCGGGCTATTTCGCAAACACGTATAGGAGCCCGTTCAGTTCGACGATGTCCCAGGTGAGCCGGGCGACGTGCTCGACCTTGCTGCGGTCGAGCGAGACCAAGTCGTCGATGCCCCACTGGCCGGCGAGCTCGGCGATGGCGCGCTCCCAATCCCTGATCTCGGTCAGCTCATCGAGCAGGTCGTCCATGGACGCGAAGGCCCCGATGTAGAACTCGGTGAAGGTCTGCACCAGGTCGTCGCGGCTGGGATCGACGTCGTCGAGGGAGAGGTAGGCGCGGAAGGCGTCGCCGTGCTGCCGGATGCCCTCGGCCGCTGGGCCGGTCGGGGACTCGGGCTCCATACTGGCGGGCTCGAGGTCTGGGCGGCGGGGGTTCCTAGCCAGGTACTGCTCGAGCCGCGGGATCCACTGGTCGCGGATGACAGGCGTGGCGGTCGGGCGTCCGGTGAGCGCCAGGCATTCCAGCAGGAGCTGCTGATGGTCGCCCTCGCCGGTCTCGGCGAAGCGAGCCAGCTCGGAGTCGGTGCCGAGCAGCGGCGCAAGCAGGGCCGCGATGGCGCGGGCGTCGTCGCGGTTGATGGCTTCGCCGCGGGCGTCGGCTGCGCGGAACGCCTCCTGCAGGTAGTGCGACACCTTCTCCAGGGCGCTGCCCGTCACGGGTGCGTCGGCGGGGTCCAGCCGGTTGATCACGTAGGTACTGAGCCAATCGATCCACTCCAGCTCTTCGGCGCTGGTGGTCGGGGCGCTGTAGAGCGCGGCAAGCTCATGCCAGATCCGGTTGGCCTCGGCGCGGCCAGTGACGGCGAAGTGGTGCAGGGAGCTGCCTGGGTCGCCGCTCCCGTTGGCGAAGTACCGGGCGATGGCGCGAGCTCCCCACTCGGGCACCTCGCCGCCGGAGGCATGGGCCTCGACGATGGCGTCGCTGATGACGTCCCGGAGGCTGTCGTCCTGGGGCACGCTGCCGGTGAGGTCGATCTCTCCGGGGCCGAGCTGTTCGCGGTCGGGCCCGACGGGCTCGCGGGGCGTCGGCTCGTCGTCGGCGTGTGGGTGTTCGTGGTTGGTCATGGATGCACCTCCTTTCGGGTGTGGGTTGATGTGGTGTCCTCGGCTACCGGTGGGTCGGGGTCGCGGGGCTCGCCTGGCGCGACGACTCCGATGAGGCTGGCGGCGGTGACCACCTGGAACAGGGACGGGTCGATGTCCCGCTCGGCGCGCCGGGCGCCCCGCCGCGCCGCCTGCCTGGCCGTGTCCGGCACGACCCAGGCCGCGGCGGGGAAGACCCCGTGCTCGGCCTCGTGGCGGCCGGTGGCCCGGTAGCGCTGGTAGACCCGGGCCTTGCGGACCGCCACGGGCGGGTGCTCGGTTCCCAGGTCGACCTCGAGGAACGTGTGGTCTTCGAAGTCGGCGGTGGCGGTCACGACGTAGAGGTCGGGTTTGAGCCAGGCGACGACGCCGGCGCCGGTCATGAACGAGCGCCAGCAGGTGGGCTCGGCCTCCAGACGCAGCAGCTCGAACTGTCCGGCGCGGGCCGCCTCGATGAGCCGTACGGCGCACTCGGCCGTGGCCAGGGTGTGCCGGGCGAACAGCATCGAGGGCTCGACGTAGCGGCGACGTTGCTTGCGGCCGGTCAGGGCGCGCAGCAACCGGTCACCGGCTGAGCCCAGCTGCCAAGCCAGACCCGTCGACCCGCCGCGCTCTCCACCGATGCGCTGCCCCAGTCGTGCGACTAGCCCGTGCGCTTCCAGCCGGGCCAGCACCCGCCCGGTGGCTCGGGTGGCAGCCGACACGGTGGCGTGGCCGTCGACGAAGTGCAGTCGCCGAATGTGGGCGGTCGACAGCAGCCGGAAGCGCTGGATCGACTCGAGGATTGCCAGGTCGCGGGCGCTGAGCCCGTCCAGCAGCGCCGCTGGGTCGCGGGGGCTCATGCGCCGACCTCCAGGAGCAGCGCCAGGCGGACCAGGGGGCGGCCCTGACCCCGGAAGGGGTCAGGAGTCCCATCCGGGTAGGGCCGAACAGGGGCGGCTGACCGGCAGGTATGCCGAACGCAGGCAGTCGCGGCTGGACGTCCGGCCGGATGGTCGGCTGGACGGGTGCCGTGCAGCCTGCAGTGCGCTAGTTGTCTCATCGCGTCCTCCGCTTCCGGCCGATCCGTCCGCCCGCAACGGGCGTCGGGTCGGGGAGGTCGGCGGGCTGGTCCTCCGGTACCTCGGTGGGCACCGGGGCGGGTGCGTAGTTGCGCTCGGAGAGGGCGCTGACTGCCAGCGGGTCGGTGGTGGCCGGGGTCGGCGGCAGGGTCTTGACCATCGCCCAGCCCGACGGGTGCCCGCCCGCGACGAGGTTGGCGTAGGCGTGGAACCTCGGCAGGGCCATGAAGTCCTCGGCGGACAACTCGGGAGCCAGCCGGGCCATGTCGCGGGCGTCGTCGTACTCGGTCGAGAACACGATCTTGCTGCGCGCGTTCATGTCCACCGCGGTCCGCAGCTCTGGCGGGAACTGGGAGCGGAACTGGGCAGCCAGGAACCAGCCCACCCAGAGCGATCGGCTGACCGCCAGGGCGTCGGCCATGCTGACCGGCAGGTGCAGGAAGCGCGGTGCCTCGTCGATGTAGACGACACCCGGCCGCTTGTTGGCGTCCTTCTCGCTGGCCCGTTCCTGGGTGGCCTGCCAGAGGTCGGCGATGACAAGGCTGCCGAGCAGGGCAGCGGTGCCCGAGCCGATGAGGCCCTCGTTGAGCGGCACCAGCACGATCTTGTTCTGCCGCCAGATGTCGCGGAGCCGGAACCGCTCGCCTCTCTGGGACAGCATGCGTACCAGAGCGGGTCGTAACAGCAGGCTGCGGATCTTGTTCAGCGGTGCGGCGATGGCGTTGGCCTGGCCGCCGGGGGAGAGGCCCTCGTACCAGGCCCAGAAGCCGGCCAGCCCGGCATCCCCGGAGACTCGCACCACCCGCGGGCGCCGGTACGCCGGATCTGTCAGGATCCTGGGCAGGTCGATCAGGGTCGCGCTTTGCCCGGCCGGGTTCGACTTGGCCAGCGTGCGCAGCGCCGCCGAGATGATGTCCTCGGTGCGCGGCCCCCACCCAGAGGCGAAGATCGCGGAGAAGACGGCCAGGATGCCGTCGACCACGACGTCCGGATCGCGGCCGCCAGTGTCCAGCGGGTTGAAGCCCACCGGGTTGGGACGAGCGGCATCCAGCACGACGACGTCGTCGAGCCGGTCGGACGGCATCCGGGCGAGCAGATCCTCGACCAGCTGCCACTTGGGATCGACCACGCACACCGACCGGCCGGCGCGGATGTCGGCCAGGATCAGGTGGGTCATGGCGTTGGTCTTGCCGGAGCCGCTCGGGCCGTAGGCGACGCTGTGCATCATCTGGTCGGCCGCGGAGATGCCGAGCTTCCGGTCATCGCCCGGTGCCGCGCTGATGGCGAAGACGCGTTCCCCGCTGTGCACGTCGTCGGCCGGACGAAGCCGCTTCGGGTGTGCCGGGGGCAGTCCGGGCAGGTCGCCCTCGCCCAGAGGCCAGCCCAGCAGGCCGACCAGCTCGGTCGTGGACAGCTGCAGCGGCCAGCGCCAGGGCTGGCGGGCCTCGCCCAGCGACCGGGGCTTCTCCCGCACCAGGTCGATATGCACACCGGGACTCTGGGCGGTGGACACCGCGCCGAGGAGACTGACGATGAAGCGGCGGCGTCGTCCCGCATCGGGGCTGGCGGCCCCGAGCCGGATGGTGGTCCGGAAGCCCGCCACGGACGTGCGCTGCCGCAGCTGGTTCCGTACCTCCGGGCTTGCCGGCCGATCGCCACTCAGCAGGCGGTCGAACCAGGGGCGGTGCGGATCTGGCACCCGCGCCGGCGTGACTCCGGGTGCCCGTCGTGGGCCCAGCAGGATCTGCAGCGTGATGCCCTCGCCCGAGCGCAGTCGGGTCGCCATGGTGGAGAGGACCGCTCGGGTCGTGGCCTCCGCCGTATCGGTGCGCAGTGCCAGTCCGGCCGGGTGGACGCTCAAGTGTCCGACGGCCTGCATTGGCAGTCGCGGCTGATCCAGTCCGGTCAGCGTTGTGCCCGGCAGCAGGTCGCCGAGCAGTCGCCGCAGCGCCTGTACGTCCGTCGAGCGGCAGCCCAGCAGGTGCCGGACACCGTGCTCGGTGGCGCTGATCTCCAGCACCAGCCGGGGCGCGTCACGGTCGGCCGCCAACCGCTCGAGGAGGCGGACTACCTGCGGCGTCTCCAGTGGCCGGGGCAGATGAAGGGTGGAGAAGACCAGGGATGGCTCAGGCACGCGGCTCACCCGGCTTTCCGTCGCCGCGTGACCGCTCGGCGTCCGCGTCCGCCGCGGTCGCAGCGCGTTGGGCCTCCGCCTCGGCCTCCAGCGCCGCCTCGCGCAGTGCCAGGCCGATGACGGCCCGCGAGATCTTGGAGATGTCCGGCTGCTTGCGGCGCACGCCTCGAATGACCAGGCGGCTATTTCTGCGCGATGGGTTGTTATTCTTCGACATGGGACACCTCCTTTGTGCGAGTTGTGTTGATAGAGCGCTGATTTTGCGCAGCGCAGTGTTCCCACTTATTGCTGATTTCGCGCAGCAGGTCAATGGTGTTTGTCAATTCCACAACGGGCCGACAGGGGTAGAAAATCAGCACGGGGCTCACCACCGGCTCCGCCGCCGCCGCGCAATGGCGAGCGCCAGCCAGGCCGCGCCCACCAGCACCAGGCCGCCGATGAGCCACGGCAGGATCGGCTGCAGGAACGAGATGGCGAGGTTGAGCGCGATGACTGCACCGAGTACGAGCAGTGCCGCGTGCCAGAGCCGCTCGACCGGGCTGCGCACCGGGTCGTCCTTCTTCTGCTTCTTGTCGGTCATCGCCCACCGCCCGTGACCTCGTGGGCACGGTCGCTGGGCACCGGGTAGCCGGGCAGGCAAACGTCCGAGTCGATCTGGTTGCCCCAGACCGACCAGTCGGCGCTGGTCGGTGGCCGGCGGCGGGCGAACAGCTCCAGGTAGGGCCCGTCGCTGATTCGCTCGATGAGGGCGTACTGCTCCTCGGGCTTGTGCGAGTGGTCCTGTACCGGGGCGTTGATCCAGGTGGGCTGCGAGCGGAAGTTGACCGGCGCCCTACCGCGCGTGGCGAAGAGCAGGTGCTCGGTGGCGTTGCGCAGATAGTTGCCGAGGCCGAGCCGGAACTTGATCCACGTCAGCGGCGAGCGCACCGTGAAGCCCCAGCTCTCGGCCACGTCGTAGCCCGCGCGCAGCGTGGCGTTGGTGACCCACAGCCACAGGTGGGCGTCGTCCTCGGCCAGGTCGGCGACGGGCATGGCCTTGATGCGGTCGAGGGTCATCAGGTCGTAGTGCATCTCGGCGCCGCGGGCGCCCTTTTGCTCGATGTCCCAGGGTGGGTCGGCCAGGATGGTGCGGAAGCGCGGAGGTGCTGCGGGAATGTGAATGTCGTTCACGGTGATTCTCTCCTTTCTCCCCGAAATGAGCGCGCTCGACCGTGGCGACGACTGGTGATGGTTTGTCGCCGGCCTGCTGGCTGTTTCGGGATCTGCCCTAGTTATGCGGGCGGGGGTGGGTGGTGTTCAACTGTCCGATCGCCGGGTGGGTGAGCGGTGCGACATTCGGCCCGACATCGCTTGCCGGAGGCCGTTCGACTGCGAGGGGTGTCGGCCGTGGAACGGCTTACTGCGTTGTGGAATGCACGACAGGGTTGCGGCCGGACAGCCGCCGCGCTGGTCTTGATCCGGCGCCCCCGGTCCCCACGCGGTGCGCGGTCAGGGTGGAGAACACGGCGCGGGCGACGGCTCCCGGCTCATCCCCGGCGGTCACTGGCGTGACCTGAATCCGGGGATCCAGCACACCGTCGGGGTGTCGGCCGCCGAGGACGACCGCGTGGACGTCGCCGGGGAAGGCGTTCACGCGTGAGAGCAGCGGGGACGGGTCGGGATCCATGAGGGCGAAGTCCGACAGCAACAGCAGGCTGCACAGATGCTCCGGGTGCTGCTCCGCCAGCCGGAACGCTTCCTCCAGGCTGGGGCCCAGCACACTGCGGCCAGCAGCCATCGGTGGCAGCTGGAGCGCCCCCTGGAGGGCCGAGGAGAGCCGTCCGGCCAGCGGCGTGGGCGGCACCCCGCCGACCAGGTCGAAGTGCACTACCGCCCCGAGGCATTGGCGGCAGCGGCAGGCGCGGCCGACCACTCGGAAGGCCTCGCGCGCCTCGGCGTAGCGGTTGCTCACCGGGTCCGCCCCAGCCGGGGACGTCACCGACGCGGAGTCGTCGAAGACGGCGATTACCAGCGTCGGCTGCTCCCCACACCGGCCGGGATTCCCCAGCCGTAGCTGCGGCATCGTGACCGGTCGAGGCGGTGCGTCCCCTCCCAGCACGGAGGAAGGCAGGAGTTGGCTCGTCAGCAGGGTGAGGGTCGGGCGGCGGCTCATGCGACACCGTCCAGGCGTGAACGCCGACCGATCACGGTCTCGGGCAACGCCTCGCCGTGCCCGACGACCTGCGGATTGCGGCCCAGCATCCGGTACTTCAGCGCCACGACCTTCTGGTGCGCCGCGTTCCCGCGTGCCTGGTACTCCCGCCGAATGGACTCGACTTCACCGGCCGCGCCGGCGTGCCGCGACAGCGCTCGGGCCGACGCCAGGCGCAAGTGGAAGCGAAGTGCCCGCTGGTAGGTCTTGTAGAACGTGGCGATCAAGTCAGCCACCTCGTCCGCGTGCACATAGCTGGAGATGAACGAGCCCAGCGCGGTCGCCGCTGCAAGACCGCCGAACGTGAACCCGGCCAGCAACCCCTCGGTGCCTGTTCGCAGCGCGAATACGGCCACAGCGATCAGGACGACGATGGTCGCGCTGATCCCCACCACGATCTTGGTGATCGAACGCCCGGTATCCGCACTCGCGAACAACCGCGGATACCGGCGCTCGTCCTCGGAGAGAGACTCCATGTCGCGCTGCCGCAGCCGGGCCTGCCGGAGATCCTGCAGCTCTCCGCCGACCAGCCCCGCCGTAACGGCAGCGAAGCCGGTGGCAACGGCCTGGCCGAGCGCCACGTACGGCACCTCGCCCAGCCAGATGGCCGCGCCCCACACGCCGGCCGTGTCACCCAGCGCCAGCAATAGCCAGCCGAGGACATACCGGATGAAATCGTGGGGCGAGCGGCGGACGAACGGCATCAGCGTCTTTGCCGCGTGCAGGTAAGCGCTCTTCGCTTCGGAGACCGTCTCCTGGTTCTCGCCGACCACGTAGGCCGCTGCCGAGGCAGCATCGTCGGACTTGTCCGCCCGACCTTGCGCGGCCCGGGACGCGACCTCGCCTTCCGCAGACCAGGCCTCGTCCTGCTCGTCGGCTGAGGCGTCGAACTGCTGCTCGCGGTACGTCGTCCCGAAGCCGGCAGGCCGACCGAGCCCGGCCGCCTCGTCCACGCGTTGCATGCCGACTTCGCTCTCCTGCAGGAGGGAGTCGTCGACGTTCCTGTAGTGACCTCGGCGCATCCGGCTCACCGCCCCGCCGACGTGTAGTCGGTCACCGACAGGCAGGTGCCTGCGCCGGCTCGGTGGCAGATCGCGTCGTAGAAGGCGATAAGGCCGTCCACCACGGCGGAGGCGGGCGGCTGTCCGACCACCTTCCCAAGGCCCGCCACGGTCACCGAGGCGTTCGTCGGGAGGGACGGAACGGTGACCTGCTCTGCCAGCGCAGCGGCCTCGTCCGCGGACAGCGGCTGGTCCCCAATGCCGAACGCAGAGGACGCCTGGAAGCCGTCCGTGAGAAGGACCAGACGCAGGATGTAGCCGTCGCCGAGCTGCTGGACGTACTCACTGCCCAGCCGGTACTGCGCCACGATGTCGCTGCCGTCCGGCGTGAGGTCGTTGACCTTGGTGGCGTACGCCCGCGTGGTCGTGGTCATGACCTGGTCCACCAGCTCGGGGACACGGCGGAGGCGGGCGTTGTCGGTTGCGCCGGGGAGGCTGAGCTCGCCGTCGTAGAGAACCACCGTGGCGGCACTGGACGCCGAGAAGATCGACACCCGCAGATGGCCGCCGCAGATGGCTGTCCGGCGGGCGACGTCGCGAACGACAGCTGCGCGTTCGCTCGGGAGCTCGGCGGTTCGTCCGCTGCCGCTGGCGTCGACCTCGACGTCCGACGCCAGCTTCTTGCCGGCGGGGCAGGCGGCGAGCACCCGCTGGTCCTGGCCCAGCTCGCCGGGCGGCGATGTGCCGGGCCCGCAGGCGCCGAGGGCCAGCACTGCGACCCCTCCGAGGAGGGCCGCAAGGAGGCGACGGCACCGAGTCCGGCGCCGTACCGTTGTTCGGTTCACGACGTGGTGTCCTTTCATCTCTGACCGGGTGTGGGGGTTCCGCTCGTGATCAAGGGGCGGCCCGAGCGCCAACTCGGGCCGTCCCGTCTGCGAGTACCGGGTCGATGTCCGCCCTGGCTCTCGCTGACAGGACTCAGCCTCAGTCAGCGGCCATGCGCCCGAACAGGGCTTGCCGGACAAGTTGGCGGACCGATGCCGGACGGATCGCGGACACCGCTGCCCGGCTGGGAATCACGCCGGGCGATACTTGGGGCAGATGGCGAAGAAGGAGCGCGGCGGTTCAGGGGAGTCCGCCAGTCAGACGGACCGGCATGGTCGGCTGGCGAAGGAGCTGAATTGGCTGCGCCTGCGCGGTATCGAGCGCATCGACAGCAGGGAGCACGTCCACCGCGAGTTCCCAGAGCTCGACCGGCTGCTCGAAGCAAGTCACCTCGGGGACGGCGTCGAACGCCCGATCGCGATGCGGGCATTGATCGAGCGGGCCCTGACCTACTGCAAGAACGCGGACGCGCTCGCGACCCTCTACGGCGAAGTCTCGGATTTCACCGGAGACTCACCGGACAGCCTCTACAAGGCGGCCGCGAAAGCCGCTGGGGTCTTCGGGGAGAAGTCAGTTCAGCGGTGGGTTGGTCAGCGAAGGGCGGAGCTGGCCAGGGCGCTGCTCGAACTCGAAGCGCATGGCTTCGAGACGGAGTCGCCGGCTGCGCCTGCCCATGGTCCGGCCGCGACGCCCGTCCGAGCGCCATCCTTACCGCGCCTCCCAGAGCCACACGTTCCCCGATGGGACGACCTGGTCTGGCTCGCTGAAAGAGGCGATGAACTGATAGGCGCCGGTGCAGGAGGTCTCATCTTCCTGACCGGAGTCGCGGGCTCCGGCAAGACCACGCTGGCACTCGACTTCGCAACCCGGCTTGGAACTATCGGTGCAGTCGGATTCATCCGTCTGCACCGTCGAGGCGTCTACGAAGACGATCTACTGCAGGTTCTGCGGCTTCTTGGTGACGAGCCGGCGTCCAGCCTGGGCCTGCAGCCAGAAGTGAGATTGCGCCGAGCCCTTGCACACCCGGGGAAGCTTTCGTTCCTCGTCCTCGACGACGCGCGCTCCGTCGACGACGTCCGGATGCTCATCCCGGACGAATGTCCGCTGCCTGTCTTGGTTACGTGTCAAGAGCTTCCGGCCGATCTCAACGCTTATCCACAGGTGGCCAGCCGACAGCTCGTCGGTCTGGGCCCGTCCCAAAGTGGGACCTTGCTCGGCGCATCGATCGACAACCTGAGCGACCAGCAACGGGATGCCCTGATCGGTGTACTTGCCGGCCATCCCGAGTCCCTGGCCCTAACCAGCCATGCCCTGAGTGGCCTGGGCGACGCCGAGCGGGACGCCTTCGTAGCGGAGATGCTTGACCGCACATCCGGAGTGCTCGACGACCTCGGGGAACTGGCCGGAGCCCCAGCGGGAGTTCAGTCGGCCGTAACAAGACTCGTCAACCGTGCATCGGAGCGGCCGCTCGACGGCGCGCTCCTAGCTGTCCTTGCCTGGGCGACGTTCGATGGCAACGAGACCGTCAGCGCACTGAGCGCACTCACGGAGGAGCTGCTCGGTAAACGTCCGAGCGACCTTGCAGTAAGAGCGGCGGTTCGGCGCCTTGAGCGACTCAGTCTGGTGACCGTCCGTGGCACGGTTGTATCGATGACCGGGCTGACGAGCCAGCTGGTCAGGTCGGCGCTCGCCTCCAGGGCCGAAGATGTGATGCTCGCTCTCGAGCGGCTCCTGCGGAAGCCCGCTCCAGAGGGCGGCTACGGCTCCATCTACCTGGACTTGACTCGAGAACAGTTCGAGCTCACCCAGTCCCTCGAGATCCCGTATGCGATCGCCAGTCAGCACCGGAAGCACCCACTCCCGCGGCTGATCAGCACGGGTATGCCGCATCCTGGGGTCTCCACCTGGGCATGGCTGTGGACCGGTCAGGATGGAGACCGGCGATGCACGGTGTTCTTCCTGGGACCGACCATCTACTCGATGATCCAGCCTGGCGACCACGGGACTCGGCCCATCGACGACTCCACCGCAAGATGGCTTCGCCAAGTGGTGAACCTTCACCGCGTCGAGCTGCTACTTGATGACATGGAACGCGCCGAGACCGAAGAAGAGCGCGCTGACCTGTGGAAGCAGACAGGCTTCGGCGTTTTCCCCATGCCGCTACGGAAAGGTAAATACCCGTTGATCTAATCTAGCTTATGCTTTATAAGTGTAAGCAGTATTATGCAGCGCCGCGAAACTTCCACTGGCTCCAAAAGATCGTTAGCTACCGTAGGTGTTTATCGCCCTGCGCGTCAGTTCTCATGGTCAGGCCGGCGCTCGGCAGGCTTCACCATCGTCGAACTGCTGATCGTCATCGTGGTGATTGGTATATTGGTTGCGATTACGATCGTGGCGTATAACGGCGTGCAGGCGCGGGCTCGTGATAGTGCCCGTATCGACAAGATCAAAAGCATTGCTCAAGCAATCGAGCTCTATAAAGTTGACAATGGCCAGTATCCTCCGATACTAGACGACCAGGGTGTTGAGACTACTTGTGGATCGCAGACGGAGAACTGGGGTCATTGCGACCGCAATAAGCAGTTGGCCGACATGCTTGCGCCATATATAAAAATTGATCCTACATCGCTCTCTGATGCAACCCAAGGAAATTACTGGTATTGGTACACTAGTCAGAGTAGCGACAACTACCAAACGTACGGTCTGATGGTATATCTGGAAGGGAACGGTGGCCAGGACGATGGGGGCTACTTCGCCAATGCCTACGAGGTAGGCCCGAAGCCGAGGTACTGCATGGCGAAATATGCCGGCAGTGCCGCCAACTGGACGAGCTACACCAACCAGTGTGCAGGTGGCGACTAAGAGCTGTGCGCTCAAAAAGGAGAAGGCGGGAGCCCGACCCTGACGGCGACCGCGGGGTCGACGGGTCAGGGCGGGCTCCCGCCGTGGTGTTGCCCCGAGTGCGCGTAGCACTCAAGGGGCGGGTTGGTTCACTCGTCGGGCGTCTTGCCTCGGCGAGCCGTGGTGCGCGGAGAGCGGGGCCCTTCATCGCTGCCACCACTGGTGGTGTCATCTCCGCTGAAGATCGCGGCGATGGCGTTGCGGCGGGTCTGCGCTTCGCGCTCGATCTCCGCCCGGACCGCCTCGGCCTTCTTGAGCACCTCGGGATCGGACTTGGTCTTGCTGATCCAGTGCTCCAGGGCCAGGCGGATCTCTTCGGTGGCGCTGCGGCCGGTGAGCTGGGCGATGATGTCCAGCTGCGCCCGCAGGTCTTCCGTGATCCGGACGGCCAGCGTTCGCATCTGCCCGCCGCTGCCCATGTTGGCGGGCGTGGGCTGCTCGCTCATGCGAGCCACCTCCTCGGTGAATTGCGGCCGGCGATCCTGGATGGATCCCCTCGATAGCCGCAGAACGTCGATGAGGTGCTAGTGAAGTCAGTAGAGAAGTCATGGCAGGAGATATGCGAGAGCTGTGTGGCGTGCTGCTGACTTCACTCAGCACTAGTTATGACGGAAGTGCTGCGCAAAGTCAACGCTTTGCAAGTCATCGTTGTAAATACTACTTCGCAGACAGGGGTATTAATGCGGGATAATGGAGAGTAGATGATCGGGCTCGCGCTCGGCATATCAACTGTAATTCCGGGAGAAAAGTCCATGGTCCTATTGCCGAACGACTGTCACAACCCCACGGGGAGCGCCTTCCTGGCGTCCGTGGAGGGCGCCTCGTCTGCCGCCGGGTCTCACGGGGCGTCGAGGGTCGTCCCAGCCCGCTCGGGCTCGAGCGGCGACGTGCGGGCGTGTGGCGTTCCGGATCTGTCGGTGGGCGCGCATAGGGTCGCTGCCTGTAGCCCCGCCGGAACCGTCCGTGGATCCGGCAGCACCTCCGTCGGCTACCTGGAAGGGCGAGCAGTCTGATGTCGGTTGGGTCCCTGCTGATGACCAGGGGTGCGGATGCCTGGTGTCGTCCGCTCCACGCTGAGCGACTCACCGAGGGGAGCGCTCGCTAATGGCGCGGCTGACGCTGCCTCAGCTGGAGCGGCACCTCTTCGCCGCCGCAGACGTACTGCGGGGGTCGATGGAGGCATCCGCGTACAAGGAATACATCTTCGGCATGCTGTTCCTGAAGTACGCCTCGGATCAGTTCGAGGATGAGCGGCAGCAGGTGATCGCCGAGCAGCTGTCTCGCGGGCGCTCGCAGGCCGAGGCCGAACAGCGCGCCGAATCGCCGTCGTTCTACAAGACCTTCTACGTCCCTACCCGCGCGCGGTGGGAGCAGATCCGCGACCACGCACACCACGGGGTCGGCAGCGAGCTCAACAAGGCGCTGCAAGCGCTGGAGCACGAGAATCGGTCGCTGGACGGCGTCCTGCAGCACATCGACTTCACCCGCAAGGTCGGGCAGTCGTCGATGTCGGACAAGAAGCTGCGCGAACTGATCATGCACTTCAACAAGGTGCCGCTGCGCCAGAAGGACTTCGAGTTCCCGGACCTGCTCGGTGCTGCCTACGAGTACCTGATCCGCGACTTCGCAGACTCGGCCGGCAAGAAGGGCGGCGAGTTCTACACGCCCCGCGACGTCGTGCGGCTCATGGTTCAGATCGCCGATCCCCATGAGGGCATGAGCGTCTATGACCCGTGTACGGGCTCGGGCGGCATGTTGATCTTGTCAAAGGATTACGTCGAGGAGAGCGGCGGCGATGGGCGCAACCTGGCCCTCGCCGGCCAGGAGCGCGACGGCAGCGTCTGGGCCATCTCCAAGATGAACATGCTCCTGCACGGCATCCCGGACGCCGACCTCCGCAACAACGACGACGGCACCCTGGAGGACCCGGCGCACATCAGCGGGGGAGAGCTTCAGCGCTTCGACCGGGTGATCACCAACCCGCCGTTCTCCATGAACTACTCCGCCGACGGGATCCCGTTCCCAGAGCGGTTCCGCTACGGCTACACGCCTGAGAAGGGCAAGAAGGCCGACCTGATGTTCGTCCAGCACATGCTGGCGGTCACCCGGCCAGGCGGCATGGTCACCACCGTCATGCCGCACGGTGTGCTCTTCCGCGGTGGCGACGAGGGCAAGATCCGCACGGGCTTTCTCGAGCATGATGTGATCGAAGCCGTGATCGGCCTCGGCCCTCAGCTCTTCTACGGCACGGGCATCCCGGCCTGCATCCTGGTGCTGCGTCCCGTTGGGTCCAAGCCTGCGGAGCGCAAGGACAAGGTGCTCTTCATCAACGCCGACCGGGATTACCGCGAAGGCAGGGCTCAGAACTACCTCGAGCCCGAGCACGTTGAGAAGATCGTCTCGGCCTTCCGCGCCTTCGAGGACGTTCCCGGCTTCGCTCGCGTGGTCAGCCGCAAGGAGCTGGCGGAGAACGACGACAACCTCAACATCCGTCGTTACGTCGACACCACGCCCGAGCCAGAGCCGCAGGACGTCCGGGCGCACCTGCACGGCGGTATCCCGATCCAGGAGGTCGAGGCCAAGACCGACCTGTTCGCCTCGCATGGCATGAAGCCGGAGCACCTGCTCGCCCCCAAGGCTGAGGGGTACCTGCAGTACGCCGACTTGGTGGCTCACCGGAGCGACCTGCGTCGCCTCATCGAAAGCGACCCGGGCGTCGTTGCCGCCGAGTCGTCTGTGCAGGCGGCGATCGAGCGGTGGTGGAGGTATGAGGAGACGCGCTTCGACAAGCTGGAAACTGTTGCGGATCTGGTTGGACTCCGTAAGGACCTGATCGGAACGTTCCGGTCGGCCCTGCGGGCGACGCCGCTGCTGGACCACTTCGCGGTGAGCGGCATTGTCGCCTCGTGGTGGGGGGAGAGCCTGCCGGACCTCAAGGCGCTTGCGACGCTTGGCTTCAAGGGGCTCGTCGATGCCTGGGTGGCGACGGTGCTTGATGCTCTCGAAGAGGAGAAGGCCAAGGTCGACCCACTCGACCACAAGGTGGCTAAGGCGCTGCTCCCTGAGTACCTCGAGCAGCTTGCCGCTCTAGAAGCGGAGGTAGCCGAGCTCGACACGACCATCAAGGCGGCTACCGCATCAGATGATGAGGACGCGGAGCCGAACGAGGAGTCCCTTTCGCCGGCCGAGGTCAAACGGCTCAAGAGTCAGCTGACGGCCACGAAGAAGAAGCTGAAGTCGGAGAAGGCTGCGTTTGCACACCGCTTGGAACAGGCGAGCGAGGCTCTCGACGACTCCTCGGCTCGCGAGATGGTCCTCTCCGCGCTCCGACAGGGCCTGGGCACTGAGGCTGACGACCGGATCGGCCGGCATCGACGAGCCGTGATCTCGACGTTCGAGACGTGGTGGGACAAGTACCAGACGCCGCTCTCCACGCTTGAAGCAGAGCGAGATGCAGCAGCTGCCAAGTTGGCTGGGTTCCTCAAGGAGCTTGGCTATGAGTGAGCCAGAAGCTGTCATCAAGTCTGTCGCCGACTGGCCGACTCGCACGGTCGGAGAGATGACAACTTTCCTTCGGCGTGGCACTGCCCCGGTATACGTTGACAACTCCGACGTGATGGCCATTGGACAGCGCTGCATCACTGACAGCGATTTTGACAGCTCCCGCTCCCGACCTCACTCTGCTCGCGCCATGTCGAGGGTTGTCAGGCCCGAGGTAGATGATGTCCTTATCAACTCGACGGGCACAGGTACCATCGGTCGGTCCGTGATCTTTCGAGATCAGCCGAGTCGCTATATTGTTGACGGTCACGTCACTGTGGCTCGACCACGAGGATCCGATATCGTAAGCCGCTGGCTAAACGATGCCCTCCGGAGCCCGGCCGGACAGCGCTATCTTGAGGCACGGTGCTACGCGGGTTCCACAAATCAGGTGGAGTTGTCGGCCACTGCGCTCGCAGCCATGCCGCTTGCAGTGCCTTCGGTTGATGAGCAGAAGCGGGTTGCCCACGTCCTGGATGCGCTGGACGATCACATCCGTTCCGCGGAGTTGGTTCTGGCCAAGCTGCACGCTGCGCGATATGGCCTAACGGATCACTTACTCGCCGTCGGTATTGCTGACGATGGCCGCGTTCGCGACCACCGTGAGCAGCCGGCTGACTTCAGCGAGACCATGCTTGGTCCGCGCCCACGCCGATGGATCGTCGCTCCGCTGCGTGAATTCCTGCAGCGCAGTGATTACGGAATATCGACGTCTCTTTCAGATGCCGGGCGCGTCCCTGTCCTGCGGATGAACAACTTCGCTGACGGTGAGGCGAAGTTGGACGACTTGAAGTACTCCAACGGTGCAGACGCCGCGAGGCTCACCCTCGCCGAGGGCGACGTCCTCTTCAACCGGACAAACAGCATGGAACACGTGGGTCGCACTGGAATATGGCGAGGGCAGCTGGAAGTAGCCTCGTTCGCCTCTTATTTGGTGAGACTGGTTCCCCACGAGAAGCTGACCAACGAGTACCTCAACCGCTTGCTCAATCTACGTCAAACGCAAATCGACTTGCGGCGCTGGGCCACGCCTGGAGTTCATCAGGTCAACGTTAACCCGACCAATCTCCGCCGCGTGGTCGTGGCCGTTCCTGAATCGTTGGACGAGCAGAACCGTATTTGCGAGGTTCTCGCTCAGCATGACGCGAGGATTGCGCGTGAGACCAGATCCCTCTCAAAGCTTCGCCTTCAGAAGGCCGGCCTCGTCGATGATCTACTGACCGGTCGCGTCCGAGTGCCGACCGAGGTTGCCTCATGAGCCTGGGCTCCGAGTACACGGAAGTCGAAAAGCCGCTTCTGGACCAATTGGCAGGTCTCGGCTGGGAGCTCATCGAGGGCTCGAAGTCGGATCCAGCAGTGACCGAGCGCGACTCGTTCCGTGGCTCGCTCCTGGAAGACCGGCTGCGTGCGGCCCTGCGCAAGATCAACCCGGGTCCTGACGGCTCGCCTTGGCTGGACGAATCCCGGCTCTCCGAGGCCGTCGCATCACTGACGCGGTCTGAAGTGGGCAAGCTCATCGAGCTCAACGAGCGGATGACTGAGCGCCTTCTTGAGGGCGTGTCTGTGGCGGGGCTGCCCGACTGGGACCAGGGGCGAACGCAGCGGATCAGGTTCATCGACTTCGACGAGCCCTCCAACAACGACTTCCTGGCGATCAACCAGTTCCGAGTGGACGAGCCGGGCGGCCAGGCGAAGAAGTTCGTCGTCCCTGACCTGGTGCTCTTCGTCAATGGCATCCCGCTCGTGGTGATCGAGTGCAAAAGCCCCTACGTCACCGACCCGATGGCTGAGGGGATCAACCAGCTCCGCCGCTACGCCAACCAGCGAGACCTGGGCGCGGCGGAGGGCAATGAGCAGCTCTTCTGGACCAACCAGTTCGTCGTCTCCACGTACGGCGACAGGGCGCGGGTCGGCACCTTCACGGCCGGGGCCGAGCACTACCTGGAGTGGCGAGACAGCGCCCCCATGTCGCGTGAGGATCTCGCCGAGGCGCTTGGCAAGCCCGTGTCTCAGTTGTCGGGTCAGGAGCTGCTCGTCGCTGGCATGCTCAGCACCGCGAACCTGCTGGACATCGTTCGGCACTTCACGCTGTTCACGGAGGCCGGCGGCAGGCGCGTCAAGATCGTCGCGCGGTATCAGCAGTACCGCGCGGTCGGCCGGGCGCTGCGGCGACTGCGCACGGGCAAGACCCGGCGGCAGGACGGTGAGAGTGACCGCCGCGGTGGCCTGATCTGGCACACCCAAGGTTCCGGCAAGTCGCTCACCATGGTCTTTCTCGTCCGGGCGATGCGCTCGGATCCGGTGCTGCGGGCCTTCAAGGTCGTGGTTGTCACCGACCGCACCGACCTGGAAAAGCAGCTCGCTGAGACCGCGAAGCTTTCGGGCGAAGGTGTTGAGCGCGCCCGGAAGGCAAGCAAGCTGCGCACTGTGCTGGCCGAAAAGGGGCCGGCCCTGGTGTTCGCGATGATCCAGAAGTACCGCGACACCGACGCGCAGCCGGCCGAAGACAAGGACGTCCAGCTCGCCGACGATGAGTCGCAGGCGTCCTTCGGTGTCCTGAACACCGACGAGACCATCGTGATCCTGGTCGACGAGGCGCACCGTTCCCAGACCTCGACCCTGCACGCGAACCTGATGGCCGCGCTGCCCAACGCCGCGAAGATTGGCTTCACCGGCACGCCGATCATGCGCGAGGGCAAGAAGCGCACCACGGCGATCTTCGGCGACTTCATCGACAAGTACACGATCCGTCAGGCCGAAAGCGACGGCGCCGTCGTCCCGATCTTCTACGAGGGGCGTACGGCGAAGGGAGCCGTGGCCGGCGGAAGCGATCTCGATGAACTCTTCGAGGACATGTTCGACGAGCACACGCCCGACGAGCTGGAGAAGCTGAAGGCGCGGTATGCCACGACGGGCGCGGTCCTGGAGGCGCCGAAGCTGATCGCCGCCAAGGCCAAGTCCATGCTGTGGCACTACGTCTCGACTGTGCTGCCGGGCGGATTCAAGGCCCAGCTCGCGGCGACCAGCCGCTTGGCGACCGTCCGGTACCGCGCCGCGCTGCTCGCGGCCCGTGACGACCTCGTCGCTCAAATCAGCGCGCTACCGGACCATCTCGTGGCCGGAGCATCCGACGGCAGCGTGGATATCGACGCGCTCGACCGTCGCACGCAGGTGCTGGTGCGGGCGCTGCCTTATCTCCCGCTCATCCGCGACCTCGACTTCATCCCGGTGATCTCCGGCAGCCACAACGACGACCCGACGTGGGCGCAGTGGACGGACAAAGCCCGCCAGGACGCCGTGATCGCTGACTTCAAAAAGCCGCTTGGGCCGGCGGGGGAGCAGACCAGTCCGATTGCCTTCCTGATCGTTCGGACCATGCTGCTGACGGGGTTCGATGCCCCGGTCGAGCAGGTGCTCTATCTCGACCGCTTCATCCAGGACGCCGAACTGCTCCAAGCCATCGCTCGCGTCAACCGGACGGCGCCCGGCAAGCAGGCAGGGCTCCTCGTCGACTACTTCGGGGTCGGTGCGCACCTCCAGCGCGCCCTGCAGGCGTACGCGCCCGAGGACGCCGAGGACGCGGTCGGCGCGCTGGCGTCCATCAAGGATGAAGTCCCGAAGCTGCGGGACCGGCACCACCGAGTGGTGGCCGTCTTCGCCCAGGCCGGCATCGAGACCTTCGACGAGGACGAGGACATCGAAGCCTGCGTCGAAGTGCTCGCCGACGAGGCCCTGCGTGCCCGCTTCGGCGTGCTCCTCAAGCAGTTCCTCAGCACCCTCGACACCGTCCTGCCGCGGCCGGAGGCGCTGCCTTTCGTGCCCGACGCCAAGCGGTTCGGGGTCATCCAGAAGGTGGCGCGCCGCCGCTACCGCGACGACGGGCTCGGCGACTTCGACCCGTCCCTCTACGGCGAGAAGGTGCGTGCGCTCATCGATGAGCACGTCACCGCTCTGGACATCGCCACCAAGATCCCTCCGGTGTCGGTGACCGATCCGGACTTCCTCGCCAAGGTCAAGGGCCTCACATCTGACAAGGCCAAGGCGTCGGAGATGGAACACGCGCTGCGGTTCCACATCCGGAAGAACTTCGACGAGGACCCGGCCCGCTACACGAAGCTCTCCGAGCGGCTTGACGAGATCCTCAAGGGCCTCACGGGCAAGTGGGATCAGCTCACGCTGGCACTGGAAGAGCTACTCAAAGACGCCACCGACGAGGTCGACAAGGACGCCGTCCACCATGACCCGCTGGTGGCTCGCTTCTACGGCCTGCTGGAGGCCGAGTTCGCAACCGGCGCCGATCTGCCCGACGAAGTCCGCATCGACCTCGTCTACCTGTCCGAGCGGATCGTCGTCGAGGTCGTTGACCACGCCGGCATCGTTCGCTTCTGGCACAACCCTCATGCGCAGGACGACCTGCGTAAGGAGCTCATCCACACCCTCGATGACCGCGACCTGTTCCCGTTCGAGGACCAAGCCGCCATCGCGGACCGCCTCATGGAGCTGGCCAAGGCCAACCAGCCGTTGATCGCCGAGCGGGTAGGTGGCGGGAGGGCATCATGACCGCGCTGGTCCTCCACCTCGATGGCATCCGGGTCCCTGTCGAGAGGGCCGGGAACAGTCGTAAGGCCCGGCTCACGATCGAGGCGGACGGCTCGCTGTGCTTGCGGGCGGCCAGTGACGTGGCCCCCGACGAGCTCGAGCAGTTCCTGATCTCCAAGCGGGCCTGGGTCTACCGCAAGCTCTCCGAGAAGGAGGCCCTCCAACACGAGCCGGTCACCAAGGAAATGGTGGACGGCGAGGGCTTCTCCTACCTCGGCCGCAGCCACCGACTGCAGCTCTCAGACGACGCGACCGGCGTGCGGCTGGAGCGCGGACGACTGGTGCTTCCGCGAGCGAAAGCCGACGCGGGTACTGAGGCGATCATCGAGTGGTACCGCAGGCGAGGGGAGGCCTGGCTGAAGCCGCGCACCCGGTCGTGGGCCGAACGGCTCCGCGTCGAGCCGGAGACCATCTCGGTGGGCGACCTCGGACACAAGTGGGGGAGCGCCTCCGCTCACGGACGTGTGCGGCTGCACTGGGCCACCTTCCAGCTCCCGCCGGCTCTGGTGGACTACGTCCTCGTCCACGAGCTGGCCCACCTCCGGGAACCGCACCATGGGCCGGCGTTCTGGCAGCTCGTCGCTCGGGCCATGCCGGAGTACGAGGAGCTAAAAGGCCAGCTGGCTCGTAAGGGGTCCCGCCTCTGGATGGGAGACATCGCGACGTGAGGGTGCGCCGTCTCACTGTCCAGAACTTCCGTGGCATCAAGCGGTGCGACTGGAACGTCGAGGGGCGTCTCGTGGCCCTGGTGGGGGCTGGTGACTCCACAAAGACGACTCTGCTCGACGCCCTCGGGCTGGTTTTAAGCCCGAGCTACAGCCCTCAGTTCACGGACGCCGACTTCTATCAGTGCAACACCTCGGAGCCGATCGTCATCGAGGCGGCTGTGACTGAGCTGCCGGATCATCTGATCCAGGAAAGTCAGTTCGGCAAGGATCGTTCGGGAATCCGAGCGGATGGCACATTCGAGCACGATCCGATCGACGACACCGAAGAGTGCCTCATCATTCGACTGACTGTGAACGATGAGCTTGAGCCGACGTGGGAAGTGGTGAGGCCCGGCGACGAAGAGGGCCGCCCAATCAGTGCCTCCCAGCGGGCTCGACTCGGGTTCTTCCGCGTGGGCGAGCGGGTCGACCTTCACCTTCGATGGGCGCGAACCTCCGCCTTGACGGGACTGACCGAGAACCGCTCAGGAGCCGCCTCCGTCATCTTGGCCGCGCAACGAGGGGCGCGAGAGGCGGTCTTCGACGCGGCACCCGAACAGCTCATGGAAGCGGCGACGGCCGCGCAGGCCAGTGCCCGTCGGCTGGGAAGCGCCCCGTTCGGTCGGCTTCGTCCGGGCCTCGAGCCGACCGGAGCGTCATCTGCTCATTCGCTGATCCTCCATGACGAGGACATCCCGTTGACCGGCTTTGGCCTCGGAACCCGGCGACTGACCAGCCTGTCCATACAGGACCAGGCCGTCGAGGGAGGTTCCATCGTCGTCGTCGACGAGATTGAGCACGGGCTCGAACCGCATCGGCTTGCTCACGTCTTGCACTACTTGAGTCGGCGGACATCGTCCGGAGAGCTGCAAGTCTTACTGACGACGCACTCACCTACAGCGGTAGAAAGCATGCAAGCCTCGGACCTCAACGTCGTACGCAGCGGAGACGGGGAGACGGTCGTCCAGCGCGTTTCGGCGGAACTCGACGATGTACAGGGAGTGCTCCGCGCTGCTCCCTCTGCACTGCTGGGTCGACGGATCGTCATAGGTGAGGGCGCAACGGAGGTCGGACTGATCCGCGGGCTCCTTCGCCGGGCGGACACTCAGCGAAGGAACGACCAGCTGCCTATCAGTGCCACTCTGGGCGTTGCGATCGTGGACGGGAAGGGAGGCAATCAGGCCGTCCGACGGGGCATGCTCTTCGGCGAGCTTGGCTATCCCGTCACCGTCCTCCTGGACTACGACGACGCCTCCATCGACACGGATGTTGCGGCAGCGCAAGCGAAGGGCGTCCACGTGCTGCGCTGGACGCAGGGCTGGGCCCTGGAGGATGAGCTCACTCACTGCCTGGATGAAGCAGGGCTCCGCTCGCTTGTCGAACTCGCCGCTGAGATCAAGAGCGAAGAATCCGTCAGGGCCTCTGTTGAGGCCAGACTTGGCGGGGTGAGGTTGGCCGGCCTGGACCCTTCCGCCTGGGCCCTGTCCGCTGGAAAGACTCTTGAGGCCGTTCGGGACGCCATCGGAGGTGCAGCCGCGGGACGAAAGGTTGCGGGCAGCGGCAAGGAAGAGAAGCGCGGTTGGTTCAAGAGCGAGGACGCGGGCGGACAGCTGGCGGAACTCGTGGCAACCAACTGGACGCATCTGTCAGAGACCAGACTGGGCGCGGTTCTGACGAGCGCGCTCGCGTCCGCGTATGAGGCCACGAACGACGCATCGCAGACAAGCGGCGGGTCGGATGACGCCTGAGGCTCAGGCAGACCCGTCCGTCCGCGCCGTCCTTGAGGGGCTTCCCTGCTCAGTCACCCTTCCGGCCGGCAGCGGGAAGACCGAACTGATCGCCGCGATGGTCTCCGAGGTGGCTGCGCAAGGCGGAACTGTGCTGGTCCTCACTCATACGCACGCTGGCGTGGATGCGCTCCGCCGCCGTATGCGCAAGTTTGGCGTCCCCAAGGAGCGAGTTGTCGTTCGCACTATCGACGCGTGGTGCTTCGACCTGATTCGCCACTTCCCGCAACTCGCGGAGCTGGAGGTTCCCGAGACTCCAGTCTGGGCTAATTCGTGTCTATACCATCAGGCGGCGGCCCGTGCGGTGAGCACTCAAGCAGTGCAACGAATGCTCGCGGTCAGCTATCAAATGGTACTCGTTGACGAGTACCAGGACTGCCTGATCGATCAACACCACGTCATCCTTGGTATTGCCAGCACAGTCCCAACCGCGGTGTTCGGCGACCCGCTGCAGGGCCTGTTCGACTTCGGCAGGAACCGTCCGGTGCAGTGGGGGCGTGACGTGCTGCCGGCGTTCCCTGACGTCGTGGTTTCCTATCAACCTTGGCGATGGCATCAAGACAATCCAGAGCTGGGGAGCTGGCTGCTTTCTATTCGGGAAGCCCTTCAAACTGGCCAGCCTATCGATCTCGCGGCCGCGCCTGTTAAGTGGGTTCAAGCCGACGGACTCCAAACACAGAATAGCGTCTGCTTTGGTGCGCCGACCGACGATGGTGCAGTCGCTGCGCTTGGAAGGTTCCGGCCGGACTGCGTGCCCGTCGCTGGCCGTCTTCGAGGTACGTATGCCGTGATGGAAGCGCTCGACGAGAAGGCGACCTCAACGTTCTGTGCGCTGGTCGATCGCGGCGGACCCTCCGCTCTTGCGAGCGGAGTGGTGCAGTTTGCCGTCAACTGCGCGACTGGTGTAGCTGGTCATCTCCCTGCGGCTGCGCGCACACGCTTGGCGTCCGGAAGTCGGATCGGCACGAGGAACCAAGAGCTGCAAGCGGCCTTCGATGCCGTGAACAGGATCTTGAGTTCACCATCGCCCGGTACCGTCCGAACGGCGCTCCAGACCATCGCCCGATTGCCTGGCGTCACTGTCTACTGCCGGGAAGCGTGGCGGGAAGCACTGGCCGCGCTGCAGCACGCGGCCCTTGATCAAGAACTGAGCGTCGTCGACACCCTCGCGAAGGTTCGTAACCATGCCCGCACAACCGGGAGGCGCTCCGAGTCAAGAATCGTGACACGCCCCCTTTTGGCGAAGGGGTTGGAGTACAAGCACGTCGTGTTGCTTGACGCCGACCAATACACCGCCGTCGAGCTGTATGTGGCCCTGACTCGGGGCTCCAAGTCGGTAACGGTGATAAGCAAGTCTCCGCAGATCACGCCGCGGGCTTGACCTTCCCATGCGTACCGCTTCTGGCTTTCAGAACTGGTATCAGCCAACCTGACAATCGGCCGTAACGACTCCGCGGGTTTGCTTGCATGTGGGGCAGTGCCGCACGTTGGTCGTCCACTCCGCGTGCGACTTGTGCTGCTGGACGTCGATGACGTGGTCGCAGGTCAGCGTCAGGCGCCACGTCCGTAGCTCCGCTGAATCCGGTCGGCTTGCGCGGAGCAGCGTGCTGAGCCTCTCCAGCTGCCGCTCGCTCAGCGGCGGCGGAGGGCAGCAATAGCCGCAGTGCAGTGCCCGGGAGCCCGACATGCTCCAGCGATGGCCACGGCAGTCCCTATGGCGGGCGGCGAAGTCGGCCTGGGCAGCGTCGTACTCGCGCTTCTCCTGCTCGGTCAGCTTCATGAGCGGTGGCCAGTCGCCGAGCCCGTCGATAATCGGCCGGCCGCACCCGCGACAGGGAACGCCGGCCTCCATCTCGGCGCGGGTGAGCCGGGTGCCGTTGGCGTCCCACTCCTGCCGCTTGTGCTCGTTTCTGAGGGCGTACTCCTCGGCCGCCAAGGCAGCGCTCCGACGACGTGCAGCCGCTCGCTGAGCTGTCTGTTCCTCGGTCAACTTGGCCACGTCTACCCTCCGGTGGCTCGTGGCAGCGTGTGGGTACTGAGGGGGCGAGCGGTGCAGCTGGCGCCCGCCGACACGCCGCACGGTTGAGTCCGACGCAGAAATTACTGCTGATGATGTAGCTTCTGGGCCGTGAGCGAACAGCAGGACGTTATCGGAGAGCTCGGCGAGGTCAAGATCCTGGCCGGCCTGCGCTGGGCGTACGTCTCGGCCACCACCCGGTCCCTCGAGACCTTCTCTGAGGGTGATGGGCATGACGCAGCCTGGCTGGGCAACACCCGGTTCACGCTGTTCCGTAACCGACTGGACCGAGTGTTCGCCTGCGAGCGTTACGCCGTGAGTTCGGGCAACGACGACGCTGACCTGGACCTGCTGTACGCCGAGCTGTCCGAGCAGGACATCCGCACCATGCCGGAGTTGGAGCCCGGCCTGGTGCGTCGCTCCAACCTGAACGGCAGCCCCGGCTGGGCCCATGGCGCACGCCGATTCCTGCTGGCGTCGGCCGTTTTCGGCAAGCTCGACGAACTGCCATGGCCGCAGAAGAGCCCCACGAAGCAGCGCGTCGCCCGGCAGCGCAATCCTGAGCCGCCGCAGCCATCGCTGTTCGAGGGTCTTGCCGACGAGGAGGTTGGCGGCCTGGAGGCTGCCCTATCCGCCGAGTTCGACCTGGACCTGGCGACCTTCGTGGTCGCGCACAGCCTCGATCCGCTCAGCCAGCAGATGGAGCTGGCGTTCGGACGACCTCGCCTCAACACGGGCGGTGGTCAGGCCTGGCACTGGCGGCAGGACCTCCTGACCGCGCCCCCGGCCGATGGTGGACGCCGCACTGACGATGCCCCGCTGCCCACCGGGCCTAACGCCGTGCCAGACGCCCCTGTGCGCCTGCGCCAGGAGGCGGACAAGCAGTCTCGCGACCGCTCTAATGGGGACCGGTGAGCCGTCGTACGTCCACGACCGAACAGGCGGCCGCTGTCGTGGTCTTCTTCGATGGAGCCCGCCTGACTCTGGCGCGACACCTGGCGGGACTTCGTAAGAGCGAACTCGCGACGCTGATTGAGAAGAGCCCAACCGCCGTGGGGGCCTGGGAGTCAGGAGCCAAGCGGCCGACAGCCGCCACGGTGGCAGAGCTGGCGTTGAGCCTGGGCGTCGAGCCGGGATTCTTCGCGGTGCGTCCGGATGACGTGGCGGCGCTCAGCACCACGCCGCACTTCCGTTCGCTGCGCTCCACGAGTCAGCTCGCCCGGGACCAGGCCTTTGCCTATGGGCAGTTGGCCGTGGACATTGCCACCAGCCTGGAGAAGCACGTCGAGTTTCCCGACCCAGATGTACCGAGCCTGCCTGTCGCGGTCGATGACCGCGGGGGCGACGGTCCGGAACGCGCCGCACGGCTCGTCCGGGAGCAATGGGGCATGGACTCAGGGCCGGCCGGGCACATGGTCCGGCTGCTGGAAAACCACGGCGTGCTGGTCGTCTTCAGTCCGCCTCAGGCTGCGTCAGTCGATGCCTACTCCTTTGAGAGCCGGCTGCGCTCGGTAGTAGTTCTCAACCCAATCAAACGCGACTACTACCGCCAACGCTTTGATGTGGCACACGAACTCGGCCATCTAGTGATGCACAACGACGCCGAGCCGGGCGGTCGGATCGTTGAGGACCAGGCCCATCGCTTCGCGGCCGAACTGCTGATGCCCGCCGAGCAGATTCGCGACCTCCTGCCGGCCACGATGGGCGGCAACGTCTGGCGGACGCTGGCTCGACTCAAGGAACAGTGGGGCGTCAGCATGCAGGCCCTGCTTTATCGGGCCCGTTGGCTCGGCCGACTGAGTGACGTCTCGTACCGCAACGCCATGATCCACATATCAAACCGTGGTTGGCGGCGCGATGAGCCCGGGCTGGTAAGCGCCATCGAACAGCCATCGCTGCTTCCCGGGGCCATCCACCTGCTCACGCAGGAGGGGATCGAAGAAGCGCGGCTGATCGAGCAGTGTCGGGTGCCGGTCGATCTCTTCCACACCGTCACGGCCCGCGTGCCGGCGCATCCCGCACGCGCGGTCCCTGACTCGGGCGGTCAGCGGGTCGGCGGCCGGGTTGTGTCGCTACTGGACCGTCAGCAGTCTGCGCCGAGAGACATTGGCCATCCTTCGATGAACTAGCTGGGATTCTTCCGGATCGCGCCCGCTGGGACAGGCTTGGGTGTGTCGGCTGCCGGAACGGGTGGCCGCCCGGTCGACGTCGCGTATCAGCCTTGCGAGCGGGGGGCATGGCGCCGAGCGAGGGATTCCCAACGACCGTCGACGAAGTAGGACATTCGCACTTCCTGGCTCACGAGTGAAGGACTGATGGCTGGTTCCGTTGTCTTGACTGCTGCCGTCAGCGCAGCCGTGGCGGCAGTCGTCTCCGGGCTCTTCAAGTGGGGCGGCCAGCTTGCCGCTCGTGTCCGAGCCTGGTTCAGGCCGGACCACGCGCCGCTGGGCGCAGGCGAGTGGCCGCTCTACACCTCGTTTGATGCCACGCCGAAAATTCGCGTGCTGGTTGCCTGCGCGCCGACGCGGTCATTGCGTAAGAAAGAAGTCGACCCGGACCTGGCCATTGGCTTCGCTCGCAGCAAGTTTGGGGGGCGTCTTGCGCCCGAGCCCATCTTCTCTCGGCCGCAGACCGGCGTGAGGTTCCGGGAAGCGGGCCAGGCGACCGACATGGCCTATCTATGGATCTGGACGGCCGGCCGAGTCGACTACTCGACCTTTGTTGAGACGATCCCGACCGAGAGCGGCGGTCAGGCTCTGCCCCTCGTCGAGGTCGTCGAGCCCATCGTGACGGTCGCCCGAGCGATGGCCAGTCGGGAGTATCGGCGACTCTTTCCACGACGGTGGGCGGAACTCCCTCGTCGCTTCGACTGGTTCATCGCGGTCGGCACGCATACCCGTAGAGAAGGCGAGGAGGCGCCGAAGCCCTGGACCGAACTTGCCTTCCCGGGTACCCCTCCGCCTCGTGCTGCGGGGGAGCAGGATCCGTTCTGTCCACCCCAGGGCTACGCCACTGAGGCGCTGCGAAGTTGGAAGTTCCGCGGCTCCGTCGATCAGCTCGTCGCGGTGTTCGCCGACTCGTTCCTGAAGCAGAACGGCTATAACCGGTGCGGGGCCGCCATTGCCGATGTGACCAGGGCTGTCTCCTGAGGGAGGATGGACCCGGACTGTCGGACCTCATACCTAGGCTCATCGCATGCGCCGTGCCTACATCTCGCCCCATGTTGATCTGCGAGAGTCTTTTCGCCTCGCCAAGGCCTGGGCGGGTAGCGAGTCAAGGATCAGCATTGTCGGGCCGAGCACGAGTGCGATCGAGGCCTCTCCCTGGCTGGAGCAGACCGGCCTGCCCATCGGGACGACCGGCAACCGTCGCAGCCGCTACACCGCGCAGGCCCGATCGGGCACCATCATCGCTTGGTGCCTGCACCTGGACGAGATCCTTGACCTCGAGCGCCGATCCGAACTCGACGGTCTCGTCGCGGTTCGTGCCCACCAAAATCATGCGCCATGGATTACCGCTCATGATGCCGAGCTTCTGGGCGGCGAGCCGGTACCGCGGGTGCCAGAGGCAAGTTCGGCCATCAAGGCCATGGTCGAGGGGATCTCGCAGCTGGCGGTGATCAATCAGGGACTTGTTGACTCCCGGGAGCGATCGACAGCGGTGCAGGCCCTCACCTACATGCGCGACCACGGTCACACGCTCATCCCGGATCAGCTCGCCGTCGAAGCCATCCGTCGTGGATGGCCGGGAGCGAGCCCATTGGAACTGGCAGACCTGGCCAAGCAACTCAATGCAGGTAAGCGTCTGCGCTATGAGCAGCGACTTAACACGAGCGTGCTTGCAGAATGGGCCTCAGCCTGACCGACATTGAGCGGCGGGCGAGGCGCGACCGGGTCAACGACGCACTCTCGCGTACGGGGATTGGCACGGCAACCGAGCAGGTGGACGGCGTCACCGGGCATGAGCCCGAGCATCGCTTGGGCGTGTCGACCGGCTAAATATCAAGAGCGGCGCCTGATGGAGCTTCCGGGTGTGGCGACGCTTCGTCGGTAGTCTTCCCAGGATCAGTCTCGGCCACTCTGGCCTGGCACCGACTCGTTCCTCGTGTGCGAGCAAGTGTCGGATCAAGGTGGTAACCGGTACCCACCTGTCACCCATGACTGGAGATGAGCCACATGGCGAAGGAGATGGAACGAACCTGCAAGCGTGACGGCACCGTGTGGTACGTGCCACTCAAGGACGCCAAGCCTGTCACCTGGGCTGACCGCCAGATCCTCGGCGGTGCCAAGATGCGATCGGCTGGCGAGAGCATGACGCTGTTCGGTAAGCCTTCCGCCGCAGGTGGCGCACGGGCGACTGCCCTACAGCTCGAGCACAACCGCCGCAACGATGCCCAGCGCTGCCCTAAGTGTGGCAGCACCTCCTTCCGCGAGAAGAAGGTCCGCGTCTAGGGGACGCAGCCCAAGAGCGGTTTGACGCGCCCGGTGATCCCGTATGCGAGCGGCGTTTTCCGTGCCAGACGCCGGCTCGAGTCCCAGCGCGGTGTGCGGGCTGGCCTGTAAGGAACCCCGCCCGAGTGGGAAGAAGCTCGGGCCAGCACTGAGCGTCGGCGCCATTCACTTCGGGGCCCTCGGGCACACTCCGCTACGTGACTGCGACGTTTCGTGAGCGAGTGGGCCGTATCCCAACGGCTGTCGAGGTGCTCGACCACGGATTCGACTTCCGACCTGCCTGGTGGCAGCACCGCCCGCAGGATCCGTCATGGGCCGACTTCCTGACCGAGCTGCCCGTGGCCGAGCAGCCCCGCCGGGGTAACGACTGGCGGCACATCACACGAGGCGACCTGCTTCGTGCCCCTGAAGAGGGCCCACGGCCCCATGGCGCCTTGCTCCTGGGCGGCTACGTCTGGGGCACCGGAGACCTGGGTTTCCGCGTCGGCCGGCGCGCACAGGTCTTCACCGACAAGAAGATCAGCGCCGCCGATGTCACGACGCGCCTCGGTGCGGCAGCGGACCTGCTGCGTGACGACAAACCCGGCACCTCCTATGCCTCGCTGCTGCGTTACCAGGCGAACTGGTTGCCGCACCTCGGACCGTCGTTCTTCACGAAGTTTCTCTACTTCGTCGATGCTGACGACACGTCCGGCGACGTGGGGCGCGCCTTGATCCTCGACCAGTTCGTGGCCATCGGGCTCAACCACCTGGAGGACTGGGGCCTCAGTGAGACGGGGCCTTGGCCGGTCGGCGTGTACGAGCGCTGGCTGGACTACGCCCAGGAGCAGGCAGCAGCGCCTGACGGGCCAGGGAGTCCCGCTGTCCGGACCGATGCGATTGAGATGGCGGTGTTTTGGCTCGGGCGGGGAGTGGCTAGAGCCCGCAAGCAAGGTCGGTCGGAGCCGTAGCAGTAGGACCTGCAAAATCGAGAATGGCTCTAGACATCACAACGTTTATGGTTTATATCTAGATGTAAGCATTATGCAATACCAACAACTTCAGATAAACTCCTTGCAGCCCCTAGGAGTTCGCGCTCGTAGTCAAGCCCGCGAACGTGGCTTCACCATCGTGGAGTTGCTCATCGTCATCGTGGTCATCGGCATCCTAGCGGCGATCACCATCGTCGCCTATAACGGCGTACAAGATCGTGCACACAACACGGCCAGGAATCAAGAGGCGCATCAGCTCGCAAACTTGTTACAGACTTACAAGGCCACAAACGGTACGTATCCGAATCTCCCAAGCGGGGTAAATACTGTGTGTATCGGTGGTGGGTATATCGACCAAAATGGGGATGGCTTGCCGGATTGCATCGACGCCAACTTGTCAGGTGCCCAGCATCCGGATGCCGGTGTAGATGCTGCCCTCAAGCAGGCGGGATCCTTCGCGCCTGGCGACCGAACCCCCGCGCTTGGCTATGGAGACGGCGACCAGCGTCTGGGGGTCGCTTTCTCGACGCCTACAGGCCTCGGTGCTAATGGGACAGATCCAACAGTGTTGTACTGGCAAAATGGGACTGGTTCTTGTGGGAGTGATCGAGTTGCATGGAATGGAAGCAATAAGGTTGCCCTCTGTGCCATTGACATGCATTAGAGTCGAATCGCGTTTGTGACCTCATCAGTCGGGACGACGCGGCCGTGTCGTCACCCCGTTGCGCTTGAGGATGAGGCCAACGGTCCGCCGGTCAATGCCGAACCGCTTGCCGAGCTCGAAGACCTTCACCCCGGCCTTGTAGCCGGCGATGAGCTCTGCGACCTGCTCTCCGTCGAGCTTGCGGGCGGTGCGCACGCGCGGACGATCCGGCCGTAGGGGAGCGGGCGATGACGGATCTGGCAGCTTGGCGATGAGTCCTTCCAGCTGCCTGACCTGCGCCTTTGTGTTGTAGTACGGTCCCGGCTTCCCCACATATCGGCACCTTGGGTGAGCTACTACAACACCGTCCCGGTGTGGAAGCCGGCCCGGGACAGCTCGGTGGTTGCGCTGATGGCTGTGGGCTCGCTGGCCTGAAGGGGGCTCCCAGCCCGCTGTGCGTTGACCTCCTTGTTCGTAGCCGGCCGGTTTCGATCACCGGCCGCGGCTCCGTCATTCTGTGGGCGTGGAGGAGGAGCCGGCGTCGCGTCAGCCGAGCGGTGAGCCCGGAGGCGGTGTGCTCGTCGGCGAAGGTTCCGGGGTTCCGGCTGCGGACAGCGAGATGGGCGCCCGGGCGGAGCGCGCGATCGTCATCGCGGTGCTCGCGGTCCGGGCCACGTTCGTCGTGCAGTTGCTTTTGGCCATCGTGGACGGGGCCGGTCGGGTGGGGCGGCCGGGATTGTTTGTCGGGCTAGGACTCGCGATGGTGCTGGAGTCGGTAGTCCTGGGCGCCGTCCTGCTGCGGCGGAGGGCCATTAGCCGCGTGACGGCCGTTCTGGATTTAGCTTTCGTCGCTGCGATGATCCTTTACCGAGCCGCTGTACAGCGCGACGCAGGATCGGGTGGGTACCTTGGTGGCCTGGGGGTTCGGTGCCGGTGCTACGGCGGCGATGTCGGCCGGCGCCGGGCTGCCGCGGCTGCGCCACGCGGCCGGGGGCGGTGGGGCGCTGGTTGTCGCTTACCTTGTGGTGAGCCTGCCGGCGGCCTCGCACATCGGGGTGGCCTGGACTGCGGTGACCAACTCGGTGGCGTTGATCGGGTTCGCCGCCGGGACCTGGGTGGTGGCTCGGTTCATTCGCGAGCTGGCCGCCGCGGCGGACGTGGCCCGAGCAGGGGCGGCCGAGCTGGCGCGCCGGGCAGCGCTTGACCGGCAGCGACTGTTGCTGCACGACCAAGCCACCGTGCTGAGCTTGCTCAGTCGCCCGGGCCTGGACCAAGCCACGGAATCGGCGCTTCGGCAGCAGGCGGCGCGGGCATCGCGACGGGTTCGGGCGTTCCTGGCGCAGGAGGGCGCGACCGCCGGCCTCGAGGTGGCCGGCGGCGCCCCGCTCCCGTTGACCGGCCTGCTGGCGGCGGTGGTGGAGGAGTTCGGGGATCTGCCGCTCACGGTGAACATCGATCTGGCCGGGGGAGTGTGCTTGAGCGGTGCGGCCTCGCAGACCCTGGCGGCCGCCGTCCGGACGTTGCTTCACAACGTCCGGCAACACGCCAGGGCTACCGCGGTCACGTTGCATGCGGACACGAGGCCTGACGGCGCGTGGGAGGTGAGCGTGCAGGACGACGGTGTCGGCTTCGACCCTGAGGCAGTCTCCGGCTTCGGCCTGCGGGTACAGGCGGGCAGCGCGCTGCGGGAGTCGAGCATGAGCGTGGCGGTGGACTCGGCACCCGGAGAGGGGGCCAAGGTCACGATCATCGGGCCGGTCGCCGAGGACGAGCCGTGACCGGCGTGGAAGACGGTGGACCGCGCTCGTTGCGGCTCGCCGTCGTGGACGACGACACAGTGGTCCGCGAGGGGTTGGCGGCACTGCTTCCCGCCCATGTCGTCGCGGCCGCCTACGCGATGGTTGATCGGCTCCTCGAGGAGCCGCCGGACGTGGATCTGGTGATTCTGGACCTGCACCTCGGCGGTTCGGGCTGTGGCGCCCTGCGACAAGGCGCGGCCGCCGTACAGGCCGTCAGCGACGCCGGTTACCCGGTGCTGATCTACACCAACGAGAACCGGCGGCTGGTGCTCGCCGGCTGCATTGCGGCCGGGGCACGCGGCATCGTGCACAAGACCGAACCACTGCAGGCGGTGGCCGATGCGGCCAGCGCCGTGGCCGCGGGGCAGGTGGTGATCACTCCTGCACTAGTCGGGCTCGCCGAGGTGGTCGACAGGCACGGCGAGCTGCCGAGCCTGAGCCCGCGTCTACGGCAGGTCCTCGCCGGCCGCGCCCGCGGCGAGACCTTCCGGCGCATCGCCCGCAGTCTCGGGATCAGCGAGAAGGTGGCGCACGAGTACATGGGAGAGGTCACTGCGAAGTTCGCCGGCTATCTCCGCTCACACTCACCGGCCGACCTGGAGCGCCACCTCGGCATCGGCGCCGGCGACCTCCTGGACCTGCCGGAAGCGCACGAGCAGTAGCAACACGCCGGCCGGAACCCCGAAGAACATCGGGGTACCGTGACGGGCTTTGTCCGGGCAACCTGGCGGCGCCAGTGTCACGTTCGGTGCTCAGAGCACTGCATCGCGTCCGCGCCACGGGGTTGCGCGCCCAGTTGGGCGACTGCTTTTCTCGGCATCGCCTCTTGTAGGAGCGGAACTTTGGCAAGCACGTTCGTTCGTCGCCGGCTTTTATTGACAGGCGCGCTCACCGCCATCGTAGTGATTCCGCTTTCCGGATGTGGCAGTAACCAAAATGCTGACTCTCCTTTTCGCACCGGCACCTCGGCACAGGACAGCGCAGTCGGAGAAGCCACAACATCGGCCGTCCGCACCCGCAGTCCTTCAGCAACCCTTTTCCCAGCCTCGGTGCTGCAGAGCGACCTCTACCAGAGCCTCACGCCGCAGCAGCAGGCCCAAGTCAAGAGTTACCACGCCATGAGCCTTAACGAATTCGAGCAACTTCCGCTCGAGCAACGCCTTGCGTATGCCCAGTTCGTCTACGACGTCTATGAACCGGGCGCTATGGCCCAGTTGCAGAAATACGAATCACGGGTACTTCCCGCACCGGACACTTTGTCCGAGCAGAACACCGGCCAAGAGATCGTCAACAATGATGATATCAAACGGTCCGTTGCCTTCTGGGTACTTTCGAACGGCGGTGAAACGGGTAGTATCAACGAAAACAATCGTCTGGACGCTCAGAAAATGGAATCCCTCCGCTCACGGTTCGTTTCGCCTTCAGAAGTGAAAGGTAACAACCTTGACACTTCAGTCTACGACCAGGCCATCGAAGACCTTCAGAACGCTACCAGTCTGATGGCTGGCAACGGAGCAGGCTACGACTACTACATCGCCACTGCCATGAAAGAATCGCCGACGATTACCGGTCCGACTGAAGAGCCGACGAAATACGTTCACGCCCTATACAACGGGGAAACCACTTAGTACATGTACGTATACAACACCTTTACGGACATCCAGGGCCAACAGAGAAGCCAATGGACTATCGCGTCACACGAAGATGCCACCGGCCCGTTCTGGATCAAGGACGAGACCCTGCCCAATCTTCATTAGAGGTACTTTGCGTCGGGAGGGCGGCTGGCAGGGACCCCCGGTTGCCGGCCTTGCCCCAGCGTCGAGCTGGGCGCCGGCCCGAACTGTCCGTCGATCGCGCCGCGGGGGAGCGGGTGAGGACGAGTCTGGGAGCTTGGCGATGAGCGCTTCCAACTGTCCAACCCGCGCTTTGTGTTGTTTAGAACCCCACACTCGCTCCGTCGGGTGTTGACCTGCCGGCCGTACCAGCTGATTCGGGCTCAAAACACACTCCAGCTCCGGCCACAACGGCGTAGAGCGGTCCACTTTCGTTGAACGGATTGGCGTATCCGCTATTCATCGCCCTCGCGCGAAGCGTCGGGATCGAACGTTCTGAACCCGTCTGGCGGCACTAAGCCGCCCATCAGGGCCATGTTCTCCAGGTGATTCCGCGTGAAGATTTCCGTGTAGATCATCCGGTCTTGCAGGGACTGGCTCTTGCCACCCAGGGTGAACTCCGCCCATGCCCGGATCTCTGGTGCGATGGCCACTCCGCGTAGGTCTGCCGTGATCTCCCTCGGGCGAATCGGCCGACTGGCGGTGAGTCGCCCTATGACTAGCTCACTCTCGATGTGGCTGAACGGCTTGACCGTCTGGTCGAACTGGATGGTGACGCCGGCCGGCGGAGCAACGCGGATTCGGTGTTCATCGACCCGTCCGAGCCCGACGTGCAGCGACCGATGCCGGTCCCTGCGTGCCAGCTCATGAGTCCAGTAGGTCAGGTTGCTCTCGGGTCCGTACGGCGACTGGTACGGCTGCGACTTCTCAAGCGCCTCGATGACATTCTGCGGCAACGTCGAGAGGCGTTTGGCCTGCTTCTTGAACTCCTCGGGCGTCGAGCAGATCGGGTACTGGATCCGCTCGGCGTGCGGCGGCGGGTTCTGTCCCGACGTGGCTGCCGCCAGTGCATATAGCGCGTTGTCCAGTGCGGCCCGCAGGGCAGCCAGCCACTCCGAGAAGATCAGCGCCAGTTCGACCGGTGCAGGTTCTCGCATGACGGCGAGGATCTCCAGCGTGCACGGGTCGACGTTCCGCACATCGATGTCCCATGGATGTGCGGAGATGTACTTCGCCCAGCACTCACCGAACTCGCGCCGCTTCTCTTTTGCGCGATCGTGCCTGGCGAACGCCAGATCGTACAGTTCCTGCACGTCACGCGCTCGGTGGTGAGATGGTCTGCACGTGGGCGATGCCGCCCTGGTTCACGCAGTCGAGCGCGATGTCGTGTACCTGTTGATAGAAGTCGCGGCTATCTGCGTCTGCTCGTACGGTCACTTCGACAGGCGTGTACTGAGCGAGCGGGATGGTGCTCCCTGAGTATGAGTAACCCATCCCATCAGTGGTCCAGATCTGGAGCCGCTCAGTCTTGTTCCACTCGAACCCGACCTTGACCTCATACTCGCCGAGTCCCAGCCGGTCGCTGGCCTCGCGGATCAGGCCCATGAAGTCTGCGATCGCCACTTCGACGTCCTTTGACGCGACGAGGTGGTCGTCGTTGTGCTCGGTGCTCGAACGCCGGTGGCCACCGACCGCCGCAGCGAGGCTCAGTGAACCGTCGTCGTGAATGCTGATCCAGGCTTCCTTCCAGCGTTGGCTGTCTCCGTCGATCATCGGGCGGGCCGTCCACCGGCGAAGCCCAGGGCGGGGGTTGCTCCGGTCAACGTTTTCGAGCGGGTGCAGACTGCCGCGTCCGACGTAGACGAGGGCGTTTTGGCCAGCTTCTTCGAATGCCATCCTGGCTACCGTCTGATCTGGCCGGTTCGGAAGCGTCGACGGCAATCGCGGATGTGCAACGGCCACGATCCAGGCGGGGCCGTCGGGCGAGCGCATTGCTGCCGACTCCGTGTACAGCTTGTCGAGCACCTCGGTGGTTCGCCGGCGGTCGTCGAAGCGTGCCCGGTACATCGCCTCGATCTGGCGCTCCTTCATCCAGACGGTGTCGGCGTCGTTGCGGATCGGCGCGCCGAAGTAGTCCTTCTTATAGATCAGGTGCGGTCCGTCGACGCTTGGTGGGATGACCACGACCACACACTGATTACCCGGCTCTCCGAGCTGGACCACCTCGAGCCCGAAGATCGGCGGGCTGACCGCGGTCACGGCAGCACTGCGCAGACCGCGCTCATAGCCCTCGGTCAGCTCGCCAGTGTCCCTGCGCCCGGAAGCCGCCTTGTGCGCTTCGGTGACGCCGAAGACGAGTGTGCCGCCACCGCTGTTGGCCATGGCAGCGACGTCCTTGGGGAAGTCTGAACTCGGTATCGCGCCGAGCGGTGGAAGCTCGGACTTCCAGTCGAGGTCGTCCGTTTCGGGGAGTTCCTGCGCGATGGCGCGGTCGATCATGTCGTCAGTGAGCGGGCCGGGCGGATCACCGAGGTGGCGGTGGAGTGCTGTGAAGGGCACGAGCTCACTCAGCCCTTCTCCAGAAGTAGCCGCAGCCGCTTGGCGCCCTTGTCGGAGACGCCCTTCGCCATGACGTAGGAAGCCGCCTGATCCGGCGTGAGACGGCTGGCCCGGACGTGCTGCACCAGGTGGTTGCGCGCGTGTTCCTTCTCGTGAGGCCCGGTCCACCCGTTGTTGCCGCCGAAGAACACCGCATGGTCGAGGTCCGCCTTGACCTCGTCCGACAGGCCGCTGGAGCTGGTGCTCCCGTCGAGCAGGTTGGTCGCGTCAGCGCCAGCCGCCCACTCAGCCAGCGGGAAGCTCACGGTCTCGACGACGACGAGCGAGTAACCGCGGGCCAGGTTGAGGGCGAGCTTCAGAGTTCGTCCGTCCGGCACGTACGCGAGTACCGGACCGCGCTCGAATCGCTCCTTGCCTTGCGGGGTGGCCTGTCCACCTTCCCGAGCGATCACTTCCAGGCTTTCGATGCCCTTGGCGTTCTGGAAGGTGTTGGTCACCAAGAGCGGCTTGGCGCCCTCGACTTCGCTACGCTCCCAGATCCAGTCGGCTGCGAGATCCGCCGCTTCATCCCATGGGCGCTCGGGATCGTCGTCGGGCACCCAAGCGGCGGCCTGCAGGTGCGTCGTTGGGTGCAGGTTGGCCACCGGGCACCTCCTCTCATTTGTTCTTCAAGCGCTGCCTCAAGCCTGTCACGGGGCACCGACAGTTCCAGGGGACGCGGGCGACGACCGACTTCCGCTAGAGATCCGTCGATTCGAGGTGGCCGAAATGATCTTCCCTGACCCGCGGCGTCGCGCCGACCGGTGCTTCTTCTCGCTCATCGGGAAGCGCCGGTCGTAGGGGGCATGGTGACTCCACGCTCGCGCAGCCGCCGGTGCACTGTGGTGGCCGTGACCCCGAGCCGCTCACCGATGCGGGCCAACGACCAGCCGTCGTCGTAGAGCTGCGCCGCCTGCGTGACGTCGGCGCCGGTCAGGCCTGGATGCTTGGTCTTCACCCCGTTCCGGGTGAGGATCTTGCCAACCGTCCGACGGTCGATGCCGAACTTTTCGCCGAGTGCGAAGACGGTTGCGCCGGCTCGGTAGTCGGCGATCAGCTCCCCGATCTGCTCGGCGTCGAGCTGACGGGCGGTGCCAACCCGCGGAAGGTTTGAGCGTAGGGGAGCGGGTGAGGACAGATGAGGCAGCTTGGCGATGAGTGCTTCTAGCTGCCTGACCAGCTCCTTTGTGTTGTAGTACCGTCCCGCCACCTCCACCAACCATCACCCTGTCCAGCAGAGGCTGGGAGCGCCGCGAGGTCGCTCCCAGCCTCTTGTTGTTGCAGGCTCTGCCGATCTGCAGCCGGCCTCCCCACCTCGCTGAAGATGGGAAGGGCGCTGGCCGGCACAGATGGGCCAGGATGCCGGCATGGACGGTGCCGAGGAACTGGATCTCCCGCTGAGCCGGGACGAACGCGCGGTGCTGCGCGCCGGGCTCGTGGAGTGGGGCGGTCCGGCCCGCTGCACCGAGGAGCTGGCGCTGGCGATGGGGTTTGCCAGCGTGGCCGACCTGCACCAGACAGGAGCCGTGCTAGCCGAGGCGATCAGGGCCGGGCGACCGCTCAGCCCCCGGGACTGGTCGCGCGCCCTGCTGGCCACCGAGATCGTGTTCGCCAGCGACCTGGTGGGTTCCGGGGTCGAGTGGGCCACCACCACCGGACTCGGGGACGAGGAGACCCTCCGCCAGCTCCGGAGCCTGCAGCGCAAGATCCTCGCGGTCGCAGGCAGGGACGGTCTATTGCCTGCGTCCGACCCCGAGGTGGCTGCGGCTCCCGGCAACCGGACTGAGCGCGTTGCGGCCATGACGGCGAGGCGGGACGGCGTCCTGGTCGGGGAGGCGGACCCCGAGCTGGACCAGCGCCTGTCCGACGAGCTCGACGTCGTCAACGCCGCAGCCACGCCCGGGGTCGACGCAGCCCGCGAGCTGACCGTGCGGCTCCTCGACGACGCCGGCGGGCTGGTCGGCGGCCTCAGCGGGTGGACCTGGGGGGTGGCCGCCGGCATCGGCCTGAGCTGGGTACGTGCCGAGGCGCGGGGAAGCGGAGTGGGGGCCCGCCTGCTGTCGGCGTTCGAGGACGAGGCCAGGGCACGCGGCTGCCAGCACGTGTTCGTCACCTCGTTCACCTTCCAGGCGCCGGGCTTCTACGAGCGGCACGGCTACCGGGAGATCTTCCGGTGGGAGGGCGTGCCGACCCCGGAGGCGGCCGACGTCCACCTCCGCAAGGAGCTGTGACGGCTCGCCGAGGGCGCTCAGGAGGAGGACGACAGCAGCACCAGGCAGCGCGCCGCCTGGTCACGGACGCGCGCCACCGGGTCGTCCCGCAGCTGCGCGACCTCCTCGAGCAGGTCGTCGACGCGGTGGCGAGCGACCACCTTCAGCCCCATCTCCCGCACCCGCCACGACTCGTCGGACAGGCAGCGCCGGAGCTCGGGCAGGGCCTGCTCCTGCCAAGCCCAGAGCAGCCCCCGCGCCGCCCAGACGCGCACCCAGTAGCCGTCCTCGTGCGCGTGGCCGTCGAGGAACTTCCTGGCCGGCGGCCCGCCGAGCGCGAGCAGCAGGGCCGGGTCTGCGTCCTCCTCGCGCAGCAGTGCGCGGCAACCGTCGACCACCGCGTCGCGCCCGCGCCGGGCGCACTCGGCCTCGATGCTCTGCCGCGGCGAGATGCCCCAGCGGGACGAGGAGGTCACGCAGCCAGCATCACATCGACCGGACGGTGCTGCCTGCGTCGGGCGCTCGACGGGGTCTGGTCAGCGGGGTGGTGGTTCTCGTCGGATCCATGGTCGGGCGGGGTCGATCCAGGCCGGTGGTCGCCATTCGACGACGCCGGGGTCGGTGGTGCGGCGCAGGTCCCAGCCGCCTTCGTGGACGAGCCAGTGTTCGTGGCCGCACAGGGGTGCGCTGTTGGTCAGGCTGGTGGGGCCGTCGTCGGCCCAGTGGTCGAGGTGGTGGGCGGTGGTCTGTGAGGGGGGCGCATTGCAGCCGATGCCGCAGCAGCCGCCGAACTCGACGGCCAGGGCGCGGTAGATGGTGGCGGTGGCAAGGCGGACTTCTCGGCCGAGGTCCAGGGGCTGGCCTCTCGAGCCGAGGATGACGGGGACGAGTTTGGCGTCGCAGGCCAGGCGTCTGAGGGTGGCGGGGGCGAGGCGGTCGCCGTGCTCGGTCAGGCCGGGCAGGTAGGAGGTGGGCTGCCCGGTGTCGGCGTCGAGGAGACCGGCCGCGGTCGCGCGGGTCTCGAGGGTCTGCATGGGGATGGTGATGAGGGCCTGGACGGGTTCGCCGTGCCGCAGCGGCATCTCGTCGTGGTCGGTGGCGAGCCGGACGAGGGTGGCGAGGGCGTCGGCCCGGCGCTGCGGGAGGGTCCGGCGGGCGGAGCGGGGCAGGGCTGATTCCTCGTCGTTCTCGCTGTCGTTCCGCATCACGGCGTCGAGGGCGGCCATGAGCAGGGACGCGGACTCCTTGGTCAGCCGTCCCGAGATCCGGTACATGGCCCCGTCGGTGGCCACGTCGGGGGTGATGGCCATCTCGCGCAGGGAGTGGGCGAGCTTCTCGTCCTGGTCGAGCTTCTTCCCGCGGTCAGGGTCGAGGACGTCGGCGATCTTCGCGGCGCACGCTACGAGGCCTTTGCGGGTCAGGTCGGGTGCCCGATCGAGGAGGAACTCCTCGCCGTCCTCCACGTCCTGGACCGTGACGGTGCCGATGCGCTTGATCAGCCGCAGTCCGTCGATGATGGCCAACGCCTTGGTCTCGCACACCGACCCGTCAGCGATCGCGGCCATCACCTGGTCGCTGCCCTCACGGGCCAGGCGGACCTGCTTGGCCGCGTCGATGTGGTCGATCTTGAGCAGCTGCGCCAGCCAGAACGGGGTGGTGCGTGCGTGCACCGCGTCGGCGACCGAGCGGTCGTCGGCCTCCTTCACCAGCGACAGCCGCAGCGCGGCGAGCTGGTTCTCCAGGGACACGGTCAGCTGCACCGACGGCCCGAGCTGCCCGGTCTCCAGCTGCCATACCGGCGCCGCCAGCGCCGCCGCGACCGCCTCCTGGACCGCGGCCAGCGCGCAGGTGAGCGCCTGTTGCGGCGGTGGGGCGACGTCCTCTGACATACCCCGAACCTAGACGGCAGGTCCGACAGTTCTCTTAGCAGGAACGCCAGAATCGAGCCTAGAAGGTCACGTTCCGATCACAGATCGCTGGCGCTGCGCCTCCTCGACGCTCACGACGTCCTTGCCCAGCGGGAAGAGCGCCACGGCGGCGAGCTTGAAGGCGGCGACGCCGAAGGGGATGCCGATGATGGTCACGCAGAGGACCAGGCCGGCGACGATGCACTCGAGGGCGATCCAGATCCCGGCCAGCAGGAACCAGAGCACGTTGCCGATGGCGGAGGCTGCACCTGCCGACGGTTTGGACACCGTGGTCCGCCCGAACGGCCACAGGGCGTAGCCGGCCAACCGGAAGCTGGCGATGCCGAACGGGATCGTGACGATGAGCACGAACATCACCAGTCCGGCCAGGGCGAAGCTGATGGCCAGCCACACGCCGGCGAGCAGGAACCAGAGGATGTTGCCGATGAGCCGCAGCACCCGACCAGGCTGACACAGTCGGTGGGGCCGAGCCGGGCTGTTCGGGAGACGGAGAAGCGGAAGGGGTCCGCCGGCTGGTGGCCGACGGACCCCTCCCTGGGAAAGCCGGTTCAGCCGTCGTTCTCGCTCGACGGCAGGGTGCGGCCGGGGACCTCGCTGGGCGCGAGGATCCGCGCGTCGCCGGGGTAGGCCGTCGCCCAGCCGTGCGTCTGGTACCAGGTGAAGCGGTCCATCTGCGCTGCGTTGGCCCGGTCCGGGGCCGCGCCGGCGCCGCTGAAGTGCTGCTTGTCCTGCCAGGCCATCCACTCGTCGTGAACGGCCTTCTCCGAGGCGGGCACGGTGAGCGAGGGCAGGGTCGCGGCCGTGGCGGCCGGCACGTCCTCGCCGCAGGACGGCGGGGTCTTCAGCCCGTAGGTCAGCGGGACCTGGTTGGGCAGCGCGGTGAACGGGGTGAAGTCGGGAGCGTTGGTGAAGGCGCTGCGCATCGGCTCGGCCGCGCTGTCCTTCTGGTTCATCGGCTGGATCCCGAGGATCTGCTCGATGGTGCGAACCATGTTGATCTGCGTGTAGTAGTGGCTGTCGACGACGCCGTGGCGAGCCCACGGGCTGATGACCTCGATCGGGCCGCGGCCGCCGTCGACGTGGTCCACGCCGTTCTGGGTGTCGTCCTCGACGACGAAGATCGCGCTGTCCTTCCAGTACTTGCTGTGCGAGATCTCATCCACGATCTTGCCGACGGCGAGGTCGTTGTCGGCGACCTGGGCGATCGGGTTCGGGTTCCCGCCACCGCCGGTGTGGTCGTCCATCACCCACAGCATGTTCAGGTTGGACGGGCCGTTCTTCTCGAAGTCCTGCTTCCAGATCTGGAAGCGGTACTGGTCCGGGATGCCGAGGTCGAACTTCGGGAAGCCAGGCGCCGACACCCTGTTGAGCGACGGGATCGGCGAGGAGCTCTGCACCGGCAGCTCGGGACCGGAGCCGGTCGCGGCCATGTGCTGGGCGTCGCAGTAGAACGCCGACCAGTCGGCCCCGTCGGGCTTGGTCAGGAACTGGTGGTACTCGCCGAAGTTGCGCACGGTCTTGCCCGCCGCCTGCGCCCCGGTCCAGAGGAAGCCGCTGCGCTGGTGGCCCAGCGCGTCGTCCTCGGAGTCGTAGCTGCGCTCGTACTCGCCGGCCTGGGACTCGACGTACTCCGGGTCGTCGGCCTCCATCACCCAGTTGTGGCCCTCGGCCGAGTTGGTGCCGACGTCGTAGGTGTTGTCGAACAGCCCGAACTGCTCCGCGAGCGCGTGCAGGTTCGGCGTGGCCTGCTTGCCGAACTGCGTCAGCGACGGGTCTCCGTTGCCTCGCTTCTCGTCACCGAACACCTGGTCGTAGGTCCGGTTCTCCTTCACGATCAGGAAGACGTGCTTGATCGTGGAGGGGTCGCCGAGGTGCAGCGGCACCGGAAGGGCCTTCTCGCTCTTCTTGCCCGCTGCCGGCGTCGCGCCGTGGCCCCAGTCGTTCTGCTGCCACACCTGGGCGGTGTAGCGCTTGAGCTGGGAGTCGTCCGGCATGGTGAAGCTGGTCAGGGTGCCGGTGGAGTCGTGCGTGTTGTAGCCGGTGGCCGGGTCGGTCCCCGGCCCCTTGCTGAGGGTCCTTTGGGGACCGCGGGCGCCGATGCCGCGCAGGTTGGTCACGACGACCTTCCCGCCGACGATCGCGATCTCCTCCGGGTAGTAGTCGGTCGGCAGCAGGCCGAGGTAGCTGACCGGCTCCTGCGGCGTGCTGTAGGAGTAGACGGCCAGCGCGTTGGCGCGCCCCAGCGCCACCAGCAGGCGACCGTCCGGGGTGAGCGCGAGCGCGTCGGGGGCGTAGCCGACCTTGGAGCCCTGCCACGGCTGGGTGGCGATCGTCTGCACCACCTCGTCCTTAGTGGTGTCGATGACCGAGACGCTGTCGCTGCCGGTGTTGGCCACGAACAGGGCGTCGCCGTGCACGAGGAGCGCCGTCGGGTGCAGACCGACCTCGATGCTGCGGACCGGTGCGTCGGTGTCGTTCACGTCGACGACGGACACGGTGCCGGTGAGCGTGGCGCCGGTGGTCTGGTCGGCGACCACCTGGGTGCCGTAGGAGTTCAGCGTCGGGTCGCCGGCCGTGGCCGGACGCCCCGCCTCGTTGGAGACGTAGAGCTTGCCGCCCACCAGTCGCACCTGACGGGGCGCGTTGCCGACGTCGTAGCTGGCGAGCACGGCGCCGGTGGCGGTGTCGAGCTTGACCACCTGGTTCTGCCCGTTGAGCGCCACGTAGGCGTACTTGCCGTCGGCCGTGAACGCGGTGCCGGTGGGCAGTGCGCTCTTGCCGTCCTGCGGCTGGAGCGCGAGGAAGGTCGGCGCACCCACCGTGCCGTCGGCGTTCACCGGGAAGCGGTCGAAGCCGTTGGTGTGCGGCAGCCACAGGAACCTGCCATCCGGCGTGTAGAACGGCCCCTCCTGCCCGACGTCGGTGCGACTGAGCTGGAGGTCCGCGTCCGAAGACTTCCCGGCCTGCTGAAGGACCTTGTGCTGCTGCAGGTCCACGATGGTGAGGGCGATGCCCCGGTCGTTGGTGAGGGCGGCGAGGTAGCGGCCGTCAGGGCTGACCGTGGAGGCCAGCAGCTTGCCGTTGTCCACCAGCAAGCGGTCGCCGATCGGCTCGATCGTCTGGTTCGACGGGAGCAACAGGCCCTGCCCGGTGGATTCGCCCACCCGGTGGGTGCCGAAGCGGTCGGTGGCCGCCGCGGCGGCGCCGGTGCCGGCGACGGCCACCGCCACGGTGGCGGCGCCGGCGAGGACCTGCGTCCGGCGCCGTCCGCGGGCACGGTCCAAGCGCGGTCGAGTGACGTGCACGAAAGACTCCTTGGGGAGGATGAGGGGTGCGAAGTTGCGGTTGCCTTGGGCAGATGGAGTCGGGTGGTCCCGGGGCGCCCGCATCGCGGGCGACGCGGCCCCCTACGTCGTGCTGGTCGAGAACAGGTCCACGAGTCCGTCGAGCTGCCAGAGCGGGTTCGCGCGCACCCCGCCCGGTGTGGCGACCGTGAACCAGCCGTTCACCTCCTTGGGGCCGTCTCCGTCGGCGACGTAGCGCCCGTCGGCGCTGACGTCGAGCTGGTAGATGGCGTGCGCCGGCGCGCTGCCGCCGGCGACGTGCCAGGTCAGGACGCAGCGCCAGTCGTTGCCCGGGCCGCGGTCCGCGACGTCCTGCCCGCCCTTGTCGCAGCTGGCGCTGGCACCGATCCCGCCGACCGTGACCGGCGGGTTCGCCAGCTCGCGCTGCTGGAGGACGTAGAGGTTGGCGAAGACGGCCGTGACCGAGGCCTCCACCTGCCGGCGCTCGATGCCGTCCCCGCGCTGCCCCGTCACCGTGGCCACGAGGCCGGCGGCCAGCACGACCACCGCGACGAGGCCGGCCAGCGAGGAGCCCGCCGCACGTGCCCCCACCCCGTCGAAGGCCGGCGTCGCGAAGTCCCGGCTCCCGAACAGCCGGTAGGCTATCGCCGTGGCCGCCACGAGCCAGGCGACGCTGACGACGCTGCCGGCCAGTACGGCTGTCAGGTCCTGCGGCTCGGTGAGCAGGCCCCGCCAGGACTCGAACGCGTGGCCCGGCAGCGCCACCCGCAGCGCCGCCGGCATCGGCACGAGCGCGGCGACCTGCTGCACCAGCGCCAGGAGCACGGGCAGCCCGAGCCCCAGCGGCGAGCGTCCGAAGGCGACCGAGCAGAGCAGGCCGACCGCGGCGAAGGCGAGCGAGGGCAGCAGCACCGACGCCCAGCACGCCGTGACGAGCGGGAGTGCCTGGGACACCGGCAGCAGGCGGCCGTCGAGAGCCGGCAGCGCGCCCTGACCCACGAGCAGCAGGCCGCCGGCCACGCTGCTCACCGCGAGCAGGATGACCACCGACACGGTGTAGGAGGTGGCGACGAGCGTCTTCGCGACGAACACCCTGCGGGTACTCCCGGCGGCCACGAGCAGGCTGCGCCAGGTGCCCAGCCGGTCCTCCATCGCGAAGATGTCGCCGGCCACCAGCGCGGTGAGCAGCGGCAGGGCCCAGCCGCCGGCGAAGGACAGGACGACGAGCGGTGTGGCGAGGCCGGAGTCCTGCAGCCAGCGGCCGAACAGCGTGTCGGTCGGCAGGGAGCCGAGCGAGGGCACCACCGCGGCGAAGAGGAGCGGGCCGAGTGCGCAGGTGGCCAGGGCGAGACGGGTCCGCCAGTGCACCAGCACCTTGCGCAGCTCCACGCGGCACGCCCGCGCGAGGAGCACCCGCTCAGAGGACGGCGGCGCCATGACCGACGCGGGCTGGAGCAGCGCGGTCATGCCAACACCCCCGCCGGCACGCGGGTCGCCCGCGGGGCCGGGGGCACGGCGCCGGTCAGCTCGAGGAAGGCGACCTCCAGCGCGGACCGGACCGGTGTGAGCTCGCGCACCGCGACGCCGTCGCCCACCAGGGCGGCGACCCACCGGTCCAGGGAGGCGTCGTCGCCCCGGACGGTGAGGGCGCCCCGGTCGACGGAGCCGGTGACGAGGGTGGGGCCGTCGACGGCGGTGAGCAGCGCCCGTGCCCGGGTGACGTCGTCCACGGCGACGCGGTACTCGCGGGGTCCCGCAGTGGCCGCGAGGTCGGGCACCGTCCCGTCGAAGGCGACGTCTCCCTGGTGCAGCACCGTGATCGTGCCGCACAGGGCCGCGAGCTCGTCCATCCGGTGGCTGGACAGCAGGACCGCCGTGCCGGTGCCGGCGAGCTCCTCGATGACGCGGTGCACGTGGTCGGTGCCCGCCGGGTCCAGCCCGTTGGCCGGCTCGTCGAGCACGAGCAGGCGCGGGCGGGCGAGCAGCGCGACGGCCAGCCCCAGCCGCTGGCGCATGCCGAGGGAGAAGCCGCGGGCCCGGTCGCCGGCGACGTCGGAGAGGCCCACCCGCTCGAGGGCGTCGTCGACGCGACGGTGGTCGACCGGTCCGGACAGCGAGGCGAGCAGCGCCACGTTGGCCCGGGCGCTCAGGGCGGGGTACATCGTCGGGGTGTCGACGAAGCCGCTCACCCCCGCGGGCGTGAACCCCCGCCGCACCCGCTGGCCGAGGACCGCCAGCTCGCCGGCGTCCGGGCGGGTCAGGCCCAGCAGCATCCCCAGCAGCGTGGTCTTGCCGGCCCCGTTGGGGCCGACGAGCCCCCGGACCTCGCCGGCACGGATCTCCAGATCCGCGCCGGCCAGCGCGACGACGTCCCCGTAGACCTTGCGCAGCCCCTGGGCCCGCAGCACCACAGACGCGTGCATGGCGCACTCCTCAGCTCGAGCGACGCCCGGACGCTACGGCGTCCTATTCGCCCTAGGAGGAGATGCTTTGTGAACAGGCGGTGAAGGGGTCGTGGCGGGTCGGTGCGCGAGCCGGCCGTCGGCCAGCCGGTGAGCGTCAGAGCCGTGCGAGCAGCTCCGCCTTCTTCGCCGCGAACTCCGCGTCGGTCAGCACGCCCCGGTCCCGCAGCTCGCCGAGGCGCTCGAGCTGGCTGACGACGTCCGGCTCCGCCGCTCCACCGCCCGTGGCGGGCCGGGGGTGGGCGCCGGCGACGGCGAGCCGGATCGCGTCGACCATCCGCTTGCCGTCGGTCTTGTCCAGCTGCTCGATGACCGCCCGGTTGCCGGCCACCGTGAGGGTGACGGACGACCAGAGCACTCCGCTGCTGACAGCGACGGAATCGATGCGGGGCAGCCGGAACTCCTCCAGGTCGGTGTGCACCAGGCCGTGGAAGAGGAAGACCACCCGGCGGTCGGTGAGGGCCAGCAGGCCGCTGCCGCGGGCGAACCGGCCGCCGGCCACCTCCAGGACCCGCTCGCCCGGCTCGAGGTGCTCGGGGAGGTTCCTGATCTCGCGCCGCATGCCGAACGAGTTCTTCACCCGCCCGAACGCCTCGACGATGTCCGCCCGCGCCTCGACCATGCCGTCCCCCTCGATCGAGCACCGCTGCACGACGCACCAGCCTCGCGGGGCATGCTGCCACGCCGGGCGCTCAGCCGGCGCCCGCCGCCAGCGAGGACTCGGGCTCGGGCTCCGGGACCAGCCGCGCGGCCGGTGCGGCGACCAGCCCGGCGACGCCGAGCACGAGCGCGGGCAGGCAGAGCAGGGCGATGGCGCTGGCGACCGGGACGACGTCGGCCAGGACACCGGACACCGCGGCCGCCCCGGCCTGGGCGACCATCAGGGCGCCCTGCACCACCGAGAAGCAGGTGGCGCGGTTCTCCCGCGGCAGCCGGGCGCCGAGCACCGCGCCGAGCGGGATGGTGAGCACGGACAGCCCGCCCAGGACGGCGAAGACCAGCAGGCCGGTCCACAGGCCCGGGACGAGCAGCAGCAGGGCCCCGCTCGCTCCGGCCCCGCCCACGGTGACCAGCGCGGACAGCCGGACCAGCCCCGCGTGCTCCCCGGAGCCGGGCAGCAGGGGGGTGGCGAGCAGCGCGCCCAGCGGCACGACCGCCGACACCAGGCCGGTGGAGACCGGCGCGCCGCCGGCGTAGGCGGTGCAGAACACGACCAGCAGCGACTCGGCCGCCATGCACGCCGCGGCGGCGCCGACCATGAGCAGCACCGACCAGCCGAGCAGCCGGTCCTGTCGCAGCACGCCGCAGGCGGTGGCGAGGCGTGCGCGGGCCGTGGGGGACGGGGCGCGGCTCGAAGCATCCGTGGTGCGCCCCGGGTCCCCGGCCGGCCGTCGGCTGCCGGGCAGCCCGGCCACCAGGGCCGCGGAGACGGCGAACGTGGCGGCGTCGACGAGCAGGGCGCCGCGGGTCGAGATGCCAGCGACCAGCAGGCCGCCGGCGGCGTATCCCACCAGCAGCCCGGTCTGGAAGGTCGCGTTGAACAGCCGCAGCGCCTGGCCGTAGAGCCGCTCGGCGGCGCCGTCGTCGAGCGGCGGCGACGCCGTCGCGTCGAGACCGCAGGCGGCGGGCAGCACGGCGGCCCTGGCGCCCTCGAACGGTGGCGTGGCGGCCGCGGCGAGGAACGCGACGGCGAGCAGCACGCCCACGGGCAGGTGCACGAGCGCCAGCACCGCGAAGCAGAGCAGGCGGAGCAGGTCGGCGCAGACCATGACGCTGCGGTGGGAGTAGCGCTCGGTGACGGCGGTGAGGACCTGGCCCAGCCCCAGCCAGGGGGCCAGGCTGACCGCGGTGACCGCGGCGGTGGCCAGCGGGCTGCGGCTCTGCTCGTAGACCAGGATCGCCAGCGCCAGCCGCCCGGCCCAGTCGCCCACCTCGCTGGCCAGCTTGGCCAGCCAGAGCAGCCGCACCGACCGGACGCGCAGCGGGGCGAGCAGCCCGAGGACCTCGCTGCGCTGCGCACGCGGAGCGCTCTGGCGCACCTGGTCCTCCGTCCCCCGACACAGCAGCCTCGCGCGCCCGGGCGGACGACCGCGCGGCGAGGCTCGACGGCGGTGCCCCTCCTGCGCCTCGTCTCGACGCCGGGCACCGACAGGCGCCGATGCTGCAGGACGAATCGACCCAAGCGCTACCCCTTCGCCTGGATCCCATCAGGTGATGTCACCCACCGTGGTGATCCGGTCACAGCTCCCGGGGCCCCGACGGGCAGCCCGGCCCCAGGAAGCCGGACGGGGCGACGCGGCCGGTGGCTCCGTCCGGTGCCCTGGCGCGGGTCGTCCAGGTGAGAGTGGGGACCTTTTGCGGCCCTTCACGGGACGTAGGACCCCGCCCCACCGGCGGTCACCGGACCGACCCTTGTGGTGTCAACGAAAGACAGTTCGACGGGAGCAGGACCGGTCCCCACCCCGGCCCACCAGTTCGGAAGAGGCGAACCATCATGCGCCGCAGGACCTTCGACACCCTCATGAGCATCGCCGGCCTGGCCATGGCCGCGCTCCTGCTCGTCGGCGGCGGCCTGCTCACCTGGGCCCACACCTTCGTCAGCGACCAGGTCCACACCCAGCTCGCCGCCCAGCAGATCTACTTCCCCCAGGCCGGCAGCGACGCCCTCAAGAGCGCCGAGACCGGCCCCTACCTGAACCAGTACGCCGGCCAGCAGCTCACCACCGGCGCCCAGGCCAAGGCCTACGCCGACCACTTCATCGCCGTCCACCTGCACGAGATGACCGGCGGCCAGACCTACGCCCAGCTGTCCACCAAGGCCATGGCCAACCCCGCCGACACCAAGCTCGCCGGCCAGGTCGCCACCGTCTTCAAGGGCGAGACCCTGCGCGGGCTCCTGCTCAACGCCTACGCCTTCTGGACCATGGGCCAGATCGCCCTCTACGCCGCCATCGCCGCCTTCGCCGGCGCCGCCCTCTTCCTCGCCCTGGGCATCCTCGGCCTGATCCACCGCGGCCACACCCCCACCGACGCAGAGCTCCTGCTCGGCTCCCGCCAGCCCGCACCCGTCGAGAGGTGACGAGAACCGTCAGCAGGAACCACAGGGCCCGCACCCCAAGGGTGCGGGCCCTGCGCCGT
>JBQCHF010000017.1:0-9841 GCA_051954955.1 Motilibacteraceae bacterium
CGCCACGGCCAACCCGGACACTGAGCGCTCACCGCAGAATCCACTGCTCCCGGCCGTACCCGAAGGACAGGAACCGCTGCCCGGCCTGGCCGCCGTCCAGGATGTCCTCGCGGCCGGACCCCAGGTGCAGGTCCCGTGGGCCGGCGCCCCCACCGCCCACGGGCGCGCGGTCCTGCCGGTCATCGTGTTCTCCGGCGATGCCCTGCTCGACCCCGATGGGGAAGCCGGGTCAGAACCTGCGCTCTTGCGCGGGCACGGACCCGTACCGGCCGCCGTCGCCAGAGACCTGATCTTGGCCGAGCAACGCTGGCGGATCGCCCTGGTCGACCAGAACCACCAGCTCCTCGCCGTCGACACCTACGAACCCAGCCAAGCCATCCGCGACTTCGCCATGACCAAGCACGAACGCTGCTCCACCCCCGGCTGCACCAACCCCGCCACCCGCTGCGACCTCGACCACGAGCAAGCCCACGCCGACGGCGGCCCCACCGCCGCCGACAACCTCCCCCCCCGCTGCCGGTTCTGCCACATCCTCAAGACCCTGGGCAACACCAGCATCGACAGCGAACGGGACGAGCACGGCGAGACCCGCCGCGTCCTGCGCATGCCCAGCGGACACACCTACCCCCTGACCGACCCACCCCTCACCGAACAGGGCACCGTCGGCGAGCCAGCTGACGGCACGACCAGCGGATGGGGCGGTGCAGGACGCGAGGAGATCCCGTTCTGATCACTCGTCCGGCAGGCCGTTCTCACCTGAGAAGCGCGGGTCGATGTCAGTCGGCACCGGCAACGTCAGGAGGTACCCGTCCTGCTCCCCGGGAAGGCGAAGTGCCTCGACCAGCCGGGGAGGGGCCGCCCTCAGGTCGAGGCGATAAGCGCCCTGCTCGGTCGCCTCGTAGGCGATGACCCAGAGCAGGCGAGTGAGCAGCGCCGAGCGGTCCGCCAGACCTGGCAGGGCCTCGAGAGTGTCGAGGACCGCGGAGCGATCATCGGCCCAGGATGCGGCAGCGTGCGCGACCAGGGTCGGCCGCGCCTCGTTGGTGTACGCCTGAAGCCAGCACAGCAGCCGCCCCGCGAGCAGGCTGCTCCGCGCCCGGTCGACGTGCAGACCGGCCTCGCTGAGCCACCGCCCCGCGAGGGCAGGGTCGAAGTCCTGCACCGAGCCCCCACCCTTGACGATGACGTGGGCGCCCGGGTCGATCGGCTCCGTCCGCACCCGGCCGACGTAGTAGCGGTCACGCTCTGCCGGGGGCCTGTCGAGGTCGAGCATCACCGGCTCGCTCCGGGTCAGCCGCGGTGCCCACCGCACGCCGCCGGTCTCGAGCTGCTCCTTGAGCCTCCATCGGAGGTCCTGTGCCCACTCCCGTGCAGCCTCCTGTGCCGACTCGCCGACACCGACCAACGCCGCCGACGGCCCGTGGGACCAGGACGTCAGCGGCCGGTCGTCGATCAGGTAGCCGTAGACGGTCGGATCTCTCCTCCACCTGAACGTGAGCAGGACGCCTCCTGGCGCGGGGATCGCATCCAGGAGCACGACACGGTCGGTGATCGCGCCGGGGCCGGAGAGGACCTCGCGTGCCGCCGCGGCCGCGCGCGTCGACCAGTCAGGTGCCTGCCCCGTGGTCATGAGCGGACGCCGACGCTCGAACGACTCCGCACCACGTCAGACGTCGTTCGCCGTGCGGGTGGGCAGCCCGTACTTCTCAGCGATCGGGTTCCACAGCGTGACGAAGATGCCTTTCGCGCTCTGGGCCGACCGGGACAGCTGGTTCCCCTCGCGCAGGGCCTGCGCCGGCGGGGCCTGCCCTGGCGTGCAGCCCTGTGCGTCGTCGGCCCACTGCACGTAGGCCTGGTCCGCGGCGATCGAGGCCTGCATCGCGCTGGCGAGCGCGCCGACGAGCTGCTCGCCCGACGGCAACGCGGCGACCTGCGCGCCCGGCAGCGCCTGCAGGTCGGCCAGGATCCGCTGTCGCTCGTCCACGACCGACTGGATGGTGGAGGCGGCCCCGGCGGGGTCGATGCGACAGGTGCCGAGCGGACCGGTGGCGGAGTTGAGGGTGCCCCGGGCCTCGTCGCTGCGGACCAGCAGCCCCTCGATACCGCGGGCCACCGCCGCCGGATCGGCTGGAGCGGTCGGGGACGCGGACGGCGCCGGCGATGCGCTGGAGGGCGAGGTCGAGGCGGCCGGAGCGGACGAGCGCGCGGGGGCGGAGGCGGCCGTCGCCGGGTCCGGTCCACCGCGCAGCGCGAACGCGGCGAGCACGGCCAGCCCGCCGGCCGCGAACGCTCCGATCAGGAGCAGGCCACCGGGCAGGCGGCCACGCGCACCGCCGAGCCCCCCTCGCCCGCGGCCTGTCCCCTCATCCCGGGCGAGTGCGGAGGTGCCGGGCGAGAGGTCGTCGAAGAGCAAGCGGCCGGATGTCGCGGCGGAACCGGAAGGGTCATCGGGGGTGGGTGCCGACCCGGCGGAGACCGGCTGCGACGGCGCAGGCGAGTGGCGCGGCAGCGCCGGCACGACCGGCAGCTCCTGCGTCTCGGCCGCCGATCGCGGCAGGTCCTCGCCCGGCATGGCGGGGTCAGGGTGCCGATCCACGGGGCGGCTGCGCCCGTCCGGCTCGACGTCGTCGAAGAACTGCAGGATGGACGTCGGCACCTCGTCGGCCACCGGCGCGGCGGCCAGCGAGCGACCGCACGCCGGACAGCCGAGCAGGCCGTTGGAGACGTCGACGTCGGTCCCGCAGGTCGGGCACGTCCGGATCGACATGCACCCGATCCTCCCATCCGTCCTTGGACCGGCTGCCGGCCCTGCTGCCGCGGCGCTATGAGGGCGTCGGGGCAGCTGGCGACCGATGCGCGGCCGCGGTGTCGAGCTCGAGCACCCGCCGGGCCAGCAGCTGCACCCGGCGGTCGACGTCCTGCACCGCGTCGCGCACCGCCTCGGTGGCCCGGCGGCGCTCCTGCTCGTGCGCCGGGTCGGCGAGGGCAGGAAGGGTGCCGGTGAGCGCGGTGAGGGCGCGGACGCGGACCTCCGGGTGCTCGTCGCCGACGGCGTCGGCGAGCGGCGCCAGGGCGCTCGGGCTCACCATGAAGCCGAGCAGGTCCACCACCTGCCCGCGCACCTCGGCGTCCGGGTCGGTTCGTCGGGCCACGAGCTCGTCGAACGCGTCCTCGCCGAAGGACTCGATCGCGGAGACGAGGGTGGTGGTGGACTCCTCGCTCGTCCGGCCGAGCAGCGAGACCAGGACCGGCACGGTGGCCGGGTCGCCGATCTGGCCGAGGGAGAAGACGATCCGGTCGCGCAGCGCCGGCTCCGCCGCGGGGAGCGCGTCCAGCAGCGCGGGCACCGCGGCCGGGTCGCCGAGCTTGCCCATCACCTGCACCGCCGCCAGCGCAGCCTCCACCGGCCCGCTACGGACCAGGTCCGCGAGCGACGGCACGGCGGCAGGTCCCAGGCGGACCAGGGCCCAGACCAGCATCTCGCGCACGAAGAAGTCGTGCTCCGATGCCAGCGCGGACACCAGGTCATCGAGCCGCTCGGCGTCACCCGCGGTGCCGATGGCGACCGCCGCGTCGAGGCGGACGTTCTTGTCCCTGCTGCGCAGACCGTCCGTGCCGTCCGTGCTGTCCGTGCCGTCGGTGCCGCCCGTGCCGCCCGTGCCGTTCGTGCTGCCGGTGCTGCCCGTGTCGTCCCCCGTCACCCGGGCGACGGTACCGGCCACCCTCCGCCACGACCAGCCGCATTCGCGCCGGTCGGTCCCGGTTCTCCCGTCTCGCCGAGGCCCGCCAGGGAGCGAGAGCGGGACCTCGGTCCCTCAACACGCTGCGCCTCCTCGCGCACGGTGGACCCGGGTGGCGCGAGCCGGTCGGGGCGCGGGGGTGCGGACCGGCTCGCGCCGCTGCGGGGAGGTCGCGATGACCGTGCTGCTCGACCCCCAGCGCTTCGACGCCGTGCTGCTGGACATGGACGGCGTCGTCACCGACACCGCGGCGGTCCACCGCCGCGCCTGGGGCCGGCTGTTCGACCCGATCCTGCACGAGCACGCCGCCCGGACCGGGACGCCGTTCGTCCCGTTCAGCGACGAGGACTACCTGCGCCACGTCGACGGCCGGCGCCGGGAGGACGGCGTCCGCGTCTTCCTGGCCAGCCGGGGCGTCGACGTCGTCGCGGGCGAGCCGGGCGACCCGCGGACCGCTTCACGGCGGTGGGGCTGGGTCGGCGCAAGAACGCCTACTTCCTCGAGTCGGTGGCCACCGACGGGGTGCGCCCGTTCCCGGGCACGGTTCGGCTCGTGCACGCCCTGGCCACGGTCGGCATCGCCTGCGGGGTCTTCACCGCCTCGCGGAACGCACGTCACGTCCTCACCGCAGCCGGTGTCGCCGATCTGTTCGGGACGGTCGTGGACGGTGACGACGCCGCACGCGCGGGTCTGGCGGGCAAGCCGGCCCCGGACGTGCTGCTGGAGACGGCGCGGCGGCTGGGGGCCTCACCTGCCCGCGCTGTGGTGGCCGAGGACGCCCTCGCGGGCGTCGCCGCCGGGCACGCCGGCGGCTTCGCCCTCGTCCTGGGCGTGGACCGCGGCGGGCCCGCGTCCGGGCAGCGCGCCTCGCTGCTGGCCGCCGGTGCAGACCTGGTAGTCGGCGATCTCAGCGAGGTGCTGGTGATGACGGGGGTGCGGCGGTGAACAGCTGGGTGCTGCGGTACGAGGGCTACGACGCCGCGTCGGAGGGCGTGAGAGAGGTCCTGTGCGCGTTGGGGAACGGCCGGTTCGCCACTCGCGCGGCGGCCCCGGAGGCCACCGCCGACGGGACGCACTATCCCGGCACCTATGTCGCCGGCGTCTTCGACCGGATCGACGGCACGGTCGACGGGCACACCGTCAGCAACGAGAGCATCGTCAACCTGCCCGACTGGCAGTCACTGCGCTTCCGCTTCGGAGACGGGGACTGGTTCGACCTGGACAGCGCACAGGTGGAGAACTACGTGCAGGAGCTCGACCTGCGTCGCGGGGTGCTGGTGCGCCGTTTCGTGGTGGTGGGGGACGACGGCCACCGGACCTCGGTGGCGCAGCGCCGGTTCGTCTCGATGGCCGATCCCTTCGTGGCCGCTCTGGACACCACCTTCGTCCCGCAGCGGTGGTCCGGCCCCGTCACCGTGCGCAGCGGGGTGGACGGGCGGGTAGCCAACGCCGGCGTGCCCCGGTACCGCGGGCTCGGCGGCGACCACCTCGACGTCGAGGACTCCGACGTGTCGTCGGAGGACGGTGTCTGCGCCCTCGACGTCGTCACCCGTCAATCCCGCCGGCTGGTGTCGACCGCCGTACGGCACCAGCTCCTGTCGCCCGCGGGCGAGGTGAAGGCGCGGGAACGGCACGAGCTCGTGGAGGACCGCTGGGTGAGCGAGGAGCTGGTGCTCGACGCCCACGACGGCGAACCGGTGACGGTGGAGAAGGTGGCGGTCGTCGTCACCAGCCGGGATCGGGCGATCAGCACGCCCGCCGAGGCGTGCCGGGAACGGGTCCGCGCGCTGGTCGGCTTCGACGCGCTGCTGCGACGGCACGTGCTCGCCTGGGACCACCTGTGGGCCCGCTGCGACCTCGCGATCGAGGTCGAGCCGCAGGCCGTCCATGAGGCGGCCGGTATCGACGCAGCCCTCGTGCTGCACCTGCACCTGTTCCACCTGCTGGAGACGCTGTCCACCCACAGCATCGACCTCGACGTCGGGATCCCCGCCCGCGGACTGGTCGGCGAGGCTTACCGCGGTCACGTGTTCTGGGACGACGTCTTCGTGTTCCCCTGGCTGGCACTGCGGATGCCCGAGCTGGCGCGCTCGCTGCTGCTCTACCGCTGGCGGCGCCTGCCCGAGGCGCGGCGGGCGGCGCACGCGGCGGGGCTGCGCGGGGCGCTGTTCCCGTGGCAGAGCGGCTCGGACGGGCGCGAGGAGACCCAGCGGCTCCACCTCAACCCCCGATCCGGGCACTGGCTGGAGGACCACTCGGACCTGCAGCGTCACATCGGCCTGGCGGTGGCGTGGAACACCTGGCACTACTACGAGGCGACCGGGGACCTCGACTTCCTGGCGCAGCAGGGCGCCGAGCTGGTCCTGGAGGTGGCCCGCCTCTTCGCCGGGCTGGCCGGCTACGACAGGGCGTCGGACCGCTACCGGATCACCGGCGTCGTCGGCCCGGACGAGTACCACGACGCCTACCCCTGGCGCGACGAGCCAGGACTCGACGACAACGCCTACACCAACGTGATGACCAGCTGGGTGCTCTCCCGGGCGCTGCTCGCCGTGGATGCCCTGCCGGAGCGACGCCGCCAGCAGCTGCTGGACCTGCTCGAGGTCCGGCGCGAGGACCTCGAGCTGTGGGACCACGTCAGCCGCCGGCTGCGCCTGTGCTGGACGCCCTCCGGGGTGCTGCTGCAGTTCGACGGCTACGACCGGCTCGAGGAGCTGGACTGGGCGGGCTACATCGAGCGCTACGGGGACATCTCACGGCTGGACCGCATCCTGGAGGCGGAGGGCGACAGCACCAACCGCTACCAGCTGGCCAAGCAGGCCGACGTCCTCATGCTGTTCTACCTGCTCACCCCGGACGAGCTGCAGGAGGTGGTGGAGCGCCTCGGCTACCGGTGGGACCCGTTCCTGGTGGAGCGGAACACCCAGCACTACCTCCAGCGCACCGCTCACGGCTCGACCCTGTCCAAGCTGGTGCACGCCTGGGTGCTCGCGCGGACGGATCGCCCGGCCGCGTGGCGCTACTTCCTCGAGGCGTTGGAGAGCGACGTCGCGGACGTCCAGGGCGGCACCACCCGCGAGGGGATCCACCTGGGCGCGATGGCGGGCACGATCGACCTGCTGCAACGCGGTTTCACCGGGCTGTCCACGCGCGGAGCCGCGCTGCGGCTGGACCCGTGCCTGCCCGACGGCCTGCGCCGGCTCGCCTTCCGGATGCGATTCCGGGAGCACTACGGGCTCGAGGTCGTCGTCACCCACGACGAGCTCGCGGTCGGCGGGCACGGCCGTCCGGGGCCGCCGCTGGTCCTGGTGGCCGCGGGACGGCGGCTCACCCTGGACCCGAGCGGGCGCACGACCATCCCGCTCACTCCCCCGCCGACGTCGGACTGAGGTGCGGTGGGGCCGACCTCAGGCAGACGGCCAGCAGCGTTCCGGCCGGCCCGGCGGGTTCGGCCGCGGCGCGCCACACCGCACGGAACCGTCGTCGCAGCGGAAGGTCCGTCGGCACCGCGACCAGCGCGCCCGTCTCCAGGTCGGCCCTCACCGCGAGCTCGCTGAGCACGGCCGGCCCCTCCCCCGCCATGACGGCGGAGCGGATGGCCGTGGTCGAGCCCAGCTCGAGCGCGGCGCGGGGCTCCAGCCCCCGCGCCCGCAGCACCCGTTCCAGCGCCTCGCGCGTGCCGGAGCCCTGCTCGCGCAGCACCAGCGGCTCACAGGCCAGCTCGGCGGCTGCCAGTGGAGCCGGGCGGCCGGCCCAGGCGTGCGACGGCGCCACCACGACCACGAGGCGGTCCTCACCCACCACCGTGGATCTCAGCCCGCGCGGCGCGCCGACGCCTTCCACGAAGCCGAGGTCCACCGCGCCGTCACGGACGAGCTCCGACACGCCGTCGGAGTTGACGACCTGCAACGCCACCGCCGAGCCAGGAAGCTCGCGGTGGTAGGCCACGAGCCAGCCGGGCACCAGGTGGTCGGCCACAGTGAGCGAGGCAGCCACCCGCAGCCGCTGGTCGCGGCCATCGTGAAGTGCCTCGACGCTGCGGGCGAGCACCTCGACGGCGTCGAGGACGGGCCGGGCCCAGTCGACCACCGAGGCGCCGGCGCCGGTCAGCGTCGAGCCGGCAGTGGTCCGCGTGAGCAGGGTGAGTCCGAGCCGACGCTCGAGGCCGCGCATCCGCTGGCTGACCGCCGGCTGGCTCAGGCCCAGCCGGGTGGCGGCCCGGCCGAGGCTGCCGGACTCGGCCACGGCCACGAGCAGTCGCAGCGAGGCGAGGTCGAGGTCGTCGGCGAGGGTCATAAGCGGAGCCTATGGCGGCATCACGGACTGCTCCCTACCGGGTCCGCACCGTCGCGATCACGCTGGGCAGGCTGGCGATGCCGGCGCGACCACGAGCTGGACCACGACCCATCAGCACGACCACCAGGAGAGGGAGGGCACGGTGCATCGCAGGGCCGAAGCACCGCTGCCGGCTCCCGTGGCGCGCCTCCGGTCGCTGCCGCCAGGGCTCGCTCCGGCGGTGGCGCTGGCCGTCGTGGCGACGCTGCTCGGTCGGGTCGTCCCTCTCGTCGGCGCCCCTGTCCTCGGCATCGTGCTCGGCGCGCTGGTGGGTGCCTTCCGTCGCCCCGGGGAGCGGCAAGCGCCGGGGCTCCGGCTGGCGAGCCGCGGTGTGCTGCAGGCCGGCGTGGTCCTGCTCGGCACCGGCCTGCCGCTCGGGCAGGTCCTGCGGGTGGGCGGCGGCTCCTTGCCGGTGATGCTCGGCACCATGGCGGTCGCACTGGCCGGGGCCGCACTGCTCGGCCGCCTGCTCGGGCTGCCATCCGGCATCCGCACGCTCGTGGGGGTCGGGACCGGGATCTGCGGAGCCTCGGCGATCGCCGCGGTCACGAGCGTCGTCTCCGTCGCGGAGGCCGACGTCGCCTACGCCATCGGCACGATCTTCACCTACAACGTGGCCGCGGTCCTCGCCTTCCCCGCCATCGGCCACCTCCTGGGGCTGTCCCAGCACGCTTTCGGGCTCTCGGCCGGGACGGCGATCAACGACACCAGCTCGGTGGTCGCGGCGGCCTACTCCTACGGGACGTCGGCGGGCTCCTACGCGGTAGTGGTGAAGCTGACCCGGAGCCTGATGATCGTGCCGATCTGCCTGGTGCTGGCCGCGCTGCCGGCCCGCCGTCAGGCGTCGGGCGGCGTCGGCTCGGTGCGCCCCTGGCGGCTGGTGCCTCCGTTCATCGTCGGCTTCGTGCTGGCCAGCGTCCTCGACACCGTCGGCCTCGTGCCGGATTCCTGGCACGGCACGCTCACCTGGCTGGCCGTCTTCTGCACGGCGGTCGCGCTGTCATCGATCGGGCTGACCACCGATCCGGCCGCACTGCGCCGCGCCGGCGCACGTCCGCTGCTGCTCGGCGGGCTGCTGTGGGTGCTGGTCGCGATGTCGAGTCTGGGGCTGCAGGCGGCGACGGGGACGCTCTGACGTCACTCGCCTCGTCGTGATCATGGAGAAGATGTGGATCATCTGCCTCCGGTCCTGCTGGGTGGGGTCGAAGGCGGCTGGTGACGGGCGGTGCTGCTCGGGGCGCTTCTCGTTGGCCGGCCGCCGGACTTGCTGGGGTCCCCTTCAAGGCGGCTGGTGACGGGGCGGTCCTGCTGGGGGCTGGTTCTGGTTGGCCGGGCGCGGGTTTTTGCGGATCTTGAGACCTGGTGCACCTTGTCTGAGCGTGCGAGTGCATCAAGATCCGGAGCCCGTCGGCTCCGTTGTCATTGCTGGCTTTGTTTCTTTGCCTAGTCGTGACCTGGCGGCTGCTGATTCTGCCTGTTTGGAAACGGGAACTGTCGGACCTGGTCCGTAGTCTCGTCGCATGGTTCACGGCCAAGCGGGGCAGGAGAAGGACGTCTCGACAGACGTCCTTCCCGGCACGCTGGGCGAGTGCGTGGGTCTGTCGCAGCAGCTGCGGTTCGCGGGTGAGAACCCGCTCGCGACCGGGGTGGCGGACCTGCTCAACGGTCTGGACGCGGCCAGGTTGCGGATGTACGACCGGGTGCTGCTCACGGCGGCGACCAAGGCCGCGGTGGCGGCCGTCGAGGGCCGGCACCTGCGGGCCGTG
>JBQCHF010000018.1:0-25163 GCA_051954955.1 Motilibacteraceae bacterium
CTGGAACCGCTGGCCGCGCCCATCGGGACCGCCGAGCTGCCCGACCCGCGCACCCACCAGCAGCGGATGCTGGATGCGCTGATGGAGACCGTCACCGTCGCCGGGCGCATCCTGCCCGGGCAGCAGAACCCCGCCTCAGACCACGAGAACGACGCTGACGACGACGAGCTCGTCGACATCAGCAGCGAGGGAGCGGACCCGCGCACCGGGCAGCCCGCCGGCCAGGGCGCCTTCGATCTCGGCCTGGCGCTCGACGGGGTCCCGTCCGTGCCGGCCGTGCCTGAGGCGTTCCGCGGCAAGGTCGCTGCCCCCTCCCGTGACCAGCTGCTGGTCGCCGTCACCCTCGAAGAGCTGCGAGCCAGCGAAGCCGGCCAGACCACCCCCGGCGCGCACCGGGCCGCGACCGTCCTGTCCACCACGTCCACCGGCTCCCGCATCTCCGTCGAGCAGGCCCGGCTCCTGGCCTGCGAAGCCGGCATCAGCCCCGTCGTCCTCGATGGTGAAGGCAGACCCATCGACGTCGGCCGCGCCAGACGCCTCGCGACCCCAGATCAACGACGGCTCCTGGCCATGCGGGACAAGGGCTGCGTCGGACCCGGCTGCGATCGCCCACCGGACTGGTCCCAGGCCCACCACATCACCTGGTGGAGCCTGGGCGGAGAGACCAACCTCGACGAGATGCGCCTGCTCTGCCTGTGGCACCACCACCTCGTCCACGACCAGCACTGGGACCTTCGCGCCACCCCTGGAGATGTCACAGGCGGCGGCACCGAGTGGCGCGCCCCCGCCTGGATCGACCCCACCGGCACCTGGGTCCGCACCCGATAGGGCCCCCTACCCGTGATCGTGAGGGGTTGATGGCGGATAAACGTCATCAGTCATTCATGATCACGCCTGGGGAGCTCGAGCCGCCGATCACGGTGACCAAGCGAGGCGTCCTGGTCTGGGCCCGCACCGGCTGACGACCCGCATGGACCGACGACCTCCCGCACGCCGATAGCGTGCACCGGTGGATCTCGTCTTCCTGCACGGAGGAATCGCCTCGGGCAAGCTCACCACCGCCCGCGCGCACGAGCGGGAGGTCGGGTACCCGGTGTTCCACAACCATCTCGTCGTGGACACGCTCACTACGGTGTTCCCGCTCGGATCGCCGTCGTTCGTGGAGCTGCGCGAGGAGTTCTGGCTCTCCGTCTTCGAGTCAGCGGCTCGGGACGACCGGTCCCTCATCTTCACGTTCGCGCCGGAGCCGACCGTCCGGCCGGGATTCTGCGACCGCGTCGCGTCGCGTCGCGGGTGCGGGCGCTCGGCGGCCGGGTGGTGTTCGTCCGGCTCAGCGTGAGCGGCGAGGAGCAGGAGCGGCGGCTCGTGGACCCCGCGCGGCAGGAGTTCCACAAGCTGGCCGACGTGGAGACGCTCCGGCGGCTGCGGGCCCAGTCGCAGGACGCGCGCATCGACGAGCCGCCGGCCGACCTGCACATCGACACCGGGAGCAGCGACCCCGCACGAGCGGTACCCGCTGACCCCGTGATCGTGAAGGGTTGATGGCGGGAATCCGGCATCAGCCCTTCACGATCAGCAGGAGGGGGTGGCGCCGAGCAGGCCGCCGACGGTGCAGCTGGTGCCCCGCACCACCTCACCGACCGATGAACCGACCGACGAACCCACCGAGCCCAGCACGTCGGTGCTCTGCGTGCTGGTCGGCGGGGACGTCGGCGTCGGGGTCCGTGACGCGGTCGACGTCGTCCCGGTGAGGGTGCCGACGCCTCCGCCCACCGTCCCGGTCAGCGAGCGGACGACGTCGGCGGCCGCTGCCGACGAGGTGGTCGGCGACGTGGTCGCGGACGGCGTCGGGCTCGGCGAGGAGTGGGTGGGGGCGGCCGGCCGGCTGCTCGGAGCGGTCGACGGGCGAGTCGCCGGCGACGAGGGCTTCGACGAGGCCTGCGGCGAGGCGGAGGAGTGCGCGGCTGCAGGCGCAATTCCTGAGGGCGCCCCACCGGTCAGCGACGCGAAGCCCACCGGCGCCGTCCCCGAGGCGTAGGCGGCGATGAAGCGCTCCACCAGGTCGGCGTACGCCTGGGAGTGGTTGTAGCTGAGAAGTGCCGCGCGCAGCCCCTGCGGCGTGGCCAGGTCGCGGCCGCCGGCGCACAGGTAGCGGCCGGCCGAGGCGGCGGCGTCGTCGACGTCGGAGGGGTCGGCCGTGCCGTCGCGGTCCGCGTCCACCCCGACCACCATCCAGGTGCCGGGGATGAACTGCATCGGGCCGACCGCGCGGTCGACGACGGTGTCCCCGTCCCAGCGGCCGCCGTCGGTGTCACGCACGTAGGCGGTGCCGGCGCTGCCGTCCAGGCGGGGGCCGAGGATGGTCGGCCGGGCCACGCCGTCGGCGCCGACCCGCGCCCCGCCGTAGGTGCCGTGGCCCGACTCCACCGCGCCGATGCCGGCGAGCACCGACCAGGACAGGTGGCAGCCGGGGGCGGCGGCGCCGAGCAGTGCGGCGGCGGTGCGGTAGGCGGTGAAGGCGCGGCCGGGGACGCCGGGCGCCGCCGGAGCAGCGGCCGACGACCCCCCGGGAGGAGCGACCGTGCCCCCGGGGAGTGTCCCGCCCCCGGGGAGCGTCGCGCCCCCGGGCAGGCCGGAACCGGTCGGGAACGTCGTCAGCCCGAGCGCGCGGGACGGGTCGGTGTCCGAGGCCGGCTGGGTGAACGGCGTCGACGGCACCGGCGGGATCGCCGGATGCGTGTCGTTCCCGGACAGCGACCCGAAGACGGGACCCGCTCCGGCGAGCAGGGCCAGCGGCAGCGCCACCGCCAGGGCCCCCGGCGGCACCGCGCGCAGCGCCTTCCGCGCCCGGGTCAGCTGCGCCCCCGCCACCTGCCGGTGCCGACCGCCCATCGCCCGTTCCTCCCGCCGTCGCCCGCTGGCCTCGTGCTGAGCCCAACGAGCCGGCGCGCGCGGGGTTACGCCGTCGCTGCCCCGGGGCGTTGCGCGGGTCACACCGCACGCTCACCCCCGCGAGGGGCCGGGGGCGGGGCCTGCGGACGGGTGGGACGATGGAGCCATGCCGTACCCGTACGACGCCCCGGCGTCGCAGGAGCTGTTCGACCGGGCCCGCGCGGTCACCCCCGGCGGGGTCAACAGCCCCGTCCGCGCCTTCCGGGCGGTCGGTGGCACCCCGCGCTTCATGGAAGCGGGCTCCGGCCCGTGGCTCACCGACGCCGACGGCCGCCGCTACGTCGACCTCGTCTGCTCGTGGGGTCCGATGCTGCTCGGCCACGCGCACCCCGCGGTCATCGAGGCCGTGCAGGCCGCCGTTGCGCGCGGCACGTCCTTCGGCACGCCGGGCGAGAACGAGGTGCTGCTGGCCGAGGAGATCGTCCGCCGGGTCGAGCCGGTGGAGCAGGTCCGGCTGGTCAGCTCGGGCACCGAGGCCACCATGTCGGCCATCCGGCTGGCTCGCGGGGCCACCGGGCGCACCAAGGTGGTCAAGTTCGCCGGCCACTACCACGGTCATGTCGACGCGCTGCTGGCCAGCGCCGGCTCCGGCCTGGCCACCTTCGCGCTGCCGGACACCCCCGGCGTCACCGGCGCCTCGGCGGCCGACACGATCGTGCTGCCCTACAACGACCTCGCCGCGGTCGAGAAGGTGTTCGCCGAGGTCGGCGACCAGGTCGCCTGCGTGATCGTGGAGGCGGCCAGCGGCAACATGGGCGTCGTCCCGCCGCTGCCGGGCTTCACCGAGGGCCTGCGTCGGATCACCGAGCAGCACGGCGCACTGCTGGTCAGCGACGAGGTGATGACCGGCTTCCGGGTCTCGCCCGCCGGTTGGTACGGCCTGGAGGGCGTGCGCCCGGACCTGATGACCTTCGGCAAGGTGATGGGCGGCGGCTTCCCGGCCGCGGCCTTCGGTGGCCGCGCCGACCTGATGGAGCACCTCGCGCCGGTCGGCCCCGTCTACCAGGCGGGCACCCTGTCCGGGAACCCGGTCGCGACCGCAGCTGGCCTCGCCACGCTGCGCAACGCCACCGACGAGGTCTACGCCCACGTGGACAAGGTGGCCGGCGAGATCGGCGCCCGGGCCTCCGCGGCCCTCGCCGCCGAGGGGGTGCCGCACCGGCTGCAGTACGCCGGGAACATGTTCAGCGTCTTCTTCGTCCCCGAAGAGGCGGCTGGTTCCGACGTCGTGGACTACGACGGTGCCCGTCGCCAGGAGCTGCACCGGTTCCGGGCGTTCTTCCACGCCATGCTCGCCGAGGGCGTCTACCTGCCGCCGTCGGCGTTCGAGTCGTGGTTCGTCTCGTCCTCGCACGACGACGAGGCCGTCGCCCGGGTCGCCGAGGCGCTCCCCGTCGCGGCCAGGGCCGCGGCGCAGGCCCGACCGGACGACGTTCGACCGACAGAAGGGACGAGTGCGTGAGCGACGCCGAGAGCTCGGTCCGCACCGTCGTCCACCTGCTCCGGCACGGCGAGGTCCACAACCCCACCGGCGTGCTCTACGGACGGCTGCCCGGCTACCACCTGTCCGAGCTGGGCCGGAAGATGGCCGAGCGGGTGGCCGAGGCCGTGGCCGACCGCGACATCACCGTGGTCACCGCCAGCCCGCTCGAGCGGGCGCAGGAGACCGCCGAGCCGGTGGCCGCCCGCTTCGACATCGAGGTCGGCACCGACCCGCGGCTGATCGAGGCCGAGAACGCGTTCCAGGGCCTCACGTTCGGCGTCGGCGACGGCTCGCTGCGCCGGCCCTCGCACTGGAAGAACCTCTACAACCCGTTCCGCCCCTCCTGGGGCGAGCCCTACGAGCAGCAGGCCGCCCGCATGCTCGGGGCGATGGCCACCGCCCGCGACGCCGCCCGCGGGCACGAGGCGCTGCTGGTCAGCCACCAGCTGCCGATCTGGATCACCCGCTGCAAGGTCGAGGGCCGCCGGCTCTGGCACGACCCGCGCAAGCGCGAGTGCACGCTCGCCTCGCTCACCTCGTTCACCTACGTCGGGGACGAGATCGTCCGCGTCGCCTACTCCGAGCCCGCCCGCGACCTGCTGCCGGCCAAGCTGGCGGGCCGCCCCCCCGCCGGCGCCTGAGCCCTATGCGCTTCCCTCGCCGCCTCCCCGCGCTCGCCGCTGCCGCCGTGGCCGCCATGGCCCTGGCCGGCTGCTCGGCGTCCGCCGGCCCGAGCAACGGGACCACCGGCGAGGAGCGCTACATCACCGGCGACGGCAGTGTGGTCGCCTACACCGCGTCGGAGCGCAAGCCGGTGCCCGAGTTCAAGGGCACGACCCTGGACGGCAAGTCCTTCGACTCCTCGTCCCTGACGGGCAAGGTCGCCGTCGTCAACGTGTGGGGCTCCTGGTGCCCGCCCTGCCGGGCCGAGGCCCCCGCCCTGCAGCGGGTGCACCGCGCCACGCAGGACGCCGGGGTCGAGTTCGTCGGCATCAACGTCAAGGACAGCGCCGACCCCGCGCGCGCCTACGCCCGCCGGTTCGGCCTCACCTACCCCTCCATCGAGGACAGCTCCGGCCGGGCCCAGCTCGCCCTGCGCGGGGTGATGCCCGGCGCCATCCCGAGCACGATCGTCATCGACGCCCAGGGCCGGCTCGCGGCGTCGGCGTTCGGGGGCGTCACCGAGGTGGCGCTGCGCCAGATGATCGCCGACGCCGGCGGCCCGCCCGCCCCCACGGGGGCCGCGTCGTGAGCGCCGCCGACGCCTTCACCAGCACGGTCACCTCCGGCTCGCTGGCCCTCGCGCTGCCGGTGGCGGCCGCAGCCGGGCTGGTGTCCTTCCTCAGCCCCTGCGTGCTGCCGCTGGTCCCGGGCTACCTCTCCTACGTCACCGGCCTGTCCGGCGCCGACCTGGCCGACGCGACCGGTCGACTGGGCGGCCGACGGGCCGGCCGCGTGCTGCTCGGCACCGCGCTGTTCGTCCTCGGCTTCACCGTCGTGTTCGTCAGCGCCGGTGTGCTCTTCGGCGCGGTGGGCTCGTTCCTGCTGCAGCACACCCGCACCATCCAGGTGGTGCTCGGCGCGCTCACCGTGGTGCTGGGCCTGGCCTTCATGGGCTTCCTGCCCGGCACCCAGCGCGAGTTCCGCATCCACCGCACACCCACCCTCGGGCTGGTCGGCGCCCCGCTGCTCGGGGTGCTGTTCGGCCTGGGCTGGACCCCGTGCATCGGCCCCACGCTCGGGGCGGTGCTGGCCCTGTCCACCACCACCGGCGGGGCAGGACGCGGCGGGATCCTCGCGGTCGCCTACTGCGTCGGGCTCGGGCTGCCGTTCCTGCTCGCCGGGCTGGCCTACCGCCGCGCGCTCGGCGCGTTCGGCTGGGTGAAGCGGCACTACGCCTGGGTGATGCGGCTGGGCGGCGCGATGCTCGTCCTGCTCGGCGTGCTGCTGGTGACCGGCCTCTGGGCCGACCTCACCGTGCGCCTGCAGGGATTCGTCGGTGGCTTCACCACGGTCGTGTGACATGCAGTCGTGTGACATGCACAGGTTCGGTGCGGCAGCTGAGGGAGAGGTGACGGCATGAGCGTCGACGAGCGGGTCGGCGAGGGCCTGAGCACCTCGCCCGAGCGCCGCGAGATCCGCCAGCCCGGCCTCGGCCCGGTCGGCTGGATCCGCTGGGCCTGGCGGCTGCTCACCTCCATGCGCACCGCGCTGGTGCTGCTGTTCCTGCTGGCCTTAGCGGCCGTCCCCGGCTCGCTGCTGCCGCAGCGGCCGGTCAGCCCGTCCAAGGTGGTGGCCTACCTCTCCGACCACCAGACGCGCGGGCCGCTGCTGGACCGGCTCGGCTTCTTCAACGTCTACAGCTCGCCGTGGTTCAGCGCGATCTACCTGCTGCTGTTCGTCAGCCTGGTCGGCTGCGTGCTGCCCCGGGCTCGCCTGCACGCCAAGGCGCTGCGGGCCCGGCCCCCGGCCGCGCCCCGGGTCCTCGAGCGGCTGCCCGAGCACCGCTCCTTCGTCGTCGACGCCGACCAGGCCACCGTCGTCGCCGCGGCCCGCGAGGTGCTGCGTGGGCGCCGCTACCGGCTGGACGTGCACGAGGCCGGCCGGTCCGGTGGCCCGTCGGTGGCCGCCGAGCGCGGGCACCTGCGCGAGACCGGCAACCTGGTCTTCCACCTCTCGCTGGTGCTCGTCCTGGTGGGTGTGGCCGCCGGGCACCTGTGGGGCTTCCGGGCCAACATCGTGGTGCCCGAGGGCAGCGGCTGGTCCAACGTGCCCGCCGCCTACGACGACGTCCGCAGCGGCCCGGAGAAGGACCTCGCCAAGCTCGCGCCGTTCACCGTCGACCTGTCCAAGCTCACCGTGAAGTACCAGGAGGGCGGCCAGCAGTCCGGCGCCCCGCGCGAGTTCTCCGCCGCGGTCACCTACCGCGCGAAGCCCGGCGCGCCCGAGAGGACCGGCACGGTGGCCAGCAACCACCCGCTCGTCGTCGACGGCACGAAGATCTTCCTCACCGGCAACGGCTACGCGCCCCGGTTCACCGTCCGCGACGGCACCGGCAAGGTGGTGCTGCGCCAGGCGGTCCCGTTCCTGCCGAGGGACGGGAACATGACCTCCGTCGGGGTGGTCAAGGTGCCCGACGCGCAGCCCACCCAGCTGGGCCTGCAGGGCCTCTTCCTGCCCACCGCGTTCGTCGACCCAGGCGCTGGGCCCATCTCGATCTTCCCGGACACCAAGCAGCCGCGCGTCTTCTTCACGGTCTACAAGGGCGACCTCGGTCTGGACTCGGGACGGCCGCAATCGGTCTACGCGCTCGACACGGACCAGATGACTCAGCTCAAGGATCCGGCGAACCCCAAGCAGCCGTTGCGGAAGGCGCTCGCCCCCGGGCAGACGCTCACGCTCCCCGACGGCCTGGGCTCGATCACCTTCGACGGCGTCTCCCGGTTCGCCAACTTCCAGGTCGCCTCGGACCCCGGCACCACCCCGTCCTTCATCGGCGTCGTGCTCGCGCTGCTGGGGCTGGTCCTCAGCCTGTTCGTGCGCCGTCGCCGGGTCTGGGTCCGCGCGAGCGCCGGCGAGGACGGGCGTACCGTGGTCGAGGTCGCCGGTCTGTCGCGCACGGACGAAGAGGGCCTCGGCCAGGAAATTGACACTGTGGTCGACTCCGTTCAACACGCCCTGGCCGAGCGCCTGGGCGTCGCCCCTGCAGACGGCCAGCAGTCCGCCCTGAGCCGCAGCGGCGCCGGGCACAGCGAGGAGGAGCACGCGTGAGCAGCACGACGCTCGCGGGGTTGAGCAACGACTTCGTCTACTCGGCGATCGTCGTCTACGCCTGCGCCATGGTGGCCGTGGCGGCCGAGTTCGCGTTCGGCCACCGCGCCGGGGCGAGCGAGGACGTCGTCGTGTCGGCTGCCGAGTCCGGCGCCCTCGCGCCGGCGGTCGCCAAGGTCCCGGCAGCGGTGGGCGCCGGCCCTGGCTTCCCGTCGGTCCCGACGGCACCGCCCGTGCCCCCGGTGCGCTCGCGCCGCCGGGAGGAGGCGAGCCGCCGGGCGGTGAAGCTGAGCCGGATCGGCGTCTCCCTCACCGTGCTCGCGTTCGCGCTGCACCTGCTCGGCGTCGTCACCCGCGGCATCGCCGCCGGGCGCGCGCCGTTCGGGAACATGTACGAGTTCACCATCACCTGCTCGCTGGCCATCACCGCCGCCTACCTGGTGCTGCTGCGCAAGTACGACGTCCGCTACCTCGGCATCGTGGTCGTGCCCACGGTCCTGCTCTGCCTGGGCCTGGCCATGACCGTGCTCTACGTCGACGCCGAGCAGCTGGTCCCGGCGCTGCACTCGGTCTGGCTGGTCATCCACGTGCTGGCCGCCATCGTCTCGGCCGGCGCGTTCTCGATCGGCGCGGGCCTGGCCGCGCTCTACCTGCTGCGCTCCCGCGCCGAGCGCCGCTCGCCGGCGTCGCTGGCCACCGGCTGGCTGGGGCGCCTGCCCAGTGCCGCCCGGCTGGACACCCTCACCTACCGGGTCCACGCGTTCGTCTTCCCGCTGTGGACCTTCGCGATCATCGCCGGCGCCATCTGGGCCGAGAACGCCTGGGGCCGCTACTGGGGCTGGGACCCCAAGGAGACCTGGGCGTTCATCACCTGGGTGTTCTACGCGGCCTACCTGCACGCCCGGGCCACCGCCGGCTGGCGCGGCGGCAAGGCCGCCACCATCTGCCTGCTCGGATTCGCGGCGCTGACCTTCAACTTCTTCGGCGTCAACATCTTCATCACCGGTCTGCACAGCTACGCCGGCATCTGAGCGCGGGGGGATCTTCCAGGGTGCTGCGGATCAGGGCGGTCGGCGTCGAGGACTGGCAGGTCTGGCGGGGGCTGCGCCTGCGGGCGCTGGAGGAGGCGCCGTACGCCTTCGGGTCCCGGTTCACCGAGTGGGCGGACGCGCCGGAGGAGCGCTGGCGGGCCCGGCTGACCGAGGTGCCGCTCAACCTGGTCGGCGACTACGCCGGTGAGCCGGCCGGCATGACCAGCCTCACCGCCGTCGACGACGCCGGCGACGCCGAGCTGATCTCGATGTGGGTGGCCCCCGAGGCGCGCGGGCGGGGGATGGGCGAGGCGCTGATCTCCTCCGCCGTCGCCGAGGCGCGCCGGGCGCGCGCGCACCGGGTGGTGCTCTGGGTCGTGCAGGACAACCGCCGCGCCGAGCAGCTCTACCGCCGGCACGGCTTCCACGACGTCCTCGTCGACGGCCGGCCGCGGCTCGAGGACGGCGAACGGTTCATGGCGCTGCCGCTCTGACCCACCCACCCCGTCCATGATCGTGAAGCGCTGATGGCGGATCGCCGCCACCAGCCCTTCACGATCACCGGGTGGTGACGGAGGCGGGCGTCACAGGCTGCGCAGGAAGTCCTCGTCGTCGTCCGGCCCGAGCGGGCGGCGGCGCGGCGGCAGCTGGCCGGCGTCGGGCCCGCGACCCAGCACCGCATAGGCCAGCGGGCCGGCCAGCGGCAGCACGAGGACGAGCACGAACCAGGCCGGCCGCGGGAGCAGGCGCACCTCGACGTCGGGACGACGCACCAGGTCGAAAGCGGCCCACAGGGTGAGGCCGAGCGCGACCAGCGGGAGCAGGACCCTGAGCACGGCTCAACCGTAGGACGGACGGGCGAGGGCTGCCCGGGGGATGCGTCAGGGTTGCTGGGGCTGCTCGGGCTTGTGCGGGTCGGCCTCGGGTGCGGGTGGCACGGGTCCGCTCCCCTCGCCCTCGCGCAGCGCGGCCTCGCGGCGGCGCAGGTCCTGCTCCCAGTCGCCGAGCATCGCCTCGTGCTGGCGCTGCTCGGCGCCCAGGCTGCGCAGGAACTCCGGGTCGTCGTCCGGGGCGAGGGTGGGCCGGGGACGCCCCGACGCGGGCCGCTCGTACTCGGGGAAGCCGGAGGTGGCGGTGGCGGGCCACGCGACCTGGCCCCTGCGCTGCAGGCGCTGGTCCCCGGTCGGCCGCCCGGCGGCCAGCCAGGCGATCGAGCCGACCAGCGGCACCAGCACGATGAGCAGGATCCACACCGCCTTGGGCAGGTTGCGTACCGCCCCCTCGTCAGTCTGGATGCAGTCGACCAGCGCGAACACGAACAGCACCAGCGGCACGCCGAGCTCCACGAGCACCCGCAGCATGGCTCCCCCGTCTCTGTAGACCACCCCTGCAGCCCATCGGCCGATCGACGACAGCTGCCGGTCGGCGCAGCGAAGGGTAGGCCCGTGGATCACGCAGCGGAAGCGTGCTCACGGGGAATGCCCCCGGATGCACGAGACCGCCGCGTCCCTCGTCGGGCGAACGACGGGGAGCGGCGGTCGGGGTGCGGCCCAGCGGCTAGCGGCCGGCGCGGGTCAGCAGCGCGCGGACGCGCGAGCGGCGGCGCTCGGCGCGGGCGAGCCGGTGCTGGTCGGCCTCGCGCTGCAGGTCGTGGATGTGCGCGCGGGCGACGTCGAGGGTCATCATGTGGATCCCCCCTCTCTGTTCTCGTGCCTCATGTTCCTGAGGCGACTCTGATTCTAAGCCTTCTGGCGGGTATCAACCTTTGGATCGAAGGTCGCATGCCGTGGGACCCCTGTGATCTCCCGCACAGCACGGGTGCGAGAGGATGGAGGCCGTGGACGACAAGGACCGGCAGCTGGTGGGCGCCCTGCGGGCGAACGGCCGCCTCACCTACGCCGAGCTCGGCCGGCTGGTGGGGCTGTCCGGCCCGAGCGCCACCGACCGCGTGCAGCGGCTCGAGCAGGCCGGGATCATCACCGGATACCACGCAGCGGTCTCGCCCGAGGCGATCGGCCGCGGCGTCAGCGCCCTCATCGGGGTCTACCTCACCGACTCCGCCGACCAGGACCGGGTGTGCGCGGCCATGGAGGCGCTGCCCGAGGCCGAGGACTGCTGGTTCGTGGCCGGCGAGGAGTCCTTCATCGTCAAGGTGCGCACCGCCGACATCCCCGCGTTGGAGGGCTGCATCAGCCGGCTCCGCCGGCTGGACGGGGTGGCCCGCACCCGCACCACCGTCGTGCTCAGCGCCAAGTGGGAGGGCAAGGTGGCACCGCTCCAGCCCGACGAGCAGCCTGACGATCAGCCCGCCGATCAGGCGGTGGACGGGTCGGGGGACCAGCTGGCGGAGGCCGGGCAGTGAGCGCGGAGCCAGCCGTGCCGGCGCCCTCGCCGGACGGGTTCGTCCTCGACCCGCCGCTCGAGGACGGCCTGGGCGCGCAGCTGGTCCGCTGCTGGACCGACGTCACCAACGCCGGCGGTGCGGTCGGGCTGGTCGCGCCGGTCGACGTCGACGACGTCCTGGCTCTGGCCGTGCGCACGTTCGCCCGGCTGCACCCCGAAGGACCCGATCACCTGCTCGTGCTGCCCGACGGGCACGGCGGGGTCGCCGCGTGGTGCGTGCTGGAGTCCAAGGGCACCCCGCTGTCCCGGCACTGGATGACGGTGAAGCGCGTGCAGGTGCGCCCGGATCTGCAGGGCCGCGGCCTGGGTCGGGCGATGCTGCAGGCCGTGGCCCGCACCGGGCGCGAGCTCGGCCTGGACGCCCTGCACCTCACCGTGCGGTCGGGCACCGGCACCGACGCGTTCTACCGTGGACTGGGCTGGGCCGAGGTGGCCCGCATCCCCGCCGCGATCCGGGTCGCCCCGGGCGACGACCGCGACGAGATCTACATGGTGCTCGACCTCACCTCCGCGGACGGAGCAGGAGCGCACGGGCACCGGCCGGAGGGAGTCTGACGTGCGCGCGCTGGTCCTCTACACGACCTCACGCATGGCGCTGTTCCTCGTCGCCCTGGTGGTGGTGACCCTCCTGGGTGCTCCCGGGCTGGTGGCGCTGGCGCTCGCGCTGCTGATCAGCGGCGCGGCCAGCTTCTTCCTGCTCTCCGGCCAGCGCGACGCGCTCTCGGCAGCCCTCGCCGAGCGCGCCGCCCGCACCCGGGCTCGGCTGGACGATGCCGCCTCCAGCGAGGACGAGGACCCCGCGGACGACGACGTCCAGCGCTGACCCCGGCTGGGGCCGCCCGCCTCCGGTAAATCCGGTGACGGATGGCCCTCGGTGCGCCACCCTCCTGCGGTGCCTCCACTCCAGGCCGAGACTCCGAGCCCGCCCGTGCTGCCCGCGGGCCTGACGCCCCGGCCCCTCACCCTCGACGACGCCGACGCGGTCGTCGCCGTCATGCACCAGACCGAGCGGCGTACCCTCGGCCGCGAGCTGGTGGAGGCCGCCGACCTGGTGGCCGACTGGCAGCGGCCCAGCTTCGACCTGGCCACCGAGAGCGTCGGCGTGCTCGACGCCGAGGGCGCGCTGGTGGCCTACGCCGAGGTCTACGCCGGCGAGCGGGCCGAGGTGTTCGTCGCCGACTCCGTCACCGGCCGCGGCGTCGGCACCGCCCTGCTGCGCTGGACCTGGGCCGTGGCCCGCGCCCGCGGTTCGGCGGTGGTCGGCCAGACCGTGCCGGACACCCACGCCGAGGCGCGGGGCCTGTTCGCTCGGCACGGCTACGAGCATCGCTGGACCTCGTGGATCCTCCGCTTCCCCGACGACGTCCCGCTGCCGGCCGTCACTCTCCCCGCCGGGGTGGCGCTGCGCCCGCTGCAGCCGGGCCGGGACGAGCAGGCGGCCTTCGACGTCGTCGAGACCGCCTTCGGTGAGTGGCCGGACCGGACGCCGTCGACGTACGGCGACTGGGCCGCGCGCACGCTGTCCCGCCCCGGCTTCGAGCCCTGGCAGCTGCTGCTGGCGGTCGAGGGCGAGTCCGTGGTGGGCGTGGCGGCGCTCTCGCTCACCAGTGACGGCGAGGGCTGGGTGGACCAGCTGGCCGTCGCCCGCTCGCACCGCGGCCGGGGGCTGGGGGCTGCGCTGCTCGGCGCCGGCTTCGCCGAGCTGCGCCGGCGCGGCGCCACCAGCGCGAACCTCTCCACCGACTCGCGCACGGGCGCCCTGGGTCTCTACGAGCACGTCGGCATGCGGACCCTGCACGCGTTCGAGAACTGGGCGAAGCGCTTCTAGCGGCGCGCGGACTGCGTGAGGGGCCCCCTGACCCGCTTCGTGAGGAGCCAGGGGGCCCCTCACGTGCATCGCGGCCCCGTTCCGTCGCTGGGGCGAGGACGGGGACGGTCAAGGGCGCTGTGACGGGAGGAGCTGGGCGCGGCGAGCGTCCGGCGGCGGCCCCTGTGAACGCATCGGTGGTCCACCCATGCGCGACGTTCGAGTGGGTGGACCACCGATAGGCATAGATCCGTGTGGGTGTGACACCCATGCGTCCGCAGTCGGACGCCGGAGCCACCAGCCGCCCGCCGTCGCCGTCATCAGCGCCGTTGCCCGTGCACATGAGGACGTGAGCGGGGCCGATGGACGTGAGGGGGCCCCCGACCCGGCAAGAAGCGGGTCAGGGGTCCCCTCACGCAGCACCGGTCAGGCGCGGTGCTTGCGGGTGGTGAGCAGAGCCACCGACAGCGCGGTGAGGAAGACCGGCCCGGCGATGCCGGCCGAGTAGGGCAGGCACAGCACCAGGGTCATCCCGACCACGGCGAGGGTGAGCAGCGCACCGACGGCGCCCAGCCACGCCGGCATCGCCCGGTGCCGGAACGCGGCCACGACGACGGCGGCCATAGCGAGGCAGACGCCCTGCCAGCCCACCCACTGCAGCTGCCCGGCGAGGGTGCCGATCACGACGGTGTCGGTGTGCGTGTAGAAGCTGTGGTCGACCCCGCCGGGGAGCCCGCCGGCGGCGGCCGCGCGGGCGCCGAAGCCGATGAACAGCGCGCCCACCGAGGCGGTGAGCGCCACCCGCACCAGCGAGGGCAGCAGGCTGTCCTGGGGCAGCACCCGGCGCAGGTGCCGGACCAGGCCGACGCAGAACAGGGCCAGCGCCCACGCGACGACGAAGCCGAGGCTGGCGCCGATCTGCACCGCCTGCTGGCCGTCGAGGGCGTTGTAGACGCTCTCGACGCCGCCGGCCGCCTGCTGCTCGGTCGGGAACGGCACGTTCAGGACGAGCATCGCCACGATGCCGCCGACGCCGGCCACGGCGCCGGACCAGACCCAGGGGGCCTTGGCGAGGGAGCGGGCGCTGGTGCCGCGGGTGGCGTCGTCGGTGCTGCCGAGCGCGGCGGGGGTCTCGGCGACGGTCGGGGCGGTGGGGAGGGTGCTGGGCTGGGTGAGGGACTGGGTGGCGGGCACGGCGGGTCTCCTGCGGGAGGTCTGTGGTGGTCGCTGCTGACAGACCAACCGTGCTCGCCGCTGACCCGCCGCAGGAGCCGGGCACCTGGCCTCTTCGGGGTGTGGCCAGCACCACCTCCGGGTGGGGCTGGCCGCCGGGAGGGGCCGCTCAGGCGGCGGCGAGGGCCAGCCCCGCGCCCAGCAGCACGCCGTAGACCAGCTGCAGCCGGCCGGTGCCGGCCAGGACCGCGATCAGCTCGCGGCCGGTGGCTCCGGCGGCCAGGGCGCGCAGCGGCGGGGCGGCCAGCGGCACCGCGGCCAGCGCGACCAGCGCCCAGGGCGACACGACCAGGGCGAGCACGGCCGCCACCACGAAGGCGAGGACGACCAGGGCGCGGTAGAGGGTGCGGCTGCGTGGGTCGCCGAGCCGGACCGCGAGGGTGCGCTTGCCGGTGACGCGGTCGGTGGGGATGTCGCGCAGGTTGTTGGCCACCAGGATGGCGCAGGCCAGCGCGCCGCAGGCGATGCCGCCGAGGACCGCGGCGGCGGTGACGTGCCCGACCTCGACGTAGGTGGTGCCGACCACGGCCACCAGACCGAAGAACACGAACACCGACACCTCGCCCAGGCCGCGGTAGCCGTAGGGGCGTCGCCCGCCGGTGTAGTACCAGGCGGCCACGATGGACAGGGCGCCCACGACCAGCAGCTCCCAGGTGCCGGTGGCGGCCACCAGCGCGAGCCCGACCACGGCGGCCAGCCCGAAGCAGGCGAACGCGGCCAGCTTGACCGAGCGGGGCTCGGCGGCCCCGGAGCCGACCAGCCGGAACGGCCCGACCCGGTCGGCGTCGGTGCCGCGCACCCCGTCGCTGTAGTCGTTGGCGTAGTTGACGCCGATCTGCAGGGCCAGGCTCACCACCAGCGCCAGCAGGGCGGCCCACCAGATGGGATGGCCGTCGGCGACCGCGGCGCCGAACCCGACCAGCACCGGGGCGACGGCGGCCGGCAGGGTGCGCGGGCGCGCCCCCTCGACCCACTGGGCGGCGGTGGCCACGACCCCTCCTGACACGACGTCGGCGCCGTTCCCCGGCGCCCCTCCCAGCCTACGGCGGCCCCGGGGGCCGCACCCCCCGAACCTCCCCCTGGTGATCATGCAATCTACGTGATCATGCAATCCAGGTGATCATGCAATCCACGTGATCTCCGCGCTGAAGATCGCACCGAGTGCATGATCACGGCGAATGCATGATCACGAGTGGAGGGTGTTCGCCACCAGCTGGGGGAGGGCGAGGCGGTCCACCTTGCCGTTGGCGGTGAGCGGCAGGGCGTCGACGACGACGAGGGCGCGCGGGGCGGCTACCCGGCCGGCTCGGGCGGCCACGGTGGCGCGCAGGTCCTCCAGGGTGGGGGCCGGGTCGGCGACGACGACGGCGACCACCTTCTGGCCCCACTCCGGGTCCGGCACCGCCGTGGCGGCGGCCTCGCGCACCCCGGGGTGGGTGAGCAGCGCGGCCTCCACCAGCGGCAGGGCCACCTTCTCCCCGCCGGTCACCACGACGTCGTCGGCGCGGCCGAGGACCTCGAGCGTGCCGTCCGGGCGCAGCCGGCCCAGGTCGTTGGTGACGTGCCGGCCCTCCATCAGGGCGGCGGCGGTGAGGTCCGGGCGCAGCCGGTAGCCGGCGAACACGGTGGGCCCGCCCAGCCGGATCCGGCCGTCGTCGCCGATCGACACCTCGACGCCGTCCAGCGGCTGCCCGTCGTAAACGCAGCCGCCGCAGGTCTCGCTCATGCCGTAGGTGGTCAGCACCCGGACGCCCGCAGCCCGGGCCTGCTCCAGCAGCGGCGCGGGGGCGGCCGCGCCGCCGAGCAGGACGGCGTCGTAGGAGGCGAGGGCCTTCGCGCCGTCGTCGCTGTCGAGCACCCGGCGCAGCTGGGTCGGGACCAGCGCGGTGTAGGTGTGCTCCGACGACCCGTAGGAGAGCAGGTGCTCGGTGGCGGCCACGAAGCCCTCGGCGGTGAACCCGTCGGCCAGGTCGAGCACGGTCGGGGTGGTGCCGGCCAGCAGCGAACGCAGCAGCACCTGCAGGCCGGCGATGTGGGTGGCCGGCATGGCCAGCAGCCACCGCCCAGGGCCGCCGAGCCGGTCGTGGGTGGCGTGGCCGGAGGCGGTGAGCGCGGCGGCGGTGAGCAGCGCCCCCTTGGGCTCGCCGGTGGATCCGGTGGTCGGCACGACCAGGGCGACGTCCTCGCGCTCGAGCGGGGCTGCGGCATCGTCGGGGCGCAGCGCGGCGACGACCCGCTCGCGCTGGGCCGGGTCCGGCGGCAGCGGGAGCACGGCCGGGCCGGTGCCGTCCAGCGCGGCGGCCAGCCGGGGGAGGAGCAGGTGCACGACGTCATCGCCGTCGGGGACCTCGACCCCGGTCAGTGCGCGTGCCACGGCTCTGACTGTACGAGTGGTGCGCTGTCGGTGAAGAGGAGCCCCACACGGGCGATATCTCTCTAGGTCAACTTGCCGGCATCAATCCTCGTGTCAATGCCTTGACGACATCCCGGCGTCTCTGCTCTGACCCTAACCAAGTGGGCACCTCCCTCAACCTGAAGTTTCGGGTGAGCAGGTCAAGATCGCCGGGCCACCGTTCCAGTAGCTCCGCGTTTCGTTCGACGCCGATGACGGCTGCAACGTCTTGGCCCAATAACCTCGCAGCAGCCAGCTCCACGTCGCTCTCCTCTTCGATAAGCATGTTCTGACCTTCTGCAGTGTCGAAGAGGCGGCTGTGAACGTCACCTGACTCGGCATACCAGTAGACGAGCAGGGCGATATCGCTTGCATCTTTGGCCTCGCCCCACGCCGAACGATCGAGCCATGCTCCGAGCTTCGCGGCACCGTACCCCGGGATGCTGGCGCAGCGAATGGTCAGAGAATCGGAGAGAGTGAGCGGAACCGAGCCCTGAAACACCTCTGCGAAGGCCCACACGCTGATGGCGTCGCCTCGGCTGGGTGGAGCGACGGTTCCAGTCGGGTCTTCCAAGTCTCCAAATGGAAGGAGATCGACCGGTAGCCCTGCGATGGTGAAGCAGATGCCGTTCGATCCTGCCCGCGGGAACCGGGTCGCCAGAGTCTCGTACGGTTCCCAAGCGGACAGGGCGAGGGCGAGATCTACATCGTGGGTGGCCCGAGGGGCGAAGTCATGACCTTGAGTGAAGTGCCACAAGTCTCTGCACCAAGCGCCGACGAGCATGACATGGCGCGTCTCGAGTCTCGGCTCTGCTGCGAGCATCTGCGCGACTACCGAAGCGATCGGGAGTGTGAGCTCCGCTGGCGCGCCGCTCACGCTCTCCACAATTCCCTCCGTTCTCGCCCCAGGCTGCGAACCCGTGGATCGTCGCTGCTGAGAAGGTCGGCGAACAGCAGCACCTCCGGTGCCGTCGGCAGCAGCGCAGGCGGCCCCAGTCTGTCGTCCTTCTCGAACAGTGGGTGCCAGAACTTCTTTCGCACAAAGATGTTCGCTGCGCGATCTGACCGCCAGTGGTGCCGTATGGCCAGCCTCGGGTCGAGCTCAGGCAAGTACAGCGTCAACGTGGCGGGATGGCGCAATTCTTGCGCCGCGACCTCGCCGGAGACGACAGCCCCAGCCTCAAGCAAGGCACTGCTGGGGTCGTTCCGTCGAAAGTCTTCGATGTCGCCGTGGTAGCTCGTCAGGAGAAGCTTGCGCGCGAGCCCGCCCGGAAAGGCTGCGATCCAGAGAGTCAGGAAGTCGCCGTCCCTCTGGTGACCGCCAGGACCGAAGCCTGCTTCGCGGAACATGGTCAAAGCATTGTTGGCCTGTCCGAGTGACACGCCAGCGGTCTGCGCCACTTCCCGCTGCGGCCTCTTCCACAGTGCAGGCCACTGGAGGAGCGCGAAGGCGACCTGCGCCCGTGCGGTGCTGAACAAGTTCCCGGCCACCGGACTCCGGCTCAACATCTGCGTGTTCGTGCCTTTCGCCGGCTGTCTCCCGCGCACATCGACGAGGACGTCGCCGAACCGGATGAAGGCGTTCCCCGCCGCGTCGAGGTATTGGACCTCGGCGCGGCGCAAGGCTTCAGCCGTGCGCGGCGAGATGTGAGGGGCTCCGAGCAGCATCGGCAGCCCGAATGGCGCGGTCCCTGGCGAGCGGACCAAGGACGAGAGGTTGGCGCTCTCCTTCAACGTCAGGGCGTACACCTCAGAGCCTCTACCGCGGGACAAGCGGAGCACAGCGTCGTACCCGAGGTCAGGAATGGCGGGTTGGGTCTCGATCTCGTGCCGGAGACCGAACCCATTGATCCTGGACAGCAGCAGGTCGAGCAGGTCGTCCATGGCGTGTGTTCACCTCCGCAGCGAGTTCAGGCTAGCCGAACGCCGCCAAAATCTGAACACGAGGTGGCGGAGGCCTCCCGCGAAAGGGTCGGTGCCCCGCGTCCAGTCGACGTCCTGACACGCGGCGGGTGCCCTCTAAGCGCTCAGCGCGCCAGCACCGCCTGGGTGGCGGTGGTCTCGGCGACCAGCCGGCCCTGGCCGTCGCGCAGCTCGGTACGCACCACGACCAGCGTGCCGCCGACGTGCACCGGCCGGGCCGTCGCGACGACGTCGCCCTCGCGCACCCCGCGGAAGAAGTGGGTGGCCGAGCCGGTGGTGGCGGTGCCGGCGCCCTCGGGCAGGTTGAGGTAGGCGCAGACGGCGCCGACCGAGTCGGCGAAGGCCATCAGCGCGCCGCCGTGCAGCGCCCCGCCCAGCGTGGTGCGGTCCGGGGCCCACGCCATCCGGCCGACGACCTCGTCCTTGGTCGCCGCGTCCAGGGTGATGCCGAGGGAGGTGGCGAACGGCATCGTCGCCACCAGGTCTGCCAGTGGATCAGCCATCCACTAGAAGTACCAGGGAAAACGCGACCAGTCCGGCTCGCGCTTCTGCAGGAACGCGTCGCGCCCCTCCACCGCCTCGTCGGTCATGTACGCCAGCCGGGTCGCCTCGCCAGCGAACACCTGCTGGCCCATCAGGCCGTCGTCCACCAGGTTGAAGGCGAACTTCAGCATCCGCTGCGCGGTGGGGCTCTTGCCGTTCACCTCGCCGGCCACCTCCAGGGCCACCTGCTCGAGCTCGGCGTGGTCGGCCACCAGGTTGACCGCGCCCATCCGGTGCATCGTCTCGGCGTCGTAGGTGCGGCCGAGGAAGAAGATCTCGCGGGCGAACTTCTGGCCCACCATCTTGGCCAGGTAGGCCGAGCCGTAGCCGGCGTCGAAGCTGCCGACGTCGGCGTCGGTCTGCTTGAACTTCGCGTGCTCCCGGCAGGCGATGGTGAGGTCGCAGACCACGTGCAGGCTGTGCCCGCCGCCGGCCGCCCAGCCGCTCACGACGGCGACGACCACCTTGGGCATGGTCCGGATCAGCCGCTGCACCTCGAGGATGTGCAGCCGGCCGGCGCGGGCCGGGTCGATGGTCTCGGCGGTCTCGCCCTCGGCGTAGCGGTAGCCGTCGCGGCCGCGGATCCGCTGGTCACCGCCCGAGCAGAACGCCCAGCCACCGTCCTTGGGCGATGGGCCGTTGCCGGTGAGCAGCACGCAGCCGACGTCGGGGGTCATCCGGGCGTGGTCGAGCGCGCGGTAGAGCTCGTCGACGGTCTGCGGGCGGAAGGCGTTGCGCACCTCCGGGCGGTCGAACGCGATCCGCACCGTGCCCTGGTCCCGTCCGTCCACGACGTGCCGATGGTACGTGATGTCGGAGAAGTCGAAGCCCTGGACCTCGCGCCACTGGGCGGGGTCGAAGGTCGGCTGCTCGAGGGGGCCTGACACGCCGGGAGTCGCCATGTCGGCGAGGATAGGGACGTGGGTGAGGCGGGTTTCCCTGAGGGCGCTGCCTTCGACGAGCTGCACGTCTGGTCGGTGCCGATGCGCACCCGGTTCCGGGGGATCGACGTCCGCGAGGGCGTGCTGGTGCGCGGGCCGGCCGGGTGGGCGGAGTTCAGCCCGTTCTGGGACTACGACGCGGCCGAGTCCTCGTCCTGGCTGCGGGCCACCCGGGAGGCCGCGTTCGCGGGGCTGCCCGCCCCGGTGCGCGACCGGGTGCCGGTGAACGTGACCGTGCCGGCGGTGGGGCCCGAGCGGGCGCACGCCGTCGTCGTCGGGTCCGGCGGGTGCCGCACGGCCAAGGTGAAGGTGGCCGACCCGGGCCAGTCCGAGGCCGACGACCTGGCCCGGCTGGAGGCGGTGCGCTCTGCCCTCGGACCTTCCGGGAAGGTGCGGATCGACGTCAACGGCCTGTGGGACGTCGGCACCGCGGTGGACCGGCTGCCCCGCTACGACCGCGCCGCCGGCGGTCTGGAGTACGTCGAGCAGCCGTGCGCCACGGTGGAGGAGCTGGCCGCGGTGCGCCGGCGGGTGTCCGTGCCGGTGGCCGCCGACGAGTCGATCCGCCGCGCCGAGGACCCGCTGCGGGTGCGGGCGCTGGAGGCCGCCGACGTCGCGGTGCTCAAGGTGCAGCCCCTCGGCGGGGTGCGCGCCTGCCTGCGGATCGCCGAGCAGATCGGCCTGCCGGTGGTCGTGTCCTCGGCGCTGGAGTCGTCGGTGGGGATCGCCATGGGCGTCGCGCTCGCCGCGGCGCTGCCCGAGCTGCCCTACGCGTGCGGGCTGGCCACCGTGCAGATGCTCACCGCCGACCTCGTCGACGACCCGCTGCTGCCGGTCGACGGCGCGCTGCCGGTGCGCCCGGTGGTGCCGTCGGCGGAGCGGCTGGCGGCGTCGGCGGCCGCTCCCGACGTCCGCGCCCGCTGGGCTGCCCGGCTGGCCGAGGTCGAGGCGGTGCTGTCCGCGGGTGCTTGAGGTGGGCGGACGCGGCCGGCCCGGGGAGGACCGATTTGCGCACACAGGGATCCCGCCGCCGACGGCGTGTCGGCCCTCCCGCGGCTCGGCGCGCCGGTCGGCGCGAGGGGGCTGTGTGCGCAAATCGGGCAAGGGCCGGGCGGGACTGAGCCGGCAGGCCCGGCCGCGGCGGCCGTGGCAGGCTGGTCCGGCCGCCCAGACCGCCAGACCGAACGATCCCCGGAGGTCCCGCTGAACCCCTCGACCGCGCTGGCCCGGGTGCTCGTCGACGAGCTGGTCTGCGGCGGGGTGCGCGAGGTGGTGCTGTCGCCGGGCTCGCGCAACGCGCCGCTCGCCTTCGCGCTGCACGACGCCGACTCCGCCGGCCGGCTGCGGCTGCACGTGCGGATCGACGAGCGCTCGGCGGCGTTCCTCGCGCTCGGGCTCGCCAAGGTCTCGCAGGTGCCGGTGGCCGTCGCCTGCACGTCGGGCACCGCGGCGGCAAACTTCCACCCGGCCGTCCTGGAGGCCGACGCCGCGGGCGTGCCGCTCGTCGTCCTGACCGCCGACCGCCCGGCCGAGCTGCAGGGCACCGGCGCCAACCAGACGGCCGACCAGGTCCGCCTCTACGCCGGCGCGGTCCGCCGCGCCGCCTACCTGGCCGCCCCGGCCGACCTGCCCGGTGAGCTCGCCTCGGCCCGCGCCCAGGTCTGCCGGCTGCTGGCCGCGGCGGCGGGAGAGCTGGACGGCGACCCCGGCCCGGTGCACGCCGACGTCGCGTTCCGCGAGCCGCTCGTCCCTGAGAGCGAGGACACGCGCCCCACCGACCTCGCCGGCTGGGCCGGCCGTCCCGACGGCGGCCCCTGGACCCGCGTCTCGGTCCCCGCGCCCTCCTGGGCCGGCCCCTACGACGGCGCGGCGGCGCTGGGCTCGTCGTGGAGCCGCACGCTGGTCGTCGTCGGCGACTGCCCGCCGGAGGTCTCCCGGCTGGCCCACCGGCTGGCTGACCAGCGCGGCTGGCCGCTGGTCGCCGAGCCCAGCGGCGGCTCCGGCCTGGCGCACGGACCGCTGCTTCTCGGCGCCGCCGGCTGGCTGGACGGCCACAAGCCGCAGCGCGTGCTGGTGGTCGGCCGTCCCACGCTCACCCGACCGGTGCAGCGGCTGCTCGCCGACCCGATGGTGCAGGTCGAGGTGGTCGCCACCTCCCCGTGCTGGGCCGACGCCGGCCGCCAGGCCGCCGCCGTCCACCACGTCTCCTGGCTGGACGCCGCGCTGCGCCAGCCCTCCCCGGCGCCGCAGGGCGCCTGGGTGATGCCGGGGCCCGAGCCGGCCGAGCCCGACGCCGCGTGGGCCGCTGCCTGGCGCGATGCCTCCGCCGCGGCCGCCAAGGCCGTCGACGACGTGCTCGCCGCCGCCTGGCCCTCCAGTCCCGCCGTGGCCCGCGCCGTCGTCGACGCGCTGCCTGAGGACGCGCTGCTGGTGCTCGGCTCGTCCTCGGTGGTCCGCGACGTCGACCTCGTCGCCTCGGTCCCGCCCGGGCGGGCCGTGCTGGCCAACCGCGGCCTGGCCGGCATCGACGGCACCGTCTCCACCGCGCTCGGTGCAGCGCTCGCCGTGCAGCGGGCCCGCTGGGCTCCCGCCGTCGCGCTGCTCGGCGACCTGACCTTCCTGCACGACAGCAACGGCCTGGTCCTCGGACCGGACGAGCCCCGGCCCGACCTCACGCTCGTCGTCGTCAACGACGACGGCGGGGGCATCTTCACCCTGCTCGAGCAGGGCGCGCCCGAGCACGCCGCGTCCTTCGAGCGGGTCTTCGGCACGCCGCACGGCGTCGACCTCGCCACGCTGTGCGCGGCCTCCGGCACGCCGCACACCCTGGCGGGCAGCGTGGACGACCTGCGCGCCGCCCTGGCCGACGACGCCCGCCCCGGCGCCGGCGTCCGCGTCGTCGAGGTCCGCACCGACCGGAGCGCCGCCCGCGAGCTGCACGCCCGGCTGCGGGAGGCGGTCGCCGCCGCGCTCGGCTCCTGAGGGGCCCGACCGAGGAGATTGCTCGCCTACCGAGGGAAATTCGGCTGGGTGGGCGAGTAATGATCACGGGCCCGGGTTCGTTCCGGCCGGGGCCGGCCCCGCCTACCCCCCGGCCAGCGCGTCCCGCACCGGCACCAGCTTGGCCTGCGTCTCGGCCAGCTCGGCCGCGGGGTCCGACCCCGCGACGATGCCGCAGCCGGCCAGCAGCCGGACCCGGCGCGGGTCGCCGCCCGCGCCGACCTCGGCGCAGCGCAGCGCGATGCCCCACTCGCCGTCGCCGGAGCCGTCGACCCACCCGACCGGGCCGGCGTAGCGGCCGCGGTCCATCCGCTCCACCTCGGCGATCAGCGCGAACGCGGCGTCGGTGGGGGTGCCGCAGACGGCGGCCGTGGGGTGCAGCGCGCCGGCCAGCTCCAGCGACGTCGAGCCGTCGGCCAGCACGCCGGCGATGTCGGTGGCCAGGTGCATGACGTTCGGAAGGTGCAGCACGAACGGCGCCTCGGGCACGTTCATGCCGGTGCAGTGCGGGGCCAGCGCCTCGGCCACCGACCGCACCGCGTACTCGTGCTCCTCGAGGTCCTTGCTCGAGCGGGCGAGCCCGGCGGCCAGCGCCAGGTCGCGCTCGTCGTCGCCGGTCCGGCGGATCGTGCCGGCCAGCACCCGCGAGGTGACCAGCCCGTGCTCCAGGCGCACCAGCATCTCCGGCGTCGCACCGACCAGGCCGTCGACGGCGAAGGTCCAGGTGGCCGCGTAGCGCTCGGCCAGCCGGGCCACCAGCCAGCGCGGGTCGGCCGCGGCCTCGGTGGTGGCCACCAGGTCGCGCGCCAGCACGACCTTCTCCACCTCGCCGGCCCCGATCCGGCGCACGGCCTCGGCCACCGACTCCTCGTAGGAGACGGCATCCACCGCGCCCTCGGCGTAGGTGACGGTGCCCGGCGGCTCCGGCGCCTCCACCTCGCGCAGCGCCGACGCCCCGCCCACGGTGGTGACCCAGGCCCGCCCGCCGCGCCGGCCGACGACCACCTCGGGCACCACCAGCACGGAGGAACCCGCCGGGTCGAAGGAGAAGCTGCCGAAGGCGACCGGGCCGCTGCCGGGCACGCCCACCGCGTCGTCGACGTCGAGGGCGGCCTGCACCTCGCGCCACCACCGGGCGGCCCGTGCGAACCGGTCCGGGCCGCTGACCTCCAGCCGCAGCGCCTCGCCCCAGCCGACCAGGCCCTCGCCCCGGCGCACCCAGGCCAGCGCGCCCTCGCGGGGGAGCCGCGCCAGCAGGTCGCCGGGGTCCTCCACCGGGGCGGTGCGCACCACGAGCGGTGCGCCCGCGGGAGCCGTCGTCACGTCCTCGAGCCTACGGCCGACGACGTCGCCCGGCCCGCCGTGACCGCGGACGCCGGCCGCCCACACCCCCCCCGCGCCGGCATGTCCGCAGAGCCGGTGCGAGACGCCGCCCCGCACAGATCGTCGCCGCCCCCGTGGAATTCCGTACGGGCGGCGGCAAAGGACCACGGGGCCGTGATCATTCCGGCGCGCGCCGGCCCCGGCGGGCGACCCCTCAGGTCCGCTCCCACGGGCTGTCCGGCGTGAGCAGCGACACCCCCAGCCGGGCCCGGCGCACCAGCCACGGCGAGGGCCGGTAGCGCGGGTCGCCGGTAGCGGCCTGCAGCCCCTCCAGCACGCCCAGCACCCGAGCCGGCCCGAT
>JBQCHF010000019.1:0-12488 GCA_051954955.1 Motilibacteraceae bacterium
ACACCGCCGCCGACGCCGCACCCGGCATCGCCCTCGTCGCCGTCAGGACCGGCACCCCCCGCTCGCCGCGCGCGTCGAGCCCGCGCACTGCCTCCGCGAACGCGGCCGCGGTGCCCAGCCCGGTGCCGACCACCGTCGCCGCTCGCCACGGGTCTCCCCCGGACTCCCCCACCGACCGGGTGTCGTCGTAGCCGGCGTCGGCCAGGGCCTGCCCGGCCGCGGCCACCGCCAGCTGCGCGAACCGGTCCAGCCGTCGGGCGTCGCGCCGGGGCAGCCACCGGGACAGGTCGACCTCGCCGACCCGGCGCACCGGGTCTGGTGCGGCCGGACGCAGCAGGGCCTCCCAGAACTCCTCGACCCCGATTGCGCCGGGGGCGAGCACCCCCAGCCCGGTCACCGCCACCCGGCGCGGGCGATCCGGGAAGCGCACCTACGTCGCCGGCACCGCGCGGGCCTGCACCGCGGCGGCGAGCTGGCCGTAGGTCTCGACGTCGGCGAACAGATCCTCGGGCAGACGCACCGAGAACGCGTCCTCGACGACCACGAGCAGCTCGGCGGCGGCCAGGGAGTCGACGTAGAGCTCCTCGCCGAGCAGCACGCCGTCGGTGAGCGCGGACGGCTCGACCTCGAGGTGCGCCGCGACGACCTCGCGCAGCCGCTCGGGCGGGACGGGCACTGCCTACCTCCGGGGGATCGCTGGGGCTGTCCACAGCCTAGGGGCGGGTCGCTCAGCGCTCCTGTCGGCGCGGCGGGCCAGAATGGGGCGACCGCAGCCCGCGGACCAGCACGGTGACCAGCACGGTGAAGGAGCAGAGCGCCGCATGGCCCGACGCACGACGAAGAACCCGCCGCCGGAGGACTTCCAGGAGCGGATCGTCGACATCGACGTCTCCGAGGAGATGCAGGGCAGCTTCCTCGAGTACGCCTACAGCGTCATCTACTCCCGCGCCCTGCCCGACGCCCGCGACGGCCTCAAGCCGGTGCACCGCCGCATCCTGTTCCAGATGGGCGAGATGCTGCTGCGCCCGGACCGCCCGCACGTCAAGAGCGCCCGCGTCGTCGGCGACGTCATGGGCAAGCTGCACCCGCACGGCGACACCGCCATCTACGACGCCCTCGTGCGCATGGCCCAGCCGTGGTCGATGCGGCTGCCGCTGATCGATGGCCACGGTAATTTTGGATCTTTGGACGACGGACCGGCGGCATATCGGTACTGCGTCGGCGGAGACACGCGGGTCCGGCTCGCTGACGGCACGAGCCCGCGCATCGCCGACCTCGCGGCCCTGCCGCCGGACAGCGAGCGGGAGCTCGACGTCGAGGTCCTCGACAAGGACGGCAAGGCGGTCCGCGCCTCGAAAGTCTTCAACTCCGGCGTCCACCCCACTCTCCGGCTGACCACCGCCTCCGGCTTCTCGCTGCGAGGCAGCCACAACCACCCGGTCCTCTGCCTGATGCAGATCGCCGGGGTGCCGCTGTTCCAGTGGCTGCGACTGGACGAGGTCACGCCCGGAACCGTCGTGTGCCTCGCGCGCAACGCAAACGCCACGGCCATCCCCTCACCTCGGGAGCACATGCTCGGTACCCTCCTGGGCGGTTGGGCCAGCGAAGGCTTCGCGTCCGCGGCCCGGGCGGGGTTCAACAACACCGACAAGGCGTTCTTCGACCAGGTCCTCGAGGCGTATGACGTCCTGGTCGGGGGTCCGCGCTACGTCTACGCCCGCAAGCTGAAGTCGGGCAAGACCATCTACGAGCTAGACGTGCAGCGGATGGAGTCCTTCGCCGCGAGCCCACTCGCACCGCTCGTCGGCTGTCGAGCCCAGGACAAGCATGTGCCCGAGGCGGTGTGGCTGGGCGGCACGGGCGTGAAGCGCGCCTTCCTCATGTCCTTGTTCGAGGGCGACGGCGGGGTCCGCATCGCCCACGACGGCTTCGTCATCCAGTACTCCAGCTACAGCGACCGCCTCACCCGGGAGGCGCAGGAGCTGCTGCTGGAGTTCGGAGTGGTCGCGACCCACGCCTACTACGAGAACCGCCGCGAGCACCGGTTGATCATCAGCGGCCTGGCCAACTTGCGTCGATTCGCCGAGCGGGTCGGCTTCCTCACCGCCAAGCAGCAGCTGCTGCAACGCTGCCTGGCCCAGGCACCGCGACGACCCCACCGACTCAGCCGCGACTTCGTGCCCTACGTCAGCGACTACGTGCGCAGCGCCCTTCCCGAGGGCCGCGGTGGTGGCAGGTCGTGGTTGAGCCAGCACAACTTCGACCGGATCGAGCGGTGGGAGTCCGACCGTGCGCTGATCATCGACCGTTTCAAGGACCCCGAGGTCCTGGCGACGATCATGCCGATCATGGAGTCCGGCTACCGCTTCGAGAAGGTCACCGACGTCGTTGATGCAGGCCCCACCGAGGTCTACTCGATCCGGGTCGCCAGCGAGGACCACTCCTTCCTGGCCGGGGGCTTCGTCAACCACAACACCGAATGCCGGCTGGCCCAGCCGGCGATGCTCCTCATCGAGAACCTCGACGAGGAGGTCGTCGACCTCCGGCCCAACTACGACGACCAGTCGCAGGAGCCCAGCGTCCTGCCGGCGGCGTTCCCCAACCTGCTGGTCAACGGGGCCGCCGGCATCGCCGTCGGCATGGCCACCAACATGCCGCCGCACAACCTCGTCGAGGTCGTGAACGCGGCCCGGCACCTGATCAAGCACCCCAAGGCCACCCTCGACGACCTGATGCGGTTCGTCCCCGGGCCGGACCTGCCGATGGGCGGCAAGATCATCGGGTTGGAGGGCATCCGCGAGGCCTACGAGACCGGCCGCGGCACCTTCCGCACCCGCGCCACCGCCCGGGTGGAGAGCCTCACCCCGCGCAAGAAGGGCATCGTCGTCACCGAGCTGCCCTACGGCGTCGGGCCGGAGCGGGTGAGGGAGAAGGTCGCCGACCTGGTCCGCGCCAAGAAGCTGCAGGGCATCAGCGCGGTCGACGACTACACCGACCGCGAGAAGGGCCTTCGGCTGGTCATCGAGGTGAAGAACGGCTTCAACCCCGAGGCTGTGCTGGAGCAGCTCTACAAGCTCACCCCGATGGAGGACTCCTTCGGCATCAACAACGTCGCGCTGGTCGACGGTCAGCCGCGCACGCTGGGCCTGAAGGAGCTGCTGCAGGTCTACGTCGACCACCGGCTCGAGGTCGTGCGCCGGCGCAGCGAGTTCCGCCGCCGCAAGGCGCAGGAGCGCCTGCACCTGGTCGAGGGCCTCCTCATCGCGATCCTCGACATCGACGAGGTCATCGCGGTCATCCGCGGCAGCGACGACACCGCGATGGCCCGCGAGCGGCTGATGTCGGTCTTCGACCTGTCCGAGGTCCAGACCAACTACATCCTCGAGATGCCGCTGCGCCGGCTCACCAAGTTCTCCAAGCTGGAGCTGGAGAAGGAGCAGAACGAGCTCATCGCCTCGATCGCGGAGCTGACCTCGATCCTCGAGGACGAGGGCAAGATGCGGAAGGTCGTCTCGGACGAGCTGGCCCAGGTGGCCAAGGACCACGGCACCCCGCGGCGCACCGTGCTGCTGGAGTCGGCCGGTGCGCCGGTCGCCAGCACCGTGCCGCTCGAGGTCGCCGACGAGCCGTGCTGGGTGCTGCTGTCGGCCACCGGCCTGCTCGCCCGCACCACCGGCGCGGGCCCGCTTCCCGCCGAGGGCGGCCGGGCCAAGCACGACGTCGTCGTCTCGGTGGTGCGCACCACCGCGCGCGGCGAGGTCGGCGTGGTCACCGACGCCGGCCGCGTGGTCCGCCTCGGCGTGCTGGACATGCCGGCGCTGCCGGCCACCGCCAGCGCCCCCAACCTGGCCGGCGGCGCGCCGCTGTCGGAGTTCGTGGAGCTGGAGAAGAACGAGCGGGCGCTGGCGCTGTGCTCGCTGTCGGTGGACGGCCCGGGGCTCGCCCTGGGGACCGCGCAGGGCGTGGTCAAGCGGGTGGTGCCCGACGTCCCGGCCAACAAGGACTCCTGGGAGGTCATCGGCCTCAAGGACGGCGACCGGGTGGTGGGCGCCGTGGATCTGACCACCGGCACCGAGGACCTGGTCTTCATCACCTCCGACGCCCAGCTGCTGCGCTTCACCGCCGACCAGGTCCGCCCGCAGGGACGGGCCGCCGGCGGCATGGCGGGGGTGCGGGTGGCCCCCAAGCACTCGGTGGTGTTCTTCGGCGCGGTCGACCCGGGCGTCGACGGCGCCGTCGTCACCGTGGCCGGCTCCACCGGCGCGCTGCCGGGCACCGAGGCCGGAACGGTCAAGACGACGCCCTACGCAGAGTATCCCGCCAAGGGCCGCGGCACCGGCGGGGTCCGCTGCCACCGGTTCCTGCGCGGCGAGGACGCCCTGGTGCTGGCCTGGGCCGGCGCCGCCCCGGCGCTGGCGTGCGCCGCCACCGGCGTCCCGGTCGAGCTGCCGGCGGTGGACCCGCGCCGCGACGGCTCCGGCCTCGCCCTGCCGCAGCCGGTGGCCGCCGTCGGAGCCCCGGCCGCGCTCACCGGAGCCGCCCGCACCGCGCCCACCGCGTGACTCCCTCCCCCTTCCGTGATCAAGCAGAGATGGTGAGCCCGGCGCGAGGGCTCGAGTCCGAGCCGGTCCTCTGCTCGGGCTGGAGCACCGCGCTGGGCGAGCCGACCGCGGGCACGGCCCCGGTGGCCCGCACCTGGCTGGCGGTGGAGCAGCCCGGGCCGTGGGGGCGGGCCGCTCTGGAGCAGTCGCACCTGGACCCCGCGCTGGGCCAGGCCCTCGACCTGCGCTCGGCCGGCAGCGGCACCAAGGTCGTCCTGGTGCGCCGGCCGGGACGGCACCCCGACGATCACGCGGCGCACCGCCGCGAGGTGCTCGTGGCGCACACCGTGCCGGGGCGCACCTGGCTGCGCCGCGCCTGGGTCGAGGACCCGGCCGTGCTGCTCGAGCTCGACCTGTCCGCGCTCGGCCAGGGCGACGCCGACGCCCTGTCCCCGCTCGGCGCGACCGAACCCGTGGAGTCGGTGCCAGGCCCGGTGCTGCTGGTGTGCACCAACGGTCGCCGGGACCGGTGCTGCGCGATCCTCGGCCGGCCGCTGGCCGAGACGCTGGCCCGCGACGAGCGGTGGCACGAGCACATCCTCGAGGTCACCCACCTCGGCGGGCACCGCTTCTCCCCCACCGCGGTGCTGCTGCCGTGGGGCCTGGCCTACGGCCGGCTCGACGAGGTCGCCGCGCGCGGGCTGCTGGCCGGCGCCGGGCAGGGCCGGACGCCGCTGGAGGGTCTGCGCGGCCGATCCACCTGGGACCGCGCCGGGCAGGCCGCCGACGCCGCGGTCCGCGAGGCGAACGGGCTGACCGGGCTGGACGACGTCGTCGCGGTGCGTCGGCTGCCCGACCTGCCGGCTCCGCCCGGCGAGGGTGCGGGACGGGCGGTGCGGGAGGTCGAGGCCGCCGACGGCCGTCGCTGGCAGGTGGCGCTCGACGTCGTCGCTGCGCAGCCGCCGCGGCCGGAGAGCTGCGGCAAGGCGCCGGCCCGCCCCGAGCACTTCGTGGCCGGGGAGCCCCTGCAGCAGTAGCCCGGACCGGCCGCGCAACCCTGCGGTGCGAACTGTCCCCGCGCGGGCATACCGTACGAAGCGATGACCCCCTCCACTCCTTACCGGGCCGACGCGCGCCCGGACGCCGGCGAGCCCGGCGACGCACGGCTCGCGCCCCCGCCCGGCCCGATCGCGTCGCTGTGGCGGCTGCGCACCTACGTCCGCCCCTACCGGACCCAGATGGCGCTCATGCTGGCCGCGGCCATCCTCGGCGTCGGCGCCAGCCTGGTCGTGCCGCTGGTCATCCGGCACGTCGTCGACGGTGCCATCGCCCACGGCCAGCGCTCGCTGCTGCTGCCGCTCTCGGGCCTGGCCCTCGCCCTCGGCGTCACCGAGGCCGGGCTGGCCTTCACCCGCCGGTGGATCCAGAGCAGCTCCACCCTCGGGATCGAGCAGGCGGTGCGCGACGACGTCTACCGGCACCTGCAGCAGATGCCGCCCTCGTTCCACGACGGATGGCAGACCGGCCAGCTGCTCTCCCGGGCCTTCTCCGACCTCGGCGCGATCCGGAGGTTCTTCGGCTTCGGCCTGGTCTTCCTCATCACCAACATCCTCACCTTCGCCGCGATCCTCGTGCTGCTCGTGCGGCTGGACCCGCTGCTCGGCGCGCTGGTGGCCGTCTGCCTGGTGCCGGTCGCGTTCCTGTGCGGCCGGTTCCAGCGCTCGTTCTCGCGGGTGTCCCGGCGGGCGCAGGACCAGACCGGCGACCTCACCACGCTGGCCGAGGAGGCGGCCACCGGCATCCGGGTCATCAAGGCGTTCGGCCGGCACGAGCTGGTCGAGGCGCAGTACCTCGAGGCCTCCCGCCAGGTGCAGGCCACCCAGCTGGAGAAGGTGAGGCTGCGGGCCCGGTTCGCCGCGCTGCTCGACCTCGCGCCCAACGCCACGCTGGTGCTGGTCCTGCTGCTGGGCGCCCTGGCCGTCGGCTCGGGGCGGCTCACCCTGGGCGGGCTGGTCGCCTTCATCACCCTGGTGCTGCAGCTGGTCTGGCCGGTGGCCTCGCTGGGCTTCATCATCGCCTCCGGCCAGGAGGCGGGCACCGCCGCGCAGCGGGTCTACGAGGTGCTCGACGCCGTCCCCGACGTCGCGGACACCCCGCACGCCCGGCACCTGCCCCCGGTGCGCGGCCACGTCCGGTTCGAGGGTGTGTCCTTCGCCCACCCGGCCCCGCCCGACGCTCCCCCTCGCCCGCCGGTCCTGCGCGGGGTCGACCTGGAGATCCACCCCGGCGAGACCCTGGCCCTGGTCGGGGCCAGCGGCTCAGGCAAGACCACCCTGGCCATGCTGCTGCCCCGCCTGGCCGACCCCACCGCGGGCCGGATCACGCTGGACGGCCACGACCTGCGCGAGGTCACCCTGCAGTCCCTGCGGCTGGCCGTGGCCACCGCCTTCGAGGACCCGGTGCTGTTCTCGGCCAGCGTGCGCGACAACGTCACCCTCGGACATCCGCACGCCACCGACGAGGAGGTCGAGCAGGCGCTCGACCTGGCCCAGGCACGCTTCGCCTACGACCTGCCCGAGGGGCTGGACACCCGGGTCGGCGAGCAGGGCCTCTCGCTGTCCGGCGGGCAGCGCCAGCGGCTCGCCCTCGCCCGCGCAGTCATCGGCAGACCGGCCGTCCTGGTGCTCGACGACCCGCTCTCGGCCCTCGACGTCGAGACCGAGCACCTCGTCGAGCAGGCGCTGGCCCGGGTGCTGGCCACCACCACCTCGCTGGTGGTCGTGCACCGACCCTCCACCGTGGCGCTGGCCGACCGGGTGGCGCTGCTGGTCGACGGCCGGGTCGCCGCCGTGGGCACCCACTCGGAGCTGATGGCCACGGTGCCCGAGTACGCCGCCATGCTCGGCTCGGAGGCCTCGGATGCTTCAGAGGCGGTGGCCCGGTGAGCACGACCACCTCGCAGAAGGACCGAGGGTCGAAGCCCGCCGGCGCCCAGGGCGCGGAGGATCTCGTCGGCGACGAGCAGGGCCGGGTCAGCGCCGGCGCCTCGCTGCTGCTGCGGGCCCGCTCGCGCCGGCTGCTGGGCAGCCTGCTGCGCCCGCACCGCCGCCCGCTCGTCGTGCTGCTGGTGCTCATCGTGGTGCAGAACCTCTCGGCCCTGGCCGCCCCCTACCTGGTGGGCCTGGGCATCGACCGCGGCATCCCGCCGCTGCTCCGAAGCGCCGCGCAGGGCGGGCGCGACCTCACCCCGCTGCTCGTCGTCGTCGGGCTGCTCGCGCTGGCCGCGGTGGTGCAGTGCGTCAGCCAGGAGGCCTTCCTGCGCCTGACCGGCCGGATCGGCCAGGCGGTGCTGCTGGACCTGCGCACCCGCGTGTTCGCGCACTTCCAGCGCCTCTCGCAGGCCTTCCACGAGACCTACACCTCCGGGCGGGTGATCTCCCGGCAGACCTCCGACGTCGACGCGATCAGCGACTTCGTGGAGGAGGGCGTCGACTCGGTCGTGCTGGCCGTGCTCTCCATCGTCACCATCGGCGCCACGATGCTGGTGCTCGACCCGGCGCTGGCCACGGTGGGGCTGCTCTCGTTCGTGCCGCTGGTGGCGCTCACCGTCTGGTTCCGCCGCCAGTCCGCCCGCGCCTACCGCGCCACCCGCGAGTCGGTCGCGGCCACCATCGTGCAGTTCGTCGAGACCGGCAACGGGATCCGCGCGGTGCAGGCGTTCCGCCGCGAGCGGCTGGGCGAGCGCGACTTCGTCCGGCTCAACGCCCGCTACCGCCGGGACACCCAGCGCTCGTTCCAGCTCAACGCGATCTACGGCCCGTCCATCAAGCTGGTCGGCAACGTCACCGTCGCCATCGTGCTGCTCTACGGCGGCCATCTGGTCCTGGACGGCCGGCTGCAGGTGGGCGTGCTCACCGCCTTCCTGCTCTACCTGCGCCGGTTCTTCGACCCCCTGCAGGAGCTCAGCCAGTTCTTCAACTCCTACCAGTCGGCCACCGCCGCGCTGGAGAAGCTGGCCGGCGTGCTGGACGAGCCGCCGAGCGTGGCCGAGCCGGAGCAGCCGGTGCGGATCGAGAAGCCGCGCGGGGAGATCACCTTCGACCACGTCCGCTTCGCCTACCGCGACGCCGTCGTGCTGCCCGACCTCGACCTCGTCGTCCCGGCCGGGCAGACGGTGGCGCTGGTCGGCGCCACCGGCGCGGGCAAGACGACCATCGCCCGGCTGCTGGCCCGGGTGTGGGATCCGGTGCGGGGGCGGGTGCTGCTCGACGGCGTCGACCTGCACGACATCACCGAGGCCGATCTTCGCCGGGCCATCGTCACCGTCACCCAGGAGAGCTTCCTGTTCTCCGGCACCGTGGCCGACAACATCGCCTTCGGCCGCCCCGGTGCCTCCCGGGCAGAGGTGGAGGCCGCGGCCCGGCAGATCGGCGCGCACGAGTTCATCAGCGCGCTGCCGGAGGGCTACGACACCGACGTGCGCAAGCGTGGCGGGCGGCTCTCGGCCGGCCAGCGCCAGCTGGTGTCCTTCGCCCGCGCGTTCCTGGCCGACCCGGCGGTGCTGGTGCTCGACGAGGCCACCTCGAGCCTGGACATCCCCAGCGAGCGCCTGGTGCAGCACGCCCTGCGCACGATCCTCGCCGACCGCACCGCCCTGGTCATCGCCCACCGCCTGTCCACGGTGGAGATCGCCGACCGGGTGCTGGTGCTGGATGCGGGACGCGTGGTGGAGGACGGCACCCCGGACGAGCTCACCGAGGCCGGCGGCCGCTACGCCGCCCTGCACCGCCAGTGGCAGGAGTCGCTGGTCTGAGCCCGGCGGCGACGTCGGCGCCGGCCAACCACGATCCCGGCACACGTGGGGGACCCCTGACCCGCTTCTTGGCGGGTCACTGGACCCCCCATGTGCTCAGGAGCCGCTGCCGAGCAGCAGCCCGCGCACCGCCCGGAGCGGGTCGAGGAGCGGCTGGGGCGAGGGGAGCCTCAGGCGTCGAGGCGGTCGCGGTCGACCTTGCTGGCGCCGGCCACGATGAAGTCCTTGCGCGGGGCGACGTCGTTGCCCATGAGCAGCTCGAAGACGCGCTCGGCGGCCTCGACGTCGGCCACGGTGACCCGCCGCAGGGTGCGGTGGCGCGGGTCCATGGTGGTCTCGGCCAGCTGGTCGGCGTCCATCTCGCCCAGGCCCTTGTAGCGCTGCGGCGGGGTCTTCCAGCGCACGCCCTTGCGCTGCAGCTCGGACAGGCGCTGGTGCAGCTCGGCGTCGGAGTAGGTGTAGACGTACTTGTCCATGCCCTTGGGCGGCTGGACCAGCTCGATCCGGTGCAGCGGCGGCACCGCGGCGTAGACCCGGCCGGCGTCCAGCAGCGGGCGCATCGTGCGGTGGAACAGGGTGAGCAGCAGGGTGCGGATGTGCGCGCCGTCGACGTCGGCGTCGGACATCAGGACGATCTTGCCGTAGCGCGCCGAGGAGAGGTCGAAGGTGCGGCCCGAGCCGGCGCCGATCACCTGGATGATCGAGGCGCACTCGGCGTTCTTGAGCATGTCCGTGGCGCTGGCCTTCTGGACGTTGAGGATCTTGCCGCGGATCGGCAGCAGCGCCTGGAACTCGGAGTTGCGGGCCAGCTTGGCGGTGCCCAGGGCGCTGTCGCCCTCGACGATGAACAGTTCGCTGCGCTCGACGTCGTCGCTGCGGCAGTCGGCCAGCTTGGCCGGCAGCGAGGAGGTCTCCAGCGCGTTCTTGCGCCGCTGCAGCTCCTTGTGCTGGCGGGCGGCGATGCGGGTGCGCGCCGCGCCGGCGATCTTGTCCAGGATGACCCGGGCCGCCGCCTTCTCGGCCCGCTTCTGGCTCTTGAGGAACTCCCCCAGCTCCTTGATGACCACCCCGGAGACGATCCGCGAGGCGGCCGAGGTGCCCAGCACCTCCTTGGTCTGGCCCTCGAACTGCGGCTCGGCCAGGCGCACGGTGACCACCGCGGTGAGGCCCTCGAGGACGTCCTCCTTCACCACCGGCGGCTCGGCGGCGCGCAGCACCTTGGCGCTCTTGAGCGCGTCGTTGACGACGGCGGTGATGCCGCGCTCGAACCCGGCCACGTGGGTGCCGCCTTTGGGGGTGGCGATGATGTTGACGAACGAGCGCAGCTCGCTGTCGTAGCCGGTGCCCCACCGCAGTGCGATGTCGACGCCGAGCTCGCGCCTGACCTCGGTAGGCGTCATGTGGCCCTGGTCGTCCAGCATCGGCACGGTCTCGGTGAAGTGCCCCACGCCCTGCAGCCGGATGACGTCGCTGACCGCCTGGTCCGGGGCGAGGAACTCGCAGAACTCGCCGATGCCGCCGTCGAACTTGAAGACCGTCTCGACCGGCGTGCCGTCGCCACCCGCCTGCGCACGCTCGTCACGCACCCGGATGGCCAGCCCCGGCACCAGGAACGCGGTCTGGCGGGCGCGCGCGTGCAGCTCGTCCACCGAGATGGTGGCGTCCTTGAGGAAGATCTGCCGGTCCGCCCAGTAGCGCACCCGGGTGCCGGTGACGGCCTTCTTGACCTTGCCGGCCACCCGCAGCCCCGACTCCGCGGTGAACGCCGCGTCCGGTCCCTCGCCGGCGAAGCTGCCCGGCACGCCGCGGCGGAAGCTCATGGCGTGGACCTTGCCGCCGCGGTCGATCTCGACGTCCAGGCGCGCGGACAGCGCGTTGACGACGGAGGCACCCACGCCGTGCAGGCCGCCGGAGGCGGCGTAGGACCCGCCGCCGAACTTCCCGCCGGCGTGCAGCTTGGTCATGACGACCTCGACCCCGGACAGGCCGGTGCGCGGCTCGACGTCGACCGGGATCCCGCGGCCGTCGTCGCGGACCTCCACCGACCCGTCGGCGTGCAGCACGACGTCGATCCGGGTGCAGAAGCCGGCCAGCGCCTCGTCGACCGCGTTGTCGATGATCTCCCAGATGCAGTGCATCAGGCCGCGGCTGTCGGTGGACCCGATGTACATGCCAGGGCGCTTGCGGACGGCCTCGAGCCCCTCGAGCACGAGCAGGTTGCGCGCGGTGTAGGCGTCCGGCTCGAACTCGCCGTCGCTGCGCGCGTGCAGGGCGGTGACCTGCGCGACCTCGGCTGGCTGGGCGCTCACGCGGACCGACGCTCCTTCGACTCCTGGCTGATCCGTCCCCTGGCTGCCGGCACCCTCGTCGGGTCGGCTTCCTGACGCTACCCGACGCTGCCGACGCCTCCCTGTCGACACTCTGGCGACGCTCGGCCGGCCCTCCTCCCGGGTGACCCGTGACGGTGCGGCGGCGCGCCGCCACCGCCCGTGACCCCGCTCGTGCTGCACTGCCGGCACGACCGGATGCGCGGGGAGTGGCCGGTCGGGAGCACTACGCGCAGAGCGAACCTGGTTCGCGCCGCCCGGCGGGAACGTCGGAGGGCTGGTTGACTGTTGGACCGGGTACATCACCTGGACGAACAGAACGACGACCGAACCGCAGGATGAGGCAACGAGGACGACAGGCCCGCCACCCCGGGCCCGAGAAGAGGGACTGTGACCACTGCCCTTGCGCCGACGCCCGAGCTGACCGCGCAGGACCGTTGCGACCGCTGCGGCGCCCAGGCCTACGTGCGGGTCCTGCTCGCCAGCGGCGGTGAGCTGCTCTTCTGCGCCCACCACGCCCGCCAGTACGAGGACGGGCTGCGGAAGGTCGCGGCCGACATCCAGGACCAGACCGAGCGACTCGGCGGCATACCGGCCACCGCGCCCGACGACGAGCGCTGAGCCGCCCCGCACCACCGCAGCACGACCGAAGGCCCCGCCTCCCTCACGGGAGGCGGGGCCTTCGTGCTGTCCGTGACGCCCGACCAGCCGGCTTCGTCGGTGCTGGTCAGTGCTGGTCAGGGCTCGTCAGTGCTGGTCAGGGCTCGTCAGTGCTGGTCAGGGCTCGTCAGTGCTGGTCAGGGCTCG
>JBQCHF010000020.1:0-12358 GCA_051954955.1 Motilibacteraceae bacterium
ATTGCGCGGGGGCGGCGGCCATATCGCGGGGGCGGCCGGCCGGCTCGGGACGCGGTCCGAGGCCTGCGACTCAGCCGACCGGCACGCCGAGGCCGTCGAGGACGGTGGCGGCCGGCAGCGCGGCCAGCGCGGCGCCGGGCAGCACGAGCTTGCTGCGGCGCAGGCCGCTGCCGACGACGACCGGACCGGCGACAGCCACGGCCGCGTCCACCAGCACCGCCCAGCCGGCCGGCAGCCCGACCGGGGTGATGCCGCCGTACTCCATGCCGGTGAGCTGCACGGCGAGGTCCATCGGGGCGAACGAGGCCTTGCGGGCGTCCAGGTGCTTGCGGACCAGCCCGTTGACGTCGGCGCGGGTCGTGGCCAGCACCAGGCAGGCGGCGTGCCAGGTCCGCTCCTCGCGCTTGGCCTGCACCACCAGGCAGTTGGCCGAGACCTCGAGCCCGACGTCGTAGGCCTGGCAGAAGGCGGCGGTGTCGGCCAGGTCGGCGTCGATGGGCGCCACCGCCACCTGGGCGGCCAGCGCGGCGTCGGCGCGCAGGGCCTGCGCCACCGGGTCGGCGAGCAGGTCGGGCGCGTCCAGTGCGGGGCGGGCCTGGAGCCGGCCCAGGGTCGGAACGGTCACGGGGCAGGACCGTACCGAGGGCTACCCGGCGGTGCGCGAGCGGCTGCCGCGCAGGTCCGCGCCCACCTCGTCGCCGTCCGCCTCCCGCTCGGCCAGCCGCGCGTGCCGGCGGCCGTAGAAGGCGTAGACGACCAGCCCGATGACCAGCCAGATGACGAACCGGAGCCAGGTGTCCAGGCTCAGGTTGAGCATGAGGTAGAGGCAGGCCAGCGCCGACAGGACCGGGATGACCGGCGAGAACGGCACCCGGAACGGGCGGCGCAGCTCGGGCCGGGTGCGGCGCAGGATCGGCACCGCCACCGAGACCAGCACGAAGGCGAACAGCGTGCCGATGCTGACCAGGTTGGCCAGCGTCGCCAGCGGCACGAAGCCGGCCAGCAGGGCCACGAGGACGGTGGTGATGATGGTGGTGACCCAGGGGGTCCCGAACCGCGGGTGCACGGCGCCGACGGCCGCGGGCAGCAGCCGGTCGCGGCCCATCGCGAAGCCGATCCGGCCCATGGCCACCAGGTCGACGAGGATGACCGAGGTCAGCCCGGCCACCGCCGCGATCGAGACCAGGGTCGCGGCCCAGGGCGCGCCCACGGCGTCGAAGGCCGAGGCGATGGGCGCGCCGCGGTCGATCTGCCGGTAGTCGACCATCCCGACGACGACGAACGAGACCAGCGCGTAGAGCAGGGTGGAGATGCCCAGCGTGCCGAGCAGCCCCAGCGGCAGGTCGCGCGACGGGCGGCGGGTCTCCTCCCCCAGGTTCGCCACCGCCTCGAAGCCGGTGTAGGCGAAGAACACCACCGCCGCGGCGGTGAGGATGCCCGCGACCCCGAACGCCGACGGCGCGATGCCGGCCACCGCCTGGATCAGCGGCTGCGCCCCGCCGGAGGCCGCCTCGGACTGCCTCGGCGCCGGGACGAACGGGGTGAGGTTGGCGCCCCGGATGAAGAACAGCCCGGCGATGACGACGAACACGCAGATGGCTACCTTGACCAGCACCAGGACGTTGGTGACCCGTGAGGACTGCCGGATGCCGACCGTGGCCACGACCCCGAGCACCAGCACGATGGCGATCGCCCCGATGTTGACCACGCTGCCCTCCTCGCCGAACCAGCGGCTCGGCAGGTCGAACAGGTTGGCCAGGTACCCGGACCAGCCGCGGGCGACCACCGAGGCGCCCAGGGCGAACTCGAGCACCAGGTCCCAGCCGATGATCCAGGCGACCGGCTCGCCGAGGGTGGCGTAGGCGTAGGTGTAGGCGCTGCCGGCGGTCGGCACGCTGGAGGCCAGCTCGGCGTAGCACAGCGCGGCCAGCAGGCTGACCACGCCGGCGATGAGGAACGAGACGATCACCGCGGGCCCGGCGTGGTCGCGGGCCTCGATGCCGGTGAGGGTGAAGATGCCGGTGCCGATGACGATCCCGATGCCGAACCCCATGAGGTCGACCGGGCCGAGCCGTTTGCGCAGCCTCGGGGTGCCCTCGGGTCCCTCGTCGTCCGCCTGGGCGATGACGTCCTCGATCGGCTTGGTGCGCAGGAAGGCCATGGCCGCCGGGATTCCCCCAGCCCGTGCAGCCCAACCCCTCGGCCCGCAGACCGCCACGGTGTCGCTGGGCACGTGTGCGAGCAGCAGCCGCCACCTCGCCAACGACGGCGCGGGCCCTGCCGCTCCCGGGTCGGGGAGCAGCAGGGCCCGCATGGTCCTGCGGCCTTCGGCCGTCAGCGACGGTCCAGCACCTCCGCAGGGAGGGTGCCCGGCTCGGCCACGGCTGCATCGCGTGCCGCGGCCTGCGCCTGCTCGCGCTCGTCGCGCTGGGCGTCGACGCCGGCCCTGGTGCGCAGCGGCAGCTCGGGCAGGAACAGCAGGAGCACGAAGCCGACCACGATCACGAACGCCCCGATGAGGAACACCAGGTCCATCGAGTCCGAAAAGCCCACCCGGAACGGCAGCGCGAGGCGCGGGTCGAGCTTCTCCAGGAACGAGGTGTCGTTCACGTTCGCCCCGCCGGCCAGCGCCTGCCCGCTCTTGATCGCCTGCACGATCGGCGCGTTGTGCGGGTCCGAGGCCACCGCCGGGTCGTTCAGCGCCTGCTGGAACGCCGGGGTCGGCGCGATCGAGGCGAACGCGGACTTGATGTTGCCGGTGACCGTGGAGAACAGGATCGACAGGAACACCGCGGTGCCCAGCGTCCCGCCCATCTGTCGGAAGAACGTTGCAGACGACGTCGCCACGCCGATGTCCTGCGGCGGCATCGCGTTCTGCACCGCGAGGGTGATCGGCTGCATCACGTTGCCCAGCCCGAGGCCGAACACCGCCATGTAGACGCCGGTCTGCCAGAACGGGGTGTCGTAGTGCACCTGGTTCAGCAGGAGCATGCCACCCACCATGAGCAGGCTGCCGATGATCGGGAAGACCTTGTAGCGGCCGGTCTTGCTGATGAGCTGGCCGGAGATGATCGAGCCGACCATGATCCCCGCAGTGAGCGGCAGCAGCATCAGGCCGGACTGGGTCGGGTCCAGACCGCGCACGATCTGCAGGTAGAGCGGCAGCGCCGCCAGCCCGCCGAACATGCCCATGCCGACCACCAGCCCGATGACCGAGGTCATCGAGAAGGTGCGGTTCTTGAAGAAGCGCAGCGGGATGAGTGCCTCGTCGCCGATACGGCTCTCGAACCAGACGAAGGCCGCCAGGCCGGCCAGGCCGACCACGTAGCAGACGATCGAGCGGGCCGAGCCCCAGCCCCACTCGTGGCCCTGCTCGGCCAGCAGCAGGAACGGCACCACGCCGATGCTCAGGGCGGCGGCTCCGCTCCAGTCGATCCGGTGGTCCCGGCGGGTGTGCGGGACGTGCAGCGTCTTCACGACCACGAGGAGCGCGACCAGGCCGATCGGCACGTTGACCAGGAAGACCCAGCGCCAACCGGTGATGCCGAGGATGGTGCTCGCGCCGGCGAAGAAGCCGCCGATCACCGGGCCCAGCACGCTCGAGGTGCCGAAGACCGCCAGGAAGTAGCCCTGGTACTTGGCCCGCTCGCGCGGGGAGACGATGTCGCCGATGATCGCCAGCGCCAGCGTGAACAGACCGCCCGCGCCCAGGCCCTGGAGGGCCCGGAAGAACGCGAGCATGTACATCGACGTCGAGAACGAGCACAGCGCCGAACCGACGATGAAGATCGAGATGGCGCCCAGGAAGAACGGCTTGCGCCCGTAGATGTCGCTGAGCTTGCCGTAGAGCGGCGTGGTGATCGTGGAGGTGATGAGGTAGGCGGTGGTCACCCACGCCTGCACGGACAGTCCGTGCAGGTCGTCGCCGATGGTGCGGATGGCGCTGGCGACGATGGTCTGGTCCAGGGCCGCCAGGAACATGCCCATCATGAGCCCGGACAGGATCGTGACGATCTGCCGGTGGCTCAGGCTGGGCGCGCCCGACGGCACCGCGGGCGCCTGCCCGGCGGCGGTACTGCTCGTGCTCACTTACTTCTCCTCGTTCGCGTCGGGCGTGCTGGCGTCGGGCGTCTCGGTGGACGATGCGGTGCGCGCCCTGTCCGGGCGAGCTGTCTCGACGAGCTTGTGCTGGGCCGTGATCTGCTCGGTCATCCCGTCCACCAGGCGGGCGAGCAGGGCGGCCAGGCGGTCGACGTCGGCGGGGTCCCAGTCCGCGACGACCTCGGCGATCATCGCGTCGCGCTGGTTCCGGTTGCGCCGGACCGCGGCGAGCCCCTCCTCGGTGATGGCCAGGGTGCTGGCGCGGCCGTCGTCCGGGTCGCGCCGCTTCTCCACCCAGCCCAGCTCCACCAGCGCGGCGACGTGCCGGCTGACGGTGGAGATGTCGGCGTGCACGCTCTCGGCCAGCGCCGACACCCGCAGCTCACCGTGCTCCTCGAGCCTGACCAGCAGCGGGAACAGCGTCCAGTCGACCTGTCCGGTGGATGCCAGGTGCGCCTTCATCTTGTTGGTGAGGCGGAACAGCCCGGACATGCTGCGCCCGACCGCCGCGGCTCCGGAGACGCCCGGCGGGGGGTTCGTCGCGGGCCCGTGCAGGCGCGCGTCGGTGGCGGTCAAGAAGCGGGCTCCCGGAGCGGTCGGATCTGGTGTCGGCGGCGACGCCGTGGTGGCCGTTTCGCGACGGCGGTGTCGCGGACCCTCATCGGCCACTACTTGCTTGGCGCAAGCATCCACCCCCAACCACCGATCGGCAAATCGGTATTCCCGCGCGCTCGGCCGGTGGCCGGGGCGGGTGGGGGGACCGGGAACGGGCGGCTCAGCTGGCGCGGCGGTGGACGCTCACCGCGTAGCCCGGAGCCTCGCTTCGACCGGCCGAGCCGCCCTGCTCGACCGGGAACGGCTCGCCGTCCCACCCCGCGTGGCGCCGCTCGAGCTGCAGCCCGGCCCGGGCGCACCAGGTGTCGTAGTCGGCGAGCGCCACCGGCGGCACCCCGGTGGGCAGGTGCTCGGCGTCGAGGCCGAAGCCGGTCACCAGCAGCCCACCGGGGCGCAGGTGCCGGGCCAGGGCAGCCACCACATCAGCCTCGCTGCCGGGAGCGACGAGCGGCACGACGTTGCCGGCCGCGACGACGAGGGCGAACGGCGGCTGCCCTTGGTCGACGAGGCCGAGCGACCCGAGGTCCGCGTGCACCCACGGCAGGTGCGGGGCCGCGGAGCGCGCCTGGGCGAGCATCGCTGCGTCGAGGTCGACGCCGACGACGTCGTAGCCGAGCTCGGCCAGCCGGATCGCCACCCGGCCCGTCCCGCAGCCCGCGTCGAGGACCCGGGCGCCGGCGGGGACCAGGGACGCCACGTAGCGGGCCTCGCCGTGCACGTCGGCGCCGGAGGCGGCCAGCTCGGCGAAGCGCGCGGCGTAGCGCGCCGCCCGCTCCTGCTCGCTCTCGCCCCCGTCCGGGCCGGCGAGCGCGCCCCAGCGGCTGGCGCTCACGAGGAACGCACGGCGGCCTGCCCCGTGCGACGGTCCTGGCGGTCCTGGCGGCGCTGCCCGACGACGTCGACGACGGCGAGCACGGTGGCCAGCAGCACCCCGGCGGTGCACAGCCGCAAGGCCACGCCGGTGGCGCTCCCCCAGTCCCCGCGAGTGGCGGACAGGTGGGCGAAGAACACCGAGCCGACCGCGGCGATGCCGACGGCCGAGCCGACCCGCTGCGCGGTCTGCAGCACGCCGCCGGCGCTGCCGGCCATCCGGACCGGCACCTCCGAGAGCGTGAGGGTGATGTTGGGGCTGATGACCGCGCCGGAGCCGATGCCGGCCAGCAGCAGCGGCAGCGCTGTCCAGAAGCCCACGCTGCGGCCGTCGACCAGCGCGATGGCGACGTCGGTGAGCACCAGCCCGACCGCCACAGCGACCAGCCCGCCGGCCACCAGCGGGCGCCCGAGCCGGGTGACGACCCGCCCGGCCAGCGCCGCCGCCACGGCGCTGCCCAGCGCGAACGGGGTGACCGCCAGGCCCGACTCCCAGGCGGAGTACGAGCGGCCGGACTGCAGGAACAGCGCCAGCACGAAGAAGATCGCGGTGAACCCGGCGAAGTAGACCAGCGCGATGCCGGAGCCGGCGGTGTAGGACCGCTCGGTGAACAGGGTGACGTCCACCATCGGCGTCTGCCCGCGGCGCTTGTACGCCCGTTCCCACAGGGCGAAGGCGGCCAGCAGCACGACCGCGACGGGCACCAGCAGCCACTTGGCCGAGCCCTTCCAGGTCTGCTCCTCCACCAGCGGCAGCAGCAGGGCCAGCACGCCGAGGCCCAGCAGCACGACGCCGACCGGGTCCAGGCTCTGGTGCCGGGACGGGTCACCGCCGCGCGGGAGCAGCCGGCGGGCCAGGAGCACGGCCACCACGCCGACCGGGACGTTGACGAAGAACACCGCCCGCCAGCCCTCGGCGGTGCCGAAGGCGGCGATCAGCCCACCGCCGGCCAGCGGCCCGACCGCGGTGGACAGCCCGATGGTGGCGCCCAGGATGCCGAAGGCCTTGCCCCGCTCGGCCCCGCGGAACAGCTCCTGGATGAAGCCGGAGGTCTGCGGGTTGATCAGGCCGCCGCCGACGCCCTGGGCGAGCCGGGCGATGGCGAGCATGACCGGGCCGACCGCCAGCCCGCAGGCGGCGCTGGCCAGGGTGAACAGCGCGACCCCGACGATGAAGACGGTGCGCCGGCCGCGGGCGTCGCCGAGCCGGCCGGCCGGGACGAGCACCAGCCCGAAGGCGAGGGCGTAGCCGGACACCACCCACTGCAGGTCGCTGGCCGAGGCGTGCAGCCCGTCGCGGATGGAGGGCAGCGCGACGTTGACGATGCTCACGTCGAGCAGGGACATGAACCCGGCCACCAGGCAGACGCCGAGGGCCTTCCACCGCTGCGGGTCGGGCTGGTAGTCGTCGTCCGGCCGGGTGCCCGGGCGGGCCGGCTGATTCGTCGCGGTGTCCTCCTGCGTCACCGGGTCATCGTGCCCGCCGGCCCTCCCGGCCGCACACGCAGGGCGGACCGGGACGTCCGGCTCAGAGGTAGCGGACCGGGTCGAAGGACTCGAGCGGGATGACGCGCACGCGCGGCAGCGGGCTGTTGAACGCCGCGACGTCGTCCTCGAGGTCCAGCAGGCGCAGGCCCAGCCCGGACAGCTCGGTGAACCGGCTGTTGACGAACTCGCGGAAGCCGAGCAGGCCGACCCGGCGCCCCTCCCCCACGAGCTTGGTCATCTGCGGCAGGAAGTCGCCGTCGTGGCTGACCAGCACGACGTCGCCCTCACGCTCGGCGATGGCATCGAGGGTGCGCTGGATGCCGATGTCCACGACCTTCTCGCTGGCCGAGCCGGCCAGCGGGATGGGGCGGTAGTCCAGGGCGAGCAGAGCCTGCACGAACGACATCGGCATCGAGCCGGACGAGGCGTTGAGGAAGAACAGCGGCCGGACCGGCTGGTCCCACAGCTCGCCGACGAAGTCCCGCACCCGGTCCCAGCGCGGACGCTCCTCGGGGTTGGGCCGGCGCCCGAGCACGCTGACGCCCAGGGTGGCATCGATGTTCTCGCCGTCGACGATGAGATAGGTGACCGGCCCGTCCGTCATGGTCGAACCCTAGGGCCTGCGCCGACGCTGCGGCGGGGGCCCTCAGCCCGGCGGGGCCAGCAGTGCAAGGACCGCACCCTGCGGGTCGGCCGCCACCGTCCAGGTGCCCCAGGAGGACGGCGTGGGACCGGCGAGCACCTGGCCGCCGAGGGCCCCCAGCCGGTCGGCCGCGTCGTCGGCGTCGCGGACGGAGACGTACACCAGCCAGTACGGCGGCGCCTCGGCCGGCACCGCGGGCGGAGTCAGCATGACCCCGGCCACCATCCGGCCATGGGCGAGCAGGAGCCGGTAGGGCTGCGCCATGCCGATGTCCTCCTCGCGCACCGCCAGCTCGAGCACGTCCGCGTAGAAGGCGGCCGCGCGCTCCGGGTCCGGCGTCAGCAGCTCGGCCCAGGCGGGGGCGCCGTGCACGTCGCGCACCCCCGCACCGGCCAGCGCCCGCGGCTGCCACACGCCGAAGACCGCCCCCGCCGGGTCCCGCGCCATCAGCATCCGGCCCTGCTGCGTGCCGCCCGGCGCGCCGACGTCGACCGGGCCGGCGAGGACGTCCCCCTGGTGCTGCTTGATCCGCTCGGCGACGTCGTCGGCGTCGTCGGCGCACAGGTAGGTCACCCAGAACGGGGGCGTGCCCGCCGAGGAGGCCGGCTGCGGGGCGATGCCGGCGACGGGCGAGCCGTCGAGCAGGCACAGCACGTAGCCGCCCACCCCGGTGTGCTCGAACTCCCAGCCGAACAGCTCGCCGTAGAACTCCTCGGCCGCATCGGGGGCGGGGGTGGTGAGCTCGGACCAGCACGGCGCTCCGTGCGGGTAGCGGTAGACGTCGGCCATGGTTCCCCCTCGCGCGCTCGCCTCGGCACCGTCGCCGTCTGCGACGATGCCCCGCCGCGGCGTGCGCGTCAGCCGGGACGGCCGCTTCCGATCAGCGGCCGCTGGCCCAGGAGGACCCGCGCGTCCAGCTCGTCGTCCTCGACCAGCTCGGGCTCGAGGCCCGCGGCCGCGAGCTCCGACCGCGCGTCGGAGACCTGGCGGGCGCTGACCTCCACCAGCACGTGGCCGCCCGGTCGCAGCCACCGGACCGCCCCCGCCGCCACCCGGCGCAGGAGGGTCAGCCCGTCGGGGCCGCCGTCCAGCGCCACCCGCGGCTCGTGGTCGCGCGCCTCGACGGGAAGGAAGGCGAGCTGGTCGGTCGGGACGTAGGGGACGTTGGCGGCGAGCACGTCGATCGTGCCGCGCAGCGTCGGCGGCAGTGCGTCGAACAGGTCGCCCTCGTGCACGGGCCGGCCCGGCAGGTTGCGCCGGGCGCACCGGACCGCCGCCGGGTCGACGTCGGCGGCGTGGACGACGGCGTCGGGCACCGCGGCCAGGACGGCCGCCGCCACGGCCCCCGACCCGCAGCAGAGATCGACCACCACGGGGGCCGCTCCGCCGGCACAGCGGACCGCGCGGTCGACCGCGCAGCGGGCCATCAGCTCGGTGCGCGGGCGGGGCACGAACACGCCAGAGTCCAGCAGGATCCGCAGGCCGCAGAACTCCGCCCACCCGACGACATGCTCGAGCGGAGATCCCTCGACGCGGCGCCGGACCAGGGCGTCGAGCTGGTCCTGGTCCGCCGCCGCCTGCTGCAGCAGCTGCGCCTCCTTCTCGGCGAAGACGCACCCGGCCGCCCGCAGGCGGGCGACCACCTCAGGCGAGGGCGGTGGCAGCTGCGCGAGGGGCGGGGCGCCCTCGGGGCGCAGCGGCTCTGGATGGTGCTCGGGCATCGCCGGCACGCTACGCCGCCGTCGTCCCCAGCCCGACGCACCTGCCCGCGCACCGTCCACAGCAGCCGGCGACCGGCCGGCAGGAACCTCGCCGGCGGGAGCAGCGTGGTGGGGTGACGCCGCAGCCGCACCCCTCGCCCAGCCCCATCGCACCGACCCTGCCCGCGGGGATGCCTCCGCAGCAGCTCGTCCACGATCTGGCCTCGGCGGTGCGGCCGCGGCTGGGTGCCGCGGCCGAGGGCAGCCTGTGGGCGGCGCTGCTGGACCGCGGCCGGCTCCGGCTGGTGGTGCCGTTGCGGGACCGCACGCCTGCCGCCTGCGACGAGGACGCCGAGGACCGGGCGCTGCTGGCCCTGCTCGACGCCGTCGGCGTCCCGGAGGTCGCGCTGCTGGTGCCCCGGGGCGCCGGTGCGGCGCGGCCGGAGGACTGCCGGCTCTGGCGGCGGGCCCGCTCGGGCGCGGTCGGGCTGCAGGTCCGGCTGCTCGGGCTGCTGGTGGTCGGCCACCACGCGGCGGAGTGGGCGTCGGGGTAGGGCCCGGTCGCTGGGCGGCTTGCGGACCGCTGTGTCCTACGCGGTGTCGTAGACGACCTGTGGATATGCGGTTGAGCCGTCGCCGAGGCAACGGGCAGGCTCGTCGACGGTGCCCGACCATCTGCCGGTCGGGGCCGCAGTCGCACGAGCAGACGTGGGAGAGGGGTGCGGCGAACCGATGCCGAAGCAGCGTCTCGGCGAGCGGCTCTGGAGCTGGGCCAGCGACATCGAGCCGGACACGCTCGAGCAGGCGGCGCGCACCGCCTCGCTGCCGTTCGTGCAGCCGCACCTGGCGCTGATGCCCGACGCGCACCTGGGCAAGGGCGCCACCGTGGGCTCGGTGATCCCCACTGAGCGGGCGATCATCCCGGCCGCCGTCGGCGTCGACATCGGCTGCGGCATGATCGCCGTGCTCACCGGGCTGGAGCGCCGCGACCTCACCGACACCGTGCAGGCCGGCCGTGACCTGCGCCACCTGCGCGAGGCGATCGAGCGCGCGGTGCCGCTGTCGGCCGGCAGCTACAACACCGACCTGACCGCGTCGGCCAAGGCGCGGGTCGGCGAGCTGGAGGAGCTGGCCGGCGTCGACTACGACGCGGTGGCGCCCAACTGGCGGCTGCAGCTGGGCTCGCTGGGCTCGGGCAACCACTTCATCGAAGTCACCGTCGACGAGCGGGACCGGGTGTGGGCCTTCCTGCACTCGGGCTCGCGCGGGATCGGCAACCGCCTGGCGCAGCGGCACATCGCCGTCGCCCAGTCCCTGTGCCGGCGGTGGCACATCAGCCTGCCGGACCCGGACCTCGCCTACCTGGTGGAGGACACCGACGAGTTCGAGGCCTACCTGCGCGACCTGCACTGGGCGCAGCGCTTCGCCCTGCTCAACCGCGAGGAGATGATGGACCGGCTGCTGGACTGCCTGTCGCAGTGGGCCGGCCGCGACGTCGGCGAGCTCGAGCGGATCAACTGCCACCACAACTTCACCCAGTCCGAGGAGCACTTCGGCCGTCGGCTGTGGGTCTCTCGCAAGGGCGCGATCGAGGCCCGCGAGGGCCAGCCAGGGCTCATCCCCGGGTCCATGGGCACCGCTAGCTACGTGGTGGTCGGCCGGGGCGAGCCGGTCTCGCTGCGCTCGTCGCCGCACGGCGCCGGCCGGCGCTACTCCCGCACCAGGGCACGCAAGACCTTCACCCGCCAGCAGCTGCGGGAGGCGATGTCCGGCATCGAGTACCGCGACACCGATGCGTTCCTGGACGAGATCCCCGCGGCCTACAAGGACATCGACCAGGTGATGGCGGACGCGGCGGACCTGGTCGAGGTCCGCCACGTCCTGCGTCAGGTGGTCAACGTGAAGGGCGACTGAGCGCCGGCGCCGGTCCGGCCGGCTCGGGCTGGCTCGGGCTCAGGCCGGCAGGACCGGCGCGATCCCCTTGCGGACGTACATGTCCGCGTCGGCCCGACGCAGCAGGGTGTCGGCGTCCTCGGCGTCCTCGCGGCTGGCCCAGCCGACGCTCACCGACACCGGCACGCGCGCGTCCAGCGCCTCCACCGGCTCGGTCATCGCCGCGGCGATGCTCGCCGCCACCCGTACTCCGGAGACCGAGGCTGCGGGCCCCTCGGCCGCGAGCAGCAGCACGAACTCGTCGCCACCCAACCGCGCCAGCACGTCGTCCGGCCCGACGCAGGAGGCCAGCCGGCGCGCGACGTCGGCGAGCACGGCGTCGCCCGCGGCGTGGCCGAAGCGGTCGTTGATGGACTTGAACCCGTCGACGTCGGCGAACAGCACCGTGGGGTGGGCTCCCGGGCGGTCCGAGGACCGCTCCAGGGCCGCCCGGAGGCCGGTCCGGTTGAGCAGCCCGGTGAGCGGGTCGTGGTGGGCCAAGAACCGGGCACGCTCCTCCGCCTCGACCCGGGCGGTGACATCGCGCTGGATCCCGAGGTAGTGGGTGACCAACCCCTGCTCGTCGACCACCGGAGTGATGGACAGCTCGTTCCACCAGCGCTGGCCGTCGGGACGCTGGTTGAGCAGCCGAACGAGCGTCTCGCGACCGCCGGCCAGCCCGTCCCGCACCCGCGCCAGAGCTTCAGGATCGGTGTCGGGGGCCTGCATGAACCGGCAGTTGCGGCCCAGCACCTCGGCCTCGCTGTAGCCGGTGAGCCGCAGGAAGGCGTCGTTGCACCACACCAGCGGCAGGTCCGGGAGGGCGGCGTCGGCGATGGTGAGGCCGTGGCTCATGGCCCGCGCGGCCTCGACGAGCAGCTGCGGCAGGGCGTGCGCCGGCAGCTGCCCGAGCCCGGCCAGCGAACGGGCGGCCGCCGGGTTCCGCGGCTCGGTGGCGGGGCGGAGCGGACGCGACGACGCCAGCCCGGGGACCGGGGTGACGGCGACC
>JBQCHF010000021.1:0-100321 GCA_051954955.1 Motilibacteraceae bacterium
TGGCCGCGCACGACGGCGCACCCCTGGTCGCGAAGGAGCGGGAGGTGCTGCCGGTCACCGTGGTGTCCCTGCAGACCGCGCTCGGCCTGGCCAACGACCCGGGCGAGCTGCGCGGCTACGGCACCGTCCCGGCGCCGGTGCTGCGCGACCTTGTCGCCGCCGCGAAGTCCTGGCTGGTGGCGGTCGTCGACAAGGCCGGGCAGACGTTGAGCGTGCAGCGGTACAAGCCGACCGCGGCGATCCGGGACTGGCTGATCGCCACCAAGCCCACCTGCGTGTCCCCGTGGTGCGATGCACCCGTCGCGTGGGCCGAGGACGACCACCTCGACGAATGGCGACCACCCCCAGACCCGCACGATCCACAGTCCAAGCCGGCGGGCGGGCCGACCAGCGGGGACAACCTGCACCCCGAGTGCAAGACCACCCACCAGCTCAAGACGCACCGGCACCTCGACGTCATCAGAGACCACGACGGCAGCCACCGGACGATCACCCACTCCGGGCACGAATACCGGAGAGAACCCCACCGACTCCTGCCCGAGATCGGGCACGGCTGGGGTACCGGCGAGGCCGACGGGCCGCCTCCCTTCTGATCCCTGCGGTGGCAGCCATGGAGACCGTCGTGCTGCAGAGCGACCAGCTGGATGCTGGGTCGCGGACCGCCCTGCGCACCCTCTGGGCTCGCGCCTTCGGCGACCGTTTCACCGACGGCGGCGCCGATCACGCCGACGGCGGCGCGCACGTGCTCGTGCTCGTGCTCGAGAACGAGCGGATCACCGGCCATGCCAGCACCGTCTCCCGGCTCGTCCGGTTCGGCGACGCTGACCTGTCGGTGGACGTGACCTGCGAGGACCGCGCGGGCGACGCCTGGTGACGACGGTCCGGACGGTCGTACGCTCCCGATCCATGGACCCGGGCTCGCGCGTCCACCGTCCGCACCCGGTGCTGCGGCCGTACGTCTCGGACTACGTGACCTACCGGCATCGGAGCGCGCCGGGCATCCATCACGGCCTGCCGTCCGGGACGCTCACGCTGGTTCTGTCCTTCGACGATCCGGTGGACCTCGCCTGGGCCGACCGGCCGCAGGAACGCGCACGGCTGTGGTCGATGGTGTCCGGGTTGCACACCCAGCCCGCGCACATCCACCACGACGGCCGGCAGCACGGCATCCAGCTCGGGCTGACGCCGCTCGGCGCGCGAGCGCTGCTCGGGCTGCCCGCCGGTGCGCTGGCGCGGCAGGTCGTCGACCTGGCGGATGTGCTGCCGCTGCCGCTCGAGGAACTCGCGAGCGCCGCGGACGGCGAGCGCGTGCGGCTGCTGGACGCCTCATTGCGCTCGGTGCTCACCCTTGGACGTGGATCCGGGACGGCTCCCGAGCTGGTCCACGCCTGGCACCTGCTGTCCGCCTCGCGCGGCACCGCCCGGGTGGAGGACGTGGCTGCGGCGGTGGGCTGGGGCCGGCGACACCTCGGTCGGCGGTTCCAGGCGGAGTTCGGGCTCGGACCGAAGCAGGCCGCCCGGGTGCTCCGGTTCGACCGCTCGCGCCAGCTGCTCCACGCGGGCGGGAAGCTGGCCGACGTCGCTGCCACCGCCGGTTACGCAGACCAGGCGCACCTGAGCCGCGAGTGGCGCGAGCTGGCCGGCTACTCCCCCACGACCTACCTGCGCGCCGAGGTCCCATTCCTCCAAGACACGGGCGACGCAGCGCGCGCAGCATGCTCGGCATGAGCAGCGAACCCAGGACCCGGTTGTTCCTCTCCCTGCGCTACCGCGACGCCCCGGCCGCGCTGCGCTTCCTCGCCGACGGCCTCGGATTCTGCGCCGCGGGCACCTACCAGGCGCCGGACGACCCGCAGCGCGTCCTGCACGCGCAGATGGACTGGCCCGGTGGCGGCGGGATCATGTTCGGCAGCGCGGAGAACGACACCGAGGTGGGCGTCGCGATGGCCTACCTGGTCGTCGACACCGACGCCGACGTCGACCGCGTGCACGAGCAGGCCCTGGCCCACGGCTTCACGTCCGAGCGCGAGCCGGCGGACATGCCCTACGGCGGCCGGGGCAGCACCGTGCGCGACCCGGAGGGGAACGCGTGGAGCCTGGGGTCCTATCCGGGCGAGTGACGACCGGAGGGATCAGGCTCCTAGACCGTCGCCGGCCGGTCCGTGCTGTGCCGTCGGCGAACACGTCTGGACGCACCACTCGAATCGGTGTCGGGTGTGCCCATGTCGACGCTCCGCATCCTCGTCCTCGGTGGCACCGCCTGGCTCGGTCGGGAGGTGGCGCGCCAGGCGGTGGCCCGAGGGCACGACGTCACCTGCCTGGCCCGGGGTGAGAGCGGGCCGACGGCGGATGGCGCGAAGCTCGTGGTCGCCGACCGGCGCACCCCCGACGCGTATGACGAGGTGCGGGATCAGGAGTGGGACGAGGTGGTCGACGTCTCCTGGCAGCCAGGCTTCGTCCGCTCCGCCCTGCAGGCCCTGGCCCAGGACGCCGAGCACTGGTCCTACGTGTCGTCGAGCAGCGCGTACGCCTCCCATGCCGAGATCGGCGCGGACGAGTCCGCCGCCCTGCTGCCGCCCGCCGAGCAGGACGAGGTCGGGCGTGAGCTCTACGGCGAGGCCAAGGTCGCCTGCGAGCAGCTCTGTCGCGACGCCGTCGGTGACCGCCTGCTCGTGGCCCGCGCCGGGCTGATCGGCGGACCCGGCGACCCCAGCGACCGCGCCGGCGCGTGGGTGGCCCGGGCGGCGGCCAGGCCGAGCGAGCCCATGCTGGTGCCCGACGTCCCGTGCGGCCCGACCCAGGTGGTCGACGTGCGGGACCTGGCCGCCTGGCTGCTGGACTGCGCCGAGCGAGGCACCACCGGGACCTACAACGCGCTCGGACCGGACCTGCCGTTCTCCCAGTGGCTCGAGCTCTGCCGCCGCATCGGCGGCCACCGCGGCGACGTCGTCGCCGCGGACCCGGAGTGGCTGGTGGCCCGGGGAGTGAACGACTTCATGGGCGAGGAGTCGCTGACCATGTGGGTGGCCGACCCCGACTGGCAGGGCTTCGCAACTCGCAGCGGTGCCGCAGGGGCCGCCGCCGGGTTGCGGAACCGTTCGCGCGAGGAGGTGGTCCGCGACCTGCTGGCCTGGGAGTGCGAGCAGGGGCTGGAGCGCCCTCGCCGCGCGGGGATGAGCGCGGCCCGCGAGCGCGAGCTGCTGGCCGCACTGGCGCAGCAACAGGCAGCCGAGCCGAGGGGCTGAGCTCTCCGGTCAGGAGGAGCGCAGGCTCCACCGCAGGCCCGCGGCGGTGTCCCCCAACGAGAGGACCGCGGCCACGGCGGCCAGCACGCCGGACCGCGGAAGGTCCATCCAGGACAGCACCACCCAGCTCGCCGCCGTCCCCGCGAGAGCTCCGATCCACAGCTGGCGAGCGCCTGGCACGGTGGCCGACCGCGCGGCGAGGGCGGTGCACGCCGCCGCGAGCACTCCGACGACCATCCCGAGCATGGTCCCGAGCACGAGCAGCAGGGACCAGAAGTCGTCGGAGGTGGCGGCGAGGACCCCTCCCACCAGACCGACGGCGAGCCCGCCCATCCCACCCAGTGCTAGACCGGCCAGCAGCAGCCGGCCCGTCACCGCGACCCGCGCGGCGACGACCGTCGGGTCGTCCGGGTACCTCGTGCTCTCCCCCGCCGTCATCGCGGCATCGTGGCAGACCGCGGCAGCTCGTGTCCCCGACCGTCCCCGATCACCCGACGTAACCTGGCCGGGAGACCCGTGGCAGCGGAGCAAGAAGGGGGCGACGTGCGGCGCCGGACGACCGGGACACTGTCGGTGCTCGCCTGCCTGGCCGCGTTCTGCACCGCGTGCGCCGGCGCATCCGACCCAGCCGCTGGCCCCTCCCCGACGGCGTCGCCAGGCAGGGCCGGCTCCGACGCCGCGTCGGACACGCCGTCCGGCACCGCCTCCCCCACCGTCCCGCTCCCGCAGCAGGGCGCCGAGACCGGGCACCTCGAGCCGCAGGACTGGCCGCAGTACCACCGGGATCCCGCACGGACCGGCGTCGGCCCGGGGGCGCCCGCGCCGAGGAACCTGAGGGTGGCCTGGCATGCCCGCCTCGACGGGGCGGTCTACGGTCAGCCGATCGTGGTGGGCGGCACCGTCTTCGCAGCCACCGAGAACGACACCGTCTACGCCCTCGACCCGGCCACCGGCAGCGTCCGCTGGTCGCGTCACGTGGGCAGGCCCGTCCCCAGGTCGGACCTTCCCTGCGGCAATATCGACCCGCTCGGCATCACCGGCACGCCGGTCTGGGACGCCGAGACGGACCGGGTCTTCGTGGTGGCCGAGACCACCGGGGGCCACCACCGGTTGGTCGGGCTCGCCGCCCGCACCGGGCAGGTGCAGGTGGACGTCGACGCCGACCCGCCGCAGGGCGACCCGCGCGCCCACCAGCAGCGAGCCGCGCTGAGCCTGCTCGACGGCCGAATCGTCGTGCCCTACGGCGGCCTGGCCGGCGACTGCGGCCAGTACGTCGGGCAGGTGCTGTCGTTCACCACCGACGGCGAAGACATGCGCTCCTACGCCGTCCCGACCACCCGCGAGGGCGGCATCTGGGCGCCCGGCGGTGGCGTCCGGGACGGGGACCGGCTGCTCTTCGCCGTCGGCAACGGCGAGGCCACCGGCGGCGGCTGGGACGGGGCGGACTCCGTGATCGCCCTCGATGCCCGGATGCGGCGCGTCGACGCGTTCGCGCCCAGCCGATGGGCGCAGGACAACGCGCAGGACCTCGACCTGGGCTCCATGACCCCCGCCGTCGTCGGTCGCTGGGTGCTGGCGGCCGGCAAGTCCGGCGATGTCTACGTCCTGCGCGCCGACGACCTCGGCGGCGTCGGCGGGCAGGCGGCCGCCGCGCCGCTGTGCCGCGCCTTCGGTGCCCCGGCGGTGGACGGCGACGTCGCCTACCTGCCCTGCGCCGACGACGTCGCAGCGGTGCGGGTCGACCCCGCGACCGGCCGGCCGGCCGTGCTCTGGCGCTCCGACGTCGCGCAGCGCGCCTCCCCGGTGGTGGGCGGCGGGGCGGTGTGGGTGGCCGACGGCGACCGTGGCCGGCTGCTCGCCCTGGACCAGCGGGACGGATCGGTGCTCTCCCAGGTGCCGGTGGGCGCGCTGCCGCACTTCGCCTCGCCGAGCCTCGCCGGTGGGCGGGCGTTCCTCGGCACCCTCGACGGCATCACCGCCGTGACCGGCGGCTGACGGGCCCGTCGGCGCGGGACCCATCTGCTCGCCGCCCTGCGACGAACCACGGTCAGTCGCCTACCCAGGAGCTGTCATGGTCTCGCTCGCCCCGACCCGGGTCACATCCCTCGCTGCCCTTCGGGCGCTGCACGCCCCGCAGCGGTGGCTCCTCGCCGGCGCCGCCGCGGTGGCCGCGGCCGCGCACGTCCCGGTCATCGCCCCGCACCTGGACGAGGCCCCCTACATGGGCGTGCTGTTCGTCGTGCTGACCGCGGCCTGCTCGGTGCTGGCCGTCGCCGCGGTGGTGCGTGACGCCCGCCCGGTCTACGCCCTGGCCGCCCTCACCTGCGGCCTCGCCGTGGCCGGCTACGCCGCCACCCGGCTGGTCGCCTTCCCCGAGCTCGGCGACGACGTCGGCAACTGGCTCGAGCCGCTCGGCGTGGTCTCGGTGGCCGCCGAGCTGGTGGTGGTCGCCGCCGCCGTGTCCGCGCTCAGGCGTGCTCCCCGATGATCGTCTCGTTGGGTGGGGTGTCCCCAGAGCCAAACCTCTTGGCTCTGGGGACCCCTCACCCAGACAGGCCGAGCGGCGGACGCGTCAGGAGACGGTGACCGCCGCGTCGTCCACGGTGAACGAGGTGGCCAGGCTGGAGTCCTCGGTACCGGTGAACGACAGGCTCACCGTCTGCCCGGCGTAGCCGGATAGGTTGAAGGACTTCTGCACGTAGCCGGACACCTTGCTCAGGTTGGAGTACGTGGCCAGCGTGGTCGAGCCCGCCTTCACGGTGAGCTTGTCGTACGCGGTGGTCGACGTGGTCTCGGCGGTGTCGACGTGCAGCCAGAAGCTGAACGTGGCCGTGGTGCAGCCGGCCGGGATGGTCACCGACTGGGACAGGGTGTCGGTGTGGCTGCTGCCGTAGCCGTCGAGCCAGGCCAGCCAGCTGCCCGAGTGCGCCGGCTCTCCCGCCGAGGCGTTGGAGACGACCCCGCTGCTGGCCGACCACGGAGCGGCCGCTCCGGCCTCGAAGCCGCCGTTGCCCAGCAGCTGCCCGGCCGTGCAGGTGCTCCCGCCGGTGCCGCCCCCGGTGCCACCGCCGCCGCTGGTGCCGCCGCTGCTGGAGAAGGCCGCCACGCCGTTGGGCGTGCCCAGACCGGTGGGACCGTCGTAGCCGGTGGTGCTGTTGCAGAGGTAGGACGGGCTGCACGAGCCGTTGCTGCCGCTGGCGACGTCGAACAGCGAGCCGGCGTGCTGGTAGGGGTACTGCGCCGGGTAGGTGCTGGCGGCAGGGGCGCCGGCGAGGGCGTAGGTGGCGGCCACGAGCGGGGCCGCGGCGCTGGTGCCCCCGAACACCATCCAGCCCGACTGGCCACCGCTCGCGGTGGAGTCGTAGACGGCCACACCGGTGTTCGGGTCCGCCACCGCGGCGACGTCGGCGATGCTGCGGCGCGAGCAGCCGGAGTCGCTCTGCCAGCTCGGCTTGGCGTCGTAGCCGGAGCAGCCGCTGCCGGCACCGCTCCAGGCGGACTCGGTCCACCCGCGGGTGTTGGAGGCCCGCGAGAGCGAGGTGCCGCCGACCGCGGTCACGTACTTCGACGCCGCCGGGTACTCGGTGCCGTAGCCGTTGTCGCCGCTGGAGACGGTGATGGCGACCCCGGGGTGGTTGAAGTACGACGAGTCGTAGGAGGAGTCCGAGGACGACTCCGAGCCACCGTAGGAGTTGGAGACGAACTTGGCCCCCAGCGCGACGGCCTGGTTGACCCCGGCACCCAGGTTCGCCATCGACGGGGTGTCCGCCTCGACCAGCAGGACCTTGCAGTTGGGGCAGGCGGCGCTGACCATGTCCAGGTCCAGCGCGATCTCCTGGCCCCAACCGGCGTCCGTCGCGGGAGGCGTGCTGCCGCCGCGCTGGTTGACCTTGCGGAAGCAGCCGTTCGCCGTGGTGCACGCCGGCAGGCCGAACTGCGAGCGGTAGGTGTTCAGGTCCTGCTCGGCGGTGGGCAGGTCGTAGGCGTCCACGATGGCCACCGTCTGACCCGAGCCGGCGGACGACGACGGGAGCTTGTAGGCGCTCTGCAGATCCGCCGGGCCGTAGCCGGCCGGGACCGCGTTGGGCGAGAGCGCGTGCGTGCTGACGTCGTCGCGCACCTCGGCGTGGCAGGCGGCCTGGTGGGCCTTCGGCTGGCCGCAGACGCGGTGGTGCGGGTGATCGGCCCGAGCCGAGGCGGAAGCAGCCGCCCCGGGCGATGCGGACGATGCGGCCGACGCCGTGGCGGCGGTCGGCAGGGTGGCCGCGGTGGCGGCGGTGGCGGCCAGCGCGATGCTGCCCAGGGCCGCGACGGCTGCGCGGCGGGTGGAGCGCGAGAGGACTCGACGCACGTGGGTCTCCAGAGGGGAGATCGGGTCGGTCGTCGCCCCGATGCCGACGACCGGGCTCCGCAGAGCCGTTGCTGAGAGTGTCGGCGCGACCACGCTGCGCACAAGGGTCGGAACGTCCCGCTTCACCACGAAAGGGCAAAGGAACGGGCAGAGGCGGACCGGCCACCGGCCGGTGGCAGCAGCGGGACGAGCCGGCTCAGAACCGGCGCAGCACGAGCGGGAGGCCGCCGCGCGGCCGCACCGTGACCAGCGCGTCCGGCTCCACCGCTGCGGCCCCCGGCGGGCGGGTCAGCTCCGCCGCGGCGGCGAACGAGGCCAGCAGCAGGGTGCCCTCGACCAGCGCGAACTCCCGCCCCACGCACAGCCGTGGACCGGCCCCGAAGGGCAGGTAGGCGCCGCGGGGCGGCTCGGGCGATCCGGGCAGGAACCGGGAGGGGTCGAAGCGCAGCGGGTCCGACCAGGAGCGCTCGTCCCGCTGCAGCACCCAGGGGCTCACCAGCACCAGCGCCCCGGCCGGCACCCGCACCCCCGCGAGCTCGTCGTCGGCCAGGGCCCGGCGGGAGACCACCCAGGCGGGCGGGTAGAGCCGCAGGGTCTCCTCGAGCACGGCCCGGGCCCACGGCAGGTGTGGCAGGTCGGCCACCGTCGGCGCTCGGCGCCGGTCCCCCGCCCCGAGCACCCCGACGGCCTCGGCCCGCAGCCGCTCCCGGACCCCGTCCGCGCCGGCCAGCAGGTGGAAGGCCCAGGACAGCGCGCTGGCCACCGTCTCGTGCCCGGCGATGACCAGGGTGATGATCTCGTCGCGCAGCTGCCGGTCGTCCATCCCCTCACCGGCGCCCTCGTCCCGCGCGGCCAGCAGCAGGTCGAGCAGGTCTCCCCGCGACTGCTCCGACCGCTGGTAGGACTGGCGGCGCGCCTCCACCATGGCGAGCACGGCCCGGTCCAGCGTGGAGATCGCCCGGCGCATCCGGGCGTTGCCCGGGGTGGGCCAGGTGAGCGGCAGCGGCAGCAGGCTGCGCGCCCGGGCGACCACGGCGTCCAGGGCGGCGAGCACCGAGGCGACCAGGGTGTCCGACGACGCGCCGAGGTCGGTGCTGAACAGCGCGTGGCCGACGACGTCCAGGGTGGTGTGCATCATCGCGGCGTCGACGTCGACGACCTCCCCGTCGGGAACGGCGGTCCACCGGTCCATCTGGCGGGCGGCCGCCTCGGCGGTGCGCTCCCCTACGGCGGCCAGGGTCTGCGAGTGGAAGGCCGGCTGCACCAGCCGTCGCTGCCGCCGCCACAGCTCGCCGTCGCTGGTGAGCAGGCCGTTGCCGGTGACCACGGAGAGGGTGCGGTACTGGACCGTCCCCTTGTCGTAGCCGCGGTGATTGTCCTGCAGCACGCGCCGCGCGGCCGTCGGGTCGTTCACCGACAGCGCCACCGACGTCGGCAGCGGGAACTGCACGACGTCGCCGTGCCAAGCCGCGCAGTCGGCCAGGAAGCCCGGGGCGTCGCGGCGGATCCGCGGGACCGCACGGAGCATGTCCCGCGGGGTGGGACCCGGCGCGAGCACCGGTGGGCGGCTCACAGGTAGAGGCCGGTCGCCCCGTCCTCGAGGCGTTCGGCGGCCACCGCGTGCAGGTCGCGCTCGCGCAGCAGGACGTAGGCCTGCGCGCGCACCTCGACCTCGGCCTTGTCCGCGGGGTCGTAGAGCACCCGGTCCCCCACCTCCACGGTGCGGACGTTGCCGCCCACGGCCACCACCTTGGCCCAGGACAGCCGCTTGCCCATCGAGGCGGTGGCCGGGATGAGGATGCCGGAGTTGGAGCGGCGCTCGCCGTTCTCGGTGTCGACCTCGACGAGGACGCGGTCGTGCAGCATGCGCACGGGCAGGGCGTCGTGGGGTGCGGACAGGGCGCTCACGCCCGCAGAACCTACCCTCCGGTCATCCGACGGGGACGCCCGGGGCACGCTCTCCCCGTCTCCGCACCCCCACCGGGGGCAATCCGTGGCGGACCGAGCCGGGCGCGTGAGCTTCCGGTGACCCTGGTCAGTGCCGGCGACGGCGGCGCGAGCGCACGACACGGATGAGCACGACCAGGGCGACGACGCCGACGACCGGCCCGATCCGCTCCCAGCGCGGGCCGGTGACCGGGTCGATCACCTGCGCCTTGGCGTCCTTCTTGGCGCGCTCGGCGAGGTTCTTGGGCGCCACGCGCACGGACAGCTCGTCGATGGTGCCGGCGAGGTGGTCCTGCGTGCGCTCGATGTCGGCCTTGATCTGGTCGGCGCTTCGGGGCGCGGAGCGCTGGTCCGGCACGGTGTCCTCCGACTGTCTAGGACTGTCTGCGACTGTCTGCTGCGGTCTGCGGCCGTCTGACGGGCTTGGCGGCGCGCGGTGGGTCGGCTGTCCCACCGTAGTGGTGCCCTACCCGGCGGGCGCGCCATCCCACCTCTCCGGCACGATGAGACCGTCCCCCTCCCCTCGTGAAGGAGTCCCGCGTGAGCGAGCCCGTGCGCCTGCAGCCCGGCGACCCCGCGCCGGCCCTGGAGCTGCCCGACGCCGACGGCGTCACCCACTCCCTGGCCGAGCGCCGCGGCCGCAAGGTGGTCGTCTACGTCTACCCCGCGGCCATGACCCCCGGCTGCACCAAGCAGGCCTGCGACTTCCGCGACGACCTGCGCTCCTTCGCCTCGGCCGGCTACGACGTCATCGGCGTCTCCCCCGATGCCCCGGCCAAGCTGGTGCGCTTCCGCGAGGCCGAGCAGCTCCCCTTCCCGCTGCTCTCCGACCCTTCCAAGGAGACGCTGGCCGCCTGGGGCGCCTACGGCGAGAAGAAGCTCTACGGCAAGACGGTCACCGGCGTCATCCGCTCCACCTTCGTCGTGGACGAGGAGGGCCGCATCGAGCGGGCTATGTACGGCGTCAAGGCCACCGGGCACGTGGCCAAGCTGCGACGGGACCTCGGGCTGGACTGAGAGCCCGACGCAGGCCGGTGCCCGTACGATCTGTGGCGGGCGGGAGTGGCGTAACTGGCAGCCGCGCAGGATTTAGGTTCCTGTGCCTTCGGGCGTGAGGGTTCGAGTCCCTTCTCCCGCACCACCGAACCTCCGGCGATGGGGCCTCCGCCGCTGGCCTCCCCACCGCTGGGCCGGCCGGCGCCCAGGCGCGGCCGACCGGTCTCACGGCGCCGAGTCAGCCGGCCAGCCCCCCGCCAGAGGTGGTGCTAGCACCCTCCTCCCCCGCTCCGCGCGCTGCGAAGGTCCGTCTCGGCCCCCTCGAGGGGTGCCGTTCCGACCACGCCCGGAGAGTCTCCATGCCTGCCCGCCGCCCGATCGCCGCGCTGCTCGCCGCGGTGCTCCTGCTCCCCCTGCTGGTCCTGGCCGGCGGCCCGGCCGCGGCCGCGGACAGCACCCGCTTCTCCTGGGACGCGGAGGGCAGCCAGTACAGGGTCTTCGACGGCAACCAGAACATCACCATCTACTCGGGCACCGTCAGCAACTGCAACGACCTGGTCTACAACGCGGCGGACGTCTACATCGTCCCGACCGGCGTGATCGACGGCCAGGAGCTCAAGGACGTCAGCGGGGGCGACCCGAACGTCGTCGAGGGCATGGCCGCCGGCGGCCTGTTCATGGGCGAGACGATCGGCGCCACCTACGGCAAGCACATCATCCCCAACGGCATCTACGCCGTCGTCTACGACGAGTGCCAGGACGGCAAGTTCGACGCCGGCACCGACTTCGTGGCGGACCCGGCCTTCCGGGTCCAGATCACCGGCGACGCACCACCGCTGGCCCCCGAGCTGCTCCAGCTCAAGGCGGCCGCGCGGGCTCAGCAGATCGGCTGGCTGCTGATGGGCTCCTCGATGGACGCCATCGACGCCTACCAGAAGGTGCAGGCCTGGAAGGAGTGCATCGAGGGCGGCGCGGCGGCCTGCCTGGGTCAGCAGATCTACGACGCGGCGATGGACAAGGCCAAGGAGCAGCTGAAGACGGTCGTCCCCTACGCGGACCCCAAGGAGATGGCCATGAAGGTCATCCAGCGGGAGGCCCAGCGCTACGGGGCCATCGCCGACGACCCGGCCGACCCGGCCTTCCGCCAGCCCGAGCCACTCGCCCCGCACGAGCGGGTGCGGCACGACTCCGACGACCCGATCGAGGCCGCGGTGGCCGACCTGGCCGAGGCCGCGCAGGACGAGGACGCGCTCGCAGAGTCCCTGCTGCACGGCATGGAGCGCTACCAGGGCGCCGACGCCTCCGACGACGTCGCCTGGGCCCGCGCCCACGCCCGCTCGATGAGCGAGGTGTCCGCCCAGCTGGTCGCCCAGCGCACCGAGGTGGACTCCGCACTGGACGCCCTGGCGAAGGCGGTCGCCGCGCAGGCCCCCGGCCTGGACCGGATGGCCACCGAGCTGGCCGCCGAGCAGGACCGGCTGCGCAGCAACGGCTTCACCGCCGGGGAGCGCGCCGCGGCCGCCAACCTCGGGCTGAGCAGCGCCGACCTGGAGGCCTGGAAGGCCTACGTCCTGGGCCTGGACCTCACCAACGCCTCATCCAGCAAGATCACTGCGGCGATCGCCGAGGCGCGCAGCAAGGGTGCCGCCCTCACCCCCGTCCTGCAGGACTTCCGCAGCCGGGTGGACGGCCTGCTCACGCAGATGGAGCAGGAGAACGCCGACGACCAGCCCCCGGCGGCGGCCGTGACGGTGACCGGCAATGCCGCGGCCGGGCAGCCGGTGCAGCTCGACGCCTCGGCGTCCACCGAGCCCGAGGAGCAGGACCTCTCCTTCGCGTGGGACCTCGACCAGGACGGCCAGTTCGACGACGCCACCGGCGCCATCGCCTCCTACACCGCCCCGGCGGCGGGCACGTGGCTGCCGCGGGTGCAGGTGAGCGACCCGCGCGGGCACGCAGCGGTCGCCACCGCCCGGGTGCGCGCGCAGGCCGCGGGGCACCGACCCTCGCTCCAGGTGAGCCCCGCCGGCCCGGTCGACGCGCTGGTGGACAGCCCGGTCACCTTCACCGCCACGACCGCCGACGCCGACAGCGACCCGGTCGCGGTCACGTGGCAGGTGGATGGCAAGCCGGCCGGCACCGGCCTCTCCTTCACCTACACCCCGTCGGACGCCGACGCCGGCCTTCGGCTGATCACCGCCACCGCCGACGACGGCACCACCGTCGGCGGTGCCACCCGGGTGACCCGCGGCGTGCGCGCCCACCGCCCCGACGGCGACGGCGACGGCTGGTACCGGGGCCCCGACTGCGACGACGCCGACGCACAGGTCAACCCGGGCTACTACGAGGTCGTCGGCAACGGCGTCGACGACGACTGCGACGCCACCACCCCCGACGACGGCAGCACGCCGACCGTGGTCGTCGCCGCCGCACCGGACCCCGCCCGCGCCGGCGAGCCGGTGCAGCTGCGGGCTCTGGCGCGCGACGCCGACGGCAGCATCGCCGCCTACGCCTGGGACTTCGGCGACGGCGGCACCGGCGACAGCGCCACCCCCACGCACACCTGGGCCCAGCCCGGCTCCTACACCGTGTCGGTCACGGTGACCGACGAGCAGGGCGTCACCAGCAGCGCCACCCTGCAGCTGCGCGTCCAGCAGCCGCCGACGGCCGCCTTCACCGTCGAGCCGACGGTCCCCGCTCCCGGCGTCGCGGCCCGGCTCGTGCCCGACGCGCACGACGACGGCACCATCGCCTCCTACGCCTGGGACTTCGGCGACGGCGGCACCAGCACCGAGCAGTCGCCGACCCACACATGGACGACCAAGGGCACCTACAACGTGCGGCTCACCGTCACCGACGACGAGGGCCTGACCGCCAGCGCCACCGCGCAGGTGCCGGTCGCGAAGGGGATCCTGGCCGCGTTCACCACGGCCAAGGGCCGCAACCTGCTGCGACCGCTGGAGGGCGCGACCGCCACCGCCACCTCGGCGGCCCCCGGCTACGACGTCATGCGGGCCCTGGACGACAACGACACCACGGCCTGGCAGAGCGCGAACGGCACGGCGGCCGGCGAGCGGATCAGGCTGCACCTGTCCCAGCCCGGCGTCGTGGACCGGCTGGAGCTCGGCACCACGACCAGCGGCGGCGCGCTGCGCCAGTTCGAGCTCTGGGGCTCGGCCACCAGCGACGACCCGGCCACGTTCACCAAGGTCCTCTCGGCCACCGCCCAGGACTACGTCCACACCTACCCGCTGCCGCAGCCGACCCTGCTGGCCGGCGCCGAGCTGCGCGTCGTCAGCAACGGCGGGGGCCCGTGGGTCGGCGTGACCGCGCTGCGGCTGTGGACCCGCGACCGGACCGGCGGCGTCGTCTCCCAGCTCGAGGGCCGGCGCGGCACCGTGGTCGCGGTCTCCAGCGAGAGCCCGATCGGCTGGCAGCAGGGTCACGGCCTCATCGACGGCACGGTCACCGGCGAGCAGTGGGTCACCGGCAGCGGCACGGCCTTCCCGCACAGCGCCACCATCGCCCTCGGCGTGCCGTCCGACCGTCAGGTCGGTCAGGTCGTGCTGACCAACCCCGACCGCGGCGCCGCCGCCAAGGCGTTCTCGGTCCAGGTAGCCACCGCCGCCGCGCCCGACGCCTTCACCACGGTGCTCACCGGCACGGCAGCGAAGACGTCCGCACCCCAGACGTTCACCTTCCCGGCCGTCCCCGCCAGCCGCGTGCGGCTGGTGGTCACCTCCAACTACGGCGACCCGAGCGTGACCGAGGTCGACGAGCTGGCCGTGCTGGACGCCGACGGCGTGAACCTCGCCCTGGGCACCGGCAGGAACCTCAACGCGTCGGTGATCGCGGTCTCCAGCGCCGTCCCCGGATACCCGGCGGAGGGAGCCATCGACGCCGCGGCCGGAACCCGCTGGCAGCCGCAGGGCACCTCCGGGGCGCTGACCATCCGCCTTCGCGAGGGGGGCAGCTACCTGGTCGACCGGTTCAGCGTGGCCACCTACACCAGCAGCAGCACGGCCGCCGCGGCCGTCGAGGTGCAGGTGTCGGCGAGCGGCACCGCGGACGCGGACTTCCGCACCGTCTCCGTCCAGCACATCGCGCAGGACGGCATCTCGCGCACCTTCGCCTTCGCTCCCACCCAGGCGCGCTACGTGCGGCTGAAGGCGACGGCGGAGAACGCGACCAGCGTCTCGGTGAACGGCTTCGCCGTGGTGTCCCCGCAGCGCGGCGGCGAGTCGGTCTCCTTCGACGACCTCTCCGCCGGCGACGTCGACCTCGCGTCCTGGCACTGGGAGTTCGGCGACGGCACGACGTCCACCCAGCAGCACCCGAGCCACACCTACCCCGCGGCGGGCACCTACCCGGTCCGGCTCACCGTGACCGACGCGAACGGTGCCACGTCCACGGCCGCGATGGACTACACGGTGCCCGAGCTGCCCACGCCGGACTTCACCTTCGCCCCCCTGGGTCCGGGCGAGCTGGAGAACACCAGCTTCCGGGTCATCACCCCGACCGACGACGCGTGGATGTCCTTCCGCTGGGTCTGGCCGGACGGCTCGCAGACCACCTACTCCCCCGCCGGGTTCTCCTTCCAGGACAACGGCGACTGGCCGGTGACCCTCTACGTCACCGGCGTCGACGGCCGGGAGAGCTCGGTCACCAAGAAGGTGCCCGTGCACACCCTGCCACCCACCGCCGACGCCGGCCCGGACGCGAAGGTCGTGTGGGGCCAGGACTGGAAGGTGGCCCCGGACGTCTACGACGCCTCCGCGGTCGACCGCCAGAGCCTGGTCTGCACCTGGGACTTCGGCGACGGCACCAGCACGCAGATCAGCGCCTGCGACCGGGCCAAGGCAAAGCTGGCGCACGCGTACACCGAGCCCGGCACCTACACCGCCACCCTCACGGTGACCGACAAGGACGGCGCGACCACCACCGACACGCGCACGATCACCGTCACCAAGCGGGCGTCCTTCGTCCACCTGGTCAAGGCTCAGAGCGGCGACGGGCAGGTGGCGCTCGAGCTGCGCACGCACGACGGCTTCACCGGCCAGCGGCTGCCCGCCGTGCCGGTGCACCTGCTGCACGGCACGCAGGTGCGTGACGTCACCACGGGTTCCGACGGCGGCGCCGCGCTCTCGCTCCCCCGCGAGCAGGGCGTCCGCACGGTGGAGGCGACCTGGGGCGGCAACGCGCTCTACGACGCCGCCCCGGCGGTGAGCAAGCGGATCGACGCGCCGCAGGCCGACATCGTGTTCCTGGTGGACGAGTCCGGGTCGATGGCCCCGGTGCAGCAGGCGATCACCAAGGCCCTGTTCGACATCTCGCGGCAGGCCGGCAACGCACTGGACTTCCGGATCGGCCTGGTCGGCTTCGGCGGCGCGCTGCCCTCGCAGATCCACCTACCCGTGACGGACGAGCTGGGTGACGCCTTCACCGCGCTGTCCGCCCTCACCGACGACGGCGTGTCGGAGTACGGCTACCACGGCATCGTCACCGCCATGTCCCCGGCGATGAACCTGCGCCCGGACGCGGGCAAGTGCGTCGTGCTCGTCGGCGACGAGGAACCGCAGTCCGACCCGCGGCTGGCGCCGGAGACCAAGGACGACGCCATCGCCGCGCTGCGGGCCCAGGACGCCACCGCGTTCGGTCTGGTCAGCGTGAACAACGCGCTGGTGGCCGCGGGCTACGGCCCCGGCCCGGGCAGCCTCACCGCCAGCACCGGCGGCGCGGCCTGGGACATCCAGGGATTCGCCGCCAACCCGAAGCCGGTGCTCGACGCCCTGCTCTCGCAGTGCGCGGCCAAGGTCTCGCGCCCGGACCTGCAGATCTCCCTCGCGGTGACCCCGCAGGTGCAGTCCGGCGGCACCGCCGAGGTGACCGCCACGGTCACCGACGCCAGCACCGGACCGGCCACCGGGGTGTCCCTGTCGGTGGGCCTGCCCGCCGGCGTGACCCTGGTGCCCGGCGGCGGCGCGACCACCACCGCGTCGGGTGCGGTCACGTGGCCGGCGTTCGACCTCGACGCCGGGGCGAGCACCACCCGCACCTTCACCGTCCGCATCGACCCGGCGGCCCCGGCCGGCACCCTGCAGCTGACCGCCGGCGTGGCCGACGACGGCTGCAACGGCGCCGACCGGGACCCGCTGGACAACGCGGCGTCCGCCACGACCACCGTGGTCCGCACCGCGGCGCCCCCGCTGGTGGCAGCCGGCCCGGACCGCACCGTCGTCGAGGGTTCCCCGCTCGACCTCGGCACGGCGACCTTCACGGACCCGGACAGCACGGTCTCCGACAGCACGTCGGAGGCGCACTCCGCAACGGTCGACCTCGGCACCGGCCCGCAGCCCGCCGTCGTCGACGAGCAGGCCGGGACGGTGCGCCTGGGCACCGTGCCCACGCCGGACGACGCGGCCCGCACGGTCCGCGTCTGCGTGAGCGACGCCCAGGGTCTGACCGGCTGCGACGAGCTGGTCGTCACGGTCACCAACGCCGTGCCCGTGCTGCCGGCCCTGCCGACGCTGGACGGGGTCACCGGACAGGAGGTGGTCCTCGGCCCGGTCGCGTTCACCGACGCGGGCACCGTGGACACTCACACCGCGAGCGTGCAGTGGGGCGACGGGCCGGCCGAGCAGGCCGTGCTCGACCAGGACGGCCGCACCGTCCGCGCCGCGCACACCCCGGACCGGGCCGGGACGTCCGAGGTGCGGCTGTGCGTCACCGACGACGACGGCGGCAGCACGTGCGCGACCACCACGCTCACCGTGGTCGACCCGGACCGTCCGCCGGTGATCACCCCGCTGCCCGCGCAGTCGGTGACCGAGGGCGAGGTCCTCGAGATCGCGGTGCACGCCAGCGACCCGGACGGCGACGCCGTCGCGTTGACCGGCCAGGACCTGCCCGCGTGGGCGAGCCTGACCGACGCCGGGGACGGCACGGCCACGCTGCGCCTGACGCCGGGCTACGCCGACGCCGGCGCGGCGACCCTCACCGTGCTCGCCACCGCGGGCGGGCGCACGGCGAGCACCGACGTCCTGGTCACCGTGCTCGACGCCCCCGCCCCGCAGGCGCAGGACGCGCAGGTGCGCACCGACGAGGACACCGCCGTCGACGTCGTGCTCGCGGCGACCGGCACGGTGACGTCCTACGCGGTCGTCAACGGTCCGGCGCACGGCACCCTCACCGGCAGCGGCGCGAACCTGCGCTACACCCCGGCGCGGGACTGGAACGGCAGCGACCAGCTGGTGTTCTCGGCCAGCGGCCCGGCGGGCACGTCCGCGCCGGCCACCGTGCGGCTGGTCGTCGACCCGGTCGAGGACGCGCCGGTCGTCGGCCCGCTGGCCGACGTCGAGCTGGACGAGGGCAGCACGCTGCACGTGCCGCTGCCGGCCACCGACGTCGACGGCGACACGCTCACCGTCTCGGTCGGCGGGCTGCCCGGGTGGGCGGTGCTGACCGCCGACGGCGCCGCGCTGGACCTGACGCCCGGCTACGCCGACGCCGGCGTGCACACCCTGCACGTCGTCGTCTCCGACGGGCGGGAGGAGTCGGCCGCGGACCTGCGCGTGCTCGTGCACGACGTCGACCGCGCGCCGGTGGCCGAGGCCGGCGGCCCGTACGCGGTGGTCGAGGGCGGGCACCTGTTCCTCGACGCCTCCGCCTCGGCCGACCCGGACGGCGACCAGCTGGCCTACGCCTGGGACCTCGACGGGGACGGTGCCTTCGACGACGCCACCGGCGCGACCGCCGAGCTGGTGCCCGACGACGACGCCGTGCGCACCGTGGCAGTCCAGGTGACCGACCAGGCGGGGGTGTCCACGGTGGACAGCGCGGAGCTCACCGTCGGCAACGCCGACCCGGTGATCGACGACGTCACGCTGTCGGCGGCGCTGTCCGGCAGCACCGTGAGCGACCCGCTCAGCCTGACCGTGCTCTTCCACGACCCGGGCACGGCGGACACCCACCACCTGGTCGTCAGCAGCGGCGGCACCACGCAGACGGTGGACGGCTACACCAGCGGCCGGGCCGTGAGCCTGAGCCTGCCGGTGGCCGGCTGCGACGCCGCGGTGCAGGTCACCGTGGTCGACGACGACGGCGGCCAGGCGGTGCGGACCCTGTCGGCGTCGATCGGCGAGGGCACCTGGATGGCCCCGTTCCGCAACGACGGGTCCGCGTACGCCACCCGGGCGGGGCAGACGGTGCCGGTGAAGGTGCGGATCAACGACTGCGGCGGAGCCGCGGGCGGCCTGCACCCGGCGATCCGGGTCCGGCTGGGCAGCGGCCCGGAGCTGGTCCCGGCCACCACCGCGGCCAGCCCGGTGGCGGGGCCACTGTCCTCGCTGGGCAACCACTACCAGTACGACCTGGCGGCCAACCTGGCGCCGGGCACCTGGACGGTGCTGGTCTACCCCTATGGCACCGGCCCGGGCATGCCCAGCATGCCACACCTGATAATCGTGCGCTGTGCGTGCTGCGGGACTCCCCCGGACGGGTCGTCTCCACGGCCCGTCCGGGGGTCTTCCAGCGCCCGGGGCCCGGCTGGTGGCAGGCTGGCCGCACGGCCGGCACCGGCCGCAGGGGGAGGTCCACGATGTCCGACACGCACGGCCCGGCGGCGCTGCCACGGCTCACCATCCCGCCCGTCCCGGCCGGCGCCGGCACGGACCCCGGCGGCCCGGAGCCCGGCCGCCCACGCACCGTCGAGGACCTCGTCGCGCAGGTGCGGGTCGACGTCGCGGACCAGACCAGCGGGCAGCCCGAGCCGCCGGCGGAGCAGCCGGGCGAGCCGCTGGTGCCGCCGGGCGCCCAGTGGGGCTGGAACCCGTCCCTGCCCGGCTGACAACCGACCGCCTGACCGACTGCTCGGCTCAGCCTGCGTTCTTCCTGGCCTGCGTGAGGATCTTCGCGCCGTCGTCGGTGATGGCGACGGTGTGCTCGCTGTGCGCGGTCCGGCAGCCGGTGGCGCTGCGCAGGGTCCAGCCGTCGTCGTCGGTGACCAGCTCGTCGGTGTCGGCCATCACCCACGGCTCCAGCGCCAGCAGCATCCCGGCCCGCAGCCGGTAGCCGCGGCCGGGCCGCCCGTCGTTGGGGACGTGCGGGTCCTGGTGCATGGTCGAGCCGACGCCGTGGCCGCCGAACTCGGTGTTGACCGGGTAGCCCGCCGCGCGCAGCACCGAGCCGATGGCGTGCGAGACGTCCCCCAGCGGGACGCCGGGCCGGGCAGCGGCGATGCCCGCGGCGAGCGCCCGCTGGGTGGCCTCGATCATCGCGGCGTCCCGCGGCGCCACCGTGCCGCCCACCACGAAGCTGATGGCCGAGTCCGCGACGATCCCGCCGAGGGAGACGGCGAGGTCGAGGGAGAGCAGGTCGCCGTCGGCGAGGGCATAGTCGTGCGGCAGGCCGTGCAGCACCGCGTCGTTGACCGAGGTGCAGATGTAGTGCCCGAACGGGCCGCTGCCGAAGGACGGCGCGTAGTCGACGTAGCAGGACTCCGCGCCGGCCTCGACGATCATCTCCTGCGCCCACCGGTCGATCTCCAGCAGGTTGGTGCCGGCCGTGCTGCGCGCCCGGAGGGTCTGCAGGATGCCGGCCACCAGCGCGCCGGTGTCCTTCGCTCGGGCCAGGTCGGTGGGTCCCAGGATCTCGATCACCCGGCATCATTCCTTCACAGCGGTGCGTGGCGTCAAACCGAGACCCTCACGCGCTCCCGGTCACCGGGACCACGACGGTGTGCCAGCCGGTGGCGCCGTCGGGGAACGGCGGCACCCGCGTCTCGGGCTGCGTGGCGCCGGTCCGGTCGGTGGCCCGCGCCTGCAGCGTGTGCGTGCCCGGCGTCGCGTCCCACATCCAGACCCACTGCACCCAGGTGTCTGCCGACGGGACCTGGCCCAGCTCGGCCTCGTGCCACGGCCCGCCGTCGACCCGCACCTCGACCTGGGCGATGCCGCGGTGCTGGGCCCAGGCGACGCCGGCCACCGGCACCCGTCCGGGCGCGCGGCTGGACGAGCCGGGGGTGTCGATCCGGGCCGCGGTCTTGACCGGGCCGCGCGGGGCCCAGCCGCGCTTCACCCAGTAGGGGTCGACGGCGTCGAAGGTGGTGAGCTCGAGGTCGACCACCCACTTGGTGGCCGAGACGTAGCCGTAGAGGCCGGGCACGACCATCCGCACCGGGAAGCCATGCTCCACCGGCAGCGGCTGCCCGTTCATGCCGACCGCCAGCAGGGCCGCGCGCCCGTCCATGACCACCTCGACCGGCGTCCCGATGGTCATGCCGTCCTCGGACCGGCTCAGCAGCTGGGTGGCGCCGGGCTTCACGCCCGCCTCCTCCAGCAGGTCCTTCAGCGGCGCGCCGAGCCAGCGGGCGTTGCCGACCAGGTCGCCGCCGACCTCGTTGGAGACGCAGGCCAGCGTGACGTCGTGCTCGACCAGCCCGCGGGCGAGCAGCTGGTCGAAGGTGAGGGTGAGCTCGCGCTCGACCATCCCGTGCACGCGCAGCCGCCAGTCCTTCGTGGTCAGCTGCGGGACGACGAGCGCGGTGTCGATCCGGTAGAAGTCCGCGTTCGGCGTGCGGAACGGGGAGATGCCGTCCACCCGGAGCTCCGCTCCCGTCGTCGGCTGCGGCGCCGGGTCGGCCGGGCGCGGCAGCCGGACGGCGGCGCGCGAGGCCGCAGTGTCCACCCGCCCGCCCAGCAGGCTGCGCCCGATCCCGCCGGAGACGGCGGCCGCTCCCCCGACGACGACGGCGGCGGTCAGGAAGCCGCGCCGGTCCAGCCCGTCCCCGCCGGGCACGACGACGGGCAGCACGAGCTGGCCGAGCGCGACCACGCCCGCCGCCGCGGCGAGCAGCGCCGGGACGACGTCGACGCCGGAGGCGCCGGGCCGGGTGAGGGCGGCCACCGCCGCGACCAGCCCCAGCACGACCACCCCGCCCTGGGCTACGACGAGCCGTCGGAGAGCGAGGATCCCGAGCAGGGCGGACAGAACGGCGATGGTGATCCCGATGCCCACCAGCAGCGCGGTCTTGTCGTTCGTGCCGAAGGTGGCGATCGCGAAGTCCTTGAGCCAGCGCGGCGTGGCGTCGATGAACGCGCCGCCGACGGCCACGACCGGCGAGGAGGTGCGCCCCAGCAGCGCCGCCACCAGCTCCCCGACCCCGACGGCCAGCGCCGCCGCCAGCAGACCGGCCACGGCACCCAGCCCGCGCCGCCGAGGTGTCGCCGGGGCGGTGTCGTCGGGGTGTCGTGGTCGGGCTGCGGGCGCGGGCTGGCGGAGGCTCACGAGGAGTGTTCGGCGCCGCTCGCGCCCCGGATCGGCTGCGTGCTCACCCCTCTACTCTGCCGCCGCTCACCCCATCCGGCAGCCCGGGGTCGCGTGGGGGGTCAGCCGCCGAGCAGCTCGGCGACCACCGGCACCAGGGCGCGGAAGGCGCGGCCGCGGTGCGAGATGGCGTCCTTCTCCTCCGGCGACAGCTCGGCGGTGGTGCGCGCCTCGCCCTCGGGGACGAAGACCGGGTCGTAGCCGAAGCCGTTGGCGCCGCGGGGGGCGCGCACGATCGTGCCCGGCAGCGATCCGGTGACGGCGTGCTCGCGGCCGTCCGGCACGGCCACGGCGGCGGCGCAGACGAACTGGCCGCCGCGGCGCTCGTCGGGGACGTCGGAGACCTGGCCGAGGACCAGCTCGAGGTTGGCGAGGTCGTCGCCGTGCCGCCCGGCCCAGCGGGCGCTGAAGATGCCGGGCATGCCGTTGAGGGCGTCGACGCACAGGCCCGAGTCGTCGGCCACGGCCGGAAGCCCGGTGGCGGCGCACACTGCGCGGGCCTTGATCAGGGCGTTCTCGGCGAACGTCTCGCCGGTCTCGGGGACGTCGGCCAGGCCCGGGAACTCGTCGGTGCCGACCAGCTCGACGTCGAGGCCGGCGTCGAGGAGGATCCGGCGCAGTTCCAGCACCTTGTGCGCGTTGCGGGTGGCCAGCACCAGCTTCTCGGTCACGCGAGCGCCGCCCTCTGCAGCGCGGTGAGCTCGGCGCAGCCGCCGGCGGCCAGCTCGAGCAGCGAGTCGAGCAGCTTGCGGTCGAACGGCTCGCCCTCGGCGGTGCCCTGCACCTCGACGTAGCGGCCGTCGCCGGTCATCACCACGTTCATGTCGGTGCCGGCGCGCACGTCCTCCTCGTAGCAGAGGTCCAGGCGAGGCTGGTCGTCGACGATGCCGACGCTCACCGCGGCCACCGATCCCTTGAGCGGCTCGGACTTCAGCGCGCCCCGCTCCCGCAGCCACGACACGGCGTCGGAGAGGGCGAGATAGGCACCGGTGATGGCTGCGGTGCGGGTGCCGCCGTCGGCCTGCAGCACGTCGCAGTCGATGTGGATCGTGTTCTCGCCCAGGGCCTTGTCGTCGACGACGGCCCGCAGCGAGCGGCCGACCAGCCGGCTGATCTCGTGGGTGCGCCCGCCGACCCGGCCCTTGACCGACTCGCGGTCCGAGCGGCTGTTGGTGGCCCGCGGCAGCATCGCGTACTCCGCGGTCACCCAGCCCAGGCCGCTGCCCTTGCGCCAGCGCGGAACCCCCTCGGTCACGCTGGCCGCGCACAGGACGCGGGTGCGCCCGAACTCGACCAGGCAGGAGCCCTCGGCGTGGTCGAGCCAGCGGCGGCTGAAGGTGACGGGGCGGAGCTGGTCGGTGGTGCGACCGTCGGGGCGGGTCATGGGGCGACCCTATCCACCGCCCTGCCCACCTCCACGACGTCGCCGGGCCGGGCCAGCGCGGTGGGGCCGGGGTAGGTCCGCGCCGCTTGGGCGAGCACGGCGTCACCGGGAGTCCACGGCGGCAGGTGGGTGAGCAGCAGCCGGCGGGCGCCGGCGTCGGTGGCGGCCTGCCCCGCGCGCAGGCCGGTCAGGTGCACGCCGCGGCCGGTGTCCCGGCCCTCGAGGAAGCTGGCCTCGCACAGGAAGAGGTCGGCGCCGCGGGCAAGGTCGACCAGGGCGTCGCAGCTGTCGGTGTCGCCGGAGTACGTCAGCACCGCGCCGTCGTGCTCGAGCCGGATGCCGTAGGCCTCCACCGGGTGCTCGACCCGGGCCACGGTGACGGTGAACGGGCCGATCCGCTGCTCCGGCTGCCAGCCGAGGAAGTCCATCTCCTCGCCCAGCCCCTTCTCGCTCAGCCCCTTCTCGACAGGCCCGTAGGCCCGCGCCATCCGCTCCGCGGTGCCGGCCGGCCCGTGGACGGGGACGCGCGGACCGGGTGCGCGGCCGGGCCGGTACCTGCGGGCGACGTAGAGCCCGCACAGGTCCAGGCAGTGGTCCGGGTGCAGGTGGCTCAGCAGCACCGCGTCGACGTCGTTCGGCTCGACGTACCTGGCCAGCTCCCCCAGCGCCCCGCTGCCGAGGTCGAGCAGCACCCGGAACCCGTCCGCCTCCACCAGGTAGCACGACGCCGGGTTCCCCGGTCCCGGGAACGACCCGCTGGACCCGACGACGGTGAGCTGCACGCGCGCCAGGCTACCGACCCGCCCCCGTCCCGTGATCATGAAGGGCTGATGACGGATTTTCGCCATCAACCCTTCACGATCACGCGGTCCACAGGGTGCGCGGCCACCGTCCCCAGGCACGGCGCGCGTCGACCCGCCGTACCCCGGGAGCGGCGCAGGGTGGCTGCATGGCCTCCCGCCTCTACCTCGACGGCCCGACGTACCCCGTGCCGGCCGTCCCCGCGCTGCGTCAGGTGGCGGACCGGCAGCACGGGGCGGTGACCGGGCGGCAGGTGCTGGAGGCCGGCCTGGACCGCCGCCGGCTGGGGCGGCTCGTCGCGACCGGCGCCTGGCAGCGGGTCCACCGTGACGTCTACGTCGTGCACTCGGGTCCGCTGGCCCGGGCCACCGCGCTCTGGGCCGCGGTCCTGGCCTGCGGGCCCGGCGCGGCCCTGGCTCGGGCCAGCGCCGCCGAGGTCTGGGGGCTGGATGACGAGGCCGACGAATCCATCCACGTCGTGCTTCCGGTCGGGCGCCGGATCACCGCACCCAGCGGAGTGATCGTGCACTACGCGCTGCACCTGGAGCGAACGAGGCACCCCACCGCACTGCCGCCGCGCACCACCGTGGAGGACACGGTGCTCGACCTGGTTGATGTCATCAGGGGTCGCGACCAGGTGGTGGGGCTCGTCACTCGGGCATGCCAGCGCCGACTCACGTCGGCAGCGCGGCTGCAGGCAGCCGCCGACCTGCGCAAGAAGCTGCGATGGCGCGAGTTCCTGCAAGATCTTTTGTACGACGTGGCGGAGGGCGCCGAGAGCCCGCTCGAGGTGCACTACCTGCGGGACGTCGAGCGGGCACATGGCCTGCCGCGCGGGGCGCGGCAGGACCGCAAGGGCTCTCGCTTCCGCGACGTCGCCTATCGCGCCTACCTGCTGCTGGTGGAGCTGGACGGCCGCGCGGCGCATCCCGACGAGCTGGCGGGACGGGACCAGGCCCGTGACAACGAGCACCTGGCTGCCGGCGGCGAGGCCACGCTCCGGTACGGCTGGGCGGCCGTCGTGCACGCGCCCTGCCAGGTGGCGGCTCAAGTGGCTCGGGCGCTCCAACAGCGAGGGTGGACGGGCCGAGCGCACCCCTGCGGTCCCGGCTGCGCCCTCTCCCTCCCGTGATCGTGAAGGGTTGATGGCGAAAAACCGCCATTAACCCTTCATGATCACGAGGTGGGGGGTCAGGCCCAGAGCTGGCCTTCCAGGCTCTCCTCGGCGTCGTCGATGGTGCCGGCGTAGGCGCCGGTGGAGAGGTACTTCCAGCCCGCGTCGCAGACGATGAAGGCGATGTCGGCGCGCTTGCCCTCGCGGACGGCCTTACGGGCCATGCCCAGGGCGGCGTGCAGGATGGCGCCGGTGCTGATGCCGGCGAAGATGCCCTCGGCCTCGAGCAGCTCGCGGGTGCGGCGGACGGCGTCGCGGGGGCCCACCGAGAAGCGGGTGGTGAGCACGGACTCGTCGTAGAGCTCGGGGACGAAGCCCTCGTCGAGGTTGCGCAGGCCGTAGACCAGCTCGCCGTAGCGGGGCTCGGCGGCCACGATCTCGACGTCGGGCACCCGCTCGCGCAGGTAGCGGCCGACGCCCATGAGGGTGCCGGTGGTGCCCAGACCCGCCACGAAGTGGGTGATCGAGGGCAGGTCGGCCAGGATCTCCGGGCCGGTGGTCTCGTAGTGCGCCTGCGCGTTGGCCGGGTTGCCGTACTGGTAGAGCATCACCCAGTCCGGGTGCTCGGCGGCCAGCCGCTTGGCCACCCGCACCGCCTCGTTGGACCCGCCGGCCGCCGGCGAGGAGATGATCGAGGCGCCCCACATCTCCAGCAGCTGGCGCCGCTCCACCGAGGTGTTCTCCGGCATCACCATCACGCAGCGGTAGCCGCGCAGCTTGGCCACCATGGCCAGCGCGATGCCGGTGTTGCCCGACGTCGGCTCGAGGATGGTGTCGCCGGGCTTGAGCCGGCCGGTCTTTTCGGCCTCGGTGACCATGAAGAAGGCCGGCCGGTCCTTCACCGACCCGGTCGGGTTGCGGTCCTCGAGCTTGGCCCACAGACGCACCTCGGGCGACGGCGAGAGCCGGGGCAGGCCGACCAGGGGCGTGCCGCCGAGGGAGTCCAGGAGCGAGTCGAACCGCACGGGGCTGTCTCCGGTTCTGTGAAGACCTCTACCGCGCGCCGCCGGCCACGGCCGGCAGCACGGTGACGGAGTCGCCGTCGGCGACCGGGGTGGACAGCCCCCCGAGGAAGCGGACGTCCTCGTCGTTGAGGTAGACGTTGACGAAGCGGCGCAGCTGCCCCTCCTCGACCAGGCGCTCGCGCAGGCCCGGGTGGCGCGACTCGAGGTCGCTGATCAGCTCGTCGAGGGTGTCACCCTTGCCGTCGACGGCCTTCGCGCCGTCGGTGTAGGGGCGCAGGATCGTCGGGATGCGGACCTCGATGGCCATGGTGCGGCTGCTCCAGCGGATCGTGGGGACGTCGTCTCGGTCGTGCTGCGGGCCGATCTGGGGGCGATCTTGTCGGTCCCATGCTGGGGCCGCTCGCTCGCGAGTGCCAACCCGGGCGGGTATCCGGCCTATTCCGGCCGGCCCCCGTCCGGTCCCCCACGGCCCGCCGTCTAGTCGCCGACCGCCGACTGGTCGCCGACCGCCTCGTACGCCTCCACCACGACGACCTCCTCCTCGCTCACGACGGCGTCCACGATCCGGTAGGAGCGGAACTCCACCGGCCCCTCGTCGTTGCCGCACTCCCGGGTGGAGACCAGCACGTAGTGGGCGTCGGGCTCGCTGGCGTAGGAGATGTCCGTGCGCGAGGGGTAGGCCTCGGTGGCGGTGTGGGAGTGGTAGACGACCACCGGCACCTCGTCCCGGTCGTCCATCTCCCGGTAGAGGCGCAGCAGGTCGTGGCTGTCGAACTCGTAGAAGGTCGGGGAGCGGGCGGCGTTGACCATGGGCACGAAGCGGGCCGGCCGGTCGGTGCCGACAGGTCCGGCGACGACGCCGCAGGCCTCGTCGGGGTGGTCGCGGCGCGCGTGCGCCACGATCGCGTCGTAGGTAGCGCGGTCGATGGTGAGCACGGCGCCGAGGGTAGCGGGCAGTCCCACCAGCCCTACGACAGTGCCTGCACCAGCGTCTCCTGCATCCAGGTGATCGCGTCGTAGGCCACCAGCACCGGCAGCCGCGGGTCGTCCTCGGCGACGTCGAAGGCCTCGCCGCGCTCCTCGGCCGCGGCCAGCTCCTCGGCCAGGCCCAGCCGCTCGGCCACGGCGAGCCGGACGTCGTTGAGCCCGGTCAGCCACGCCATCGCCTCGTCCGGAGCGAGCACCAGCTTGCCGGGAGCGCGCTGCAGCGAGGCGAGCACCGTGCCGGCGGTCCCGCGCTTGCGCTCGCGCAGCCCGTTCTCGGTGTAGCGGCGGAACTCCCCCGACGCCTCGGGGTCGTCGGTGTAGCCGTTCGGGAAGAGCCGGGCCAGCACCGGGTCCTCGGGCGGCCGGTCGTTGCTGCCGATGCCGAGCGCGGCGGCCAGGGGATCCTCCGGCGCCTCCTCGCGGCCCTCGTCGAGCAGCTCGAGCAGCTGGGAGAACAGGTCGGTGAGCAGCCCGGTGAGGGTCTCGTCCAGGTTCACCTGCACGGCGCCGTCGCGGCCGCGGACCGGCTTGAAGCGACCGACCACTAGTCGTCCTGCTGGAGGGTGGCCCACAGGCCGTAGCCGTGCATGGCCTCGACGTCGCGCTCCATCTCCTCGCGGGTGCCGTTGGAGACCACCGCCCGCCCCTCCTGGTGCACGTCGAGCATGAGCTTGTGCGCCTTCTCCTTCGGGTAGCCGAAGTAGGTCCGGAAGACGTAGGTCACGTAGGACATCAGGTTGACCGGGTCGTTCCACACGATGCAGACCCACGGCCGGTCCGGCCGGAGCACCTCGTCGGCGTCCGGCCGCTCGACCTCCACCGGCGCCACGGACATGCGCACGATCCTACGTGGGCCTTGGGCGCCGACGCGCAGGCCCGCCCCGCGGACGGGACGGGCCTGCGAGCAGTCGGCGGCGCTCAGCTGAGCGGCTCGCCGTCCGCCTCGAGCGTCCAGTTGCGGTGGAAGAAGTCCTGCGGGTCGATGACGCCCTCGGTCTGCGCCCAGTCGATGAGCAGCTGGCGGATCTCCTTCTGCTGGTTGTAGACCTGCGCCTTGACGACGTCGGTGAACCCGCCGCCGCCGCTGCGCCGGTAGTTGTTGACAGCCACCACGAACTGCTCGCCGTCACCGACGGCCGTGCCGTCCGGGTGGGTGAGCCGGGTGATCCGCTGGCCGAGCGGACGCGCCACGTCGATCGTGTACGTCAGGCCGGACAGCACGTCGTAGTTGTAGTCGGGCTGGGCGTCCGAGCTCCCGCTGCAGCCGGGGAGGCCGCCGCTGTAGGGCGCATTGGTCAGGCTCAGCGCGTCGGCCCCCTTCTCATAGGGCTTGAAGAACTTGGCCGAGCACTCGAGGTACCTGCGGATCTCTGCCCCGGTCATCACGACCGCCTCGAGGGTGTTGTCGTAGATGTAGAGCCCCGCGACGTCCTTGATCCGTACGTCCCCCGCGTGGAACACCGCGTCCCGGCTGAACGGGGCCGCGATCGAGAGCACCGGCAGATCGGCGTAGGGGGTGCCGGCCAGCGCCTCCTGCACCGTGTCGGTCTGCGCCTGCTGGATGAAGTCCAGGATCGGCGTGTCCTCCACCGCCGAGCGCGCCGCGGGCATCTCCTCGGTGGACTGGGCGATGACCTGGTTGACGTAGGCGACGGTCTTGTCGTGCTGGGGCTGCACCAGGTCCAGGATCCTCCGGTCGCCCGGCACCCCTGCGGTGTCGATGTTGGTCGACCCCTTGTGCACCACCTGCCAGCGGCCGTGCACCTTCTGCAGGTCGAAGTCCATCCGGGTCACCCGCTCGCCCCACTTGCTCGGCTCGGCGAGCAGCACCTGGCGGCCGCCGGGGACGTCGACGAGCTCCTGCGGCACGTCCTTGTGCGCGTGCCCGAACAGGACCGCGTCGATGCCCGGCACCTGCTCGGCGACGAGCCTGGCCGCATTCTCCACCGGCAGCTCGCTGCCGTAGGAGGAGACGCCGCTGTCACCGGCGTGCGCGGTGACCACGACGACGTCGGCGCCGGCCGCCCGCATCCGCGGCACCCACAGCTGCGCGGTCTTCACCAGGCCCTCGAAGTGCTGCTTGCCCTGCACGTTGCCCTTGTCCCACAGGGCGATCCCCGGGTTGGTCAGGCCGAGGACGCCGACGCGGATCGGCTTGTCCCCGCGCACCTTCATCGTCTTGATGACGTAGGGCGTGTACGCCGGCTGCCCGGTCGCGTCGTCGATGGCGTTGGCCGCGAGCACCGGCGCCTTGACCTGCTTGATCCAGTCGTCCAGCAGCGGGATGCCGTAGTTGTACTCGTGGTTGCCCAGGGTCTGGGCGTCGTAGCCGATGGCGTTCATGGCCGCGGCCATGGGGTGGACCTGGCCGGTCGTGTCGAACGGCTCGACCTTGGCGTAGTAGTACGCCAGCGGGGTTCCCTGGATGGTGTCCCCGGAGTCCAGCAGCAGCGTGTGGTCGCGGCCGACCTCGGCGCGGACGTCGTTCACGACGGTGGACACCCGGGCCAGGCCGACGGCGTCGCCCTTGGCGTCCTTGAAGGGCGCGTCCTTGTAGTAGTCCCAGTCGAAGACGTTGCCGTGCAGGTCGCTGGTGCCCAGCACGGTGATGTCGACGGTCTTGCCGTTGGTGCCGCCGCTGGCGGCAGCGGGCACGGCCAGCGCCGCCGTGGTGGCTGTGGCGGCCAGCGCGGCGGTGGCCGCCAGCGCCGTGCGGCGGGAGAGGCGGCGGGGAGGGGGGACGGGCATGGGAGGGGTGCCTCCGGGAGGTCGCCGGCGGGGTCTCCGCCGAGTGAGATCGGAGGGCGGACGTTACTTCCTCCCGGTTCATCCGGCTATTCCCTTGATGCTCCTCTCATGACGATTCGATGACATCTCGGCGTCGATGCGCCGGGCGGAGGAGCCCGTCCCGGCTCACGGGCATGCCCACTGGTGCAGTGGGCACGGGTCGGTCGCCGTCGCCCGCCGGTGGCCCGCTGCGGGCTCCCCGAGGCTCAGGACGGCACGGACAGGCCGGGCGGATGCACGGATGTCGGATGCACGGATGTCGGATGCACGAGTGTCGGATGCACAGGAGGTGCAGCGGTGGTGGGACGCGGGTGGCGGTGCGGTGCAGGTGGACGGGGGGCCCGGGTGCTCGCCGGTGGTGGCGCCCTCGCTCTCACGGTCGCCCTGGCCGGGTGCGGCGGCCCCCCGGTGAAGAAGATCAGCGAGGGGCCGGGGCAGTCGGCGCACCCGGGGACGATCGACGTCGCCGGCCTGCAGCTGGCCGCCGCGCCGGACGGGGTCTGGCCCGCGGGATCGCATGTGCCGCTGATCGGCCGGATGGTCAACGAGGGCGCCGAGCCCGACTTCCTCATCGACGTCAGCTCACCGGTGGCCGACTCCGGTCACGTCATCCCCGCCAGCGGGCAGCGGCCGGGGATCATGCTGGCGCCCGGCGAGCCGGTGAAGGTGGGCCAGCCGGCGCCGGTCGCCATCCTCGACGGCCTGCACCAGCCGCTGCGGGACGGGGACTTCGTGGAGGTCACGCTCACCTTCACCAAGGCCGAGCCGCTGCACGCCCGCATCCACGTGCGGGTGCCCAAGGCGAGCGCGGCGGCCAGCCCGAGCCCCTCGACGTCGGCAGCCGCGTCGATGTCGCCGTCGCCGTCGATGTCGGCGTCCCCATCGCCGTCTGGGTCGCCGGCGGCGAGCTGACGGCCCGGGTCAGAGCCGGCGACCGGCCCAGGTCCAGGCGTAGCTCTCGTCCTCGCACGCGGCGCCGCCCTCGCCGAGCTCGAGCGGGCGGAAGGTGTCGACCATGACGGCCAGCTCGTCGAAGAACTCCTTGCCCAGGCTCTTCTCCACGGCGCCGGGCTGCGGGCCGTGAGAGTGGCCGCCCGGGTGCAGGCTGATCGAGCCCTGCGCGATGCCCGAGCCCTTGCGCGCCTCGTAGTCGCCGCCGCAGTAGAACATGACCTCGTCGCTGTCGACGTTCGCGTGGTAGTAGGGCACCGGCACCGCGAGCGGGTGGTAGTCGACCTTGCGCGGCACGAAGTTGCAGACGACGAAGTTCGCGCCCTCGAACACCTGGTGCACCGGGGGCGGCTGGTGGATCCTCCCGGTGATCGGCTCGAAGTCGGCCACGTTGAAGGTGAACGGGTAGAGACAGCCGTCCCAGCCGACGACGTCGAAGGGGTGCGTGGGGTGCACCACGACGCTGCCGACGATGCCGCCGGGGCCGTTGCCGCGGTGCTTGGTCCACACCTCGACGTCCCCGCCCTCGGCCAGCAGCGGCTCGGCCGGACCGTGCAGGTCACGCTCGCAGTAGGGCGCGTGCTCGAGCAGCTGGCCGTGCTTGGACAGGTAGCGCTTGGGCGGGGTGATGTGGCTGTTGGCCTCGATCGCGTAGGCGCGCAGCGGGTGCTCGCCCTCGGGGATCCAGCGGTGCACGGTGGCGCGCGGGATCACGACGTAGTCGCCCTGGCGGGCCTGCAGCGCACCGAACACCGTCTCCACGGTGGCGGCGCCGGACTCGACGTAGACGCACTCGTCGCCGATGGCGTTGCGGTAGAGCGGCGAGGCGTCGCCGGCCACAACGTAGGAGATGCGCACGTCGGCGTTGCCGAGCACCAGCCGGCGGCCGGTGACGACGTCGAGCGCCTTCCAATCCTCGCCCGGGAACAGGTCGTGCAGCGTGAGGTGCCGGGGGCGCAGCGGGTGGTTGGCGGTGGTCGCCTGGTCGGGCAGATCCCATATCCGCGAGTCGACGATCGCCGACGGGATGCCGCGGTGGTAGAGCAGCGAGGAGTCCGAGGAGAAGCCCTCCTCCCCCATCAGCTCCTCGGCGTAGAGGCCGCCGTCCGGGCGGCGGAACTGGGTGTGGCGCTTGGGCGGGACCTCGCCGACCTGGCGGTAGTACGGCATCGCGCGACCTCCGCTGACCGTCCGTTTATCGGACGTCCGTGTACGTCCCCTCGACGGTCCACTAGAGTCCCGGCCATGTCAACCGGGGCGACGGGCGACAGCGCTCACGGGCAGGCGCACGGGGCGCACAGTGCGGGCTGGGCCCGCGACGAGGCGGCGGCGCTGCTGCTGCGCGGCCTCGTCGACGACGCGGCGGTCTACCCGCCGGGCGACGCCCCGCTGGGTCAGGCCGTGGCCGGCCACCTGGCGGCCCGCTCGGCCTGGTACGCGCCGGTGCTGGGGCCACTGCTGGTCCCCGCATCCATGGTGGCCGGGCTGCCGGCCCTGCTGCCCCCCGAGGTCGGCCCGGACGCGCCGCTGGCCGTCGGGATCATCGCCGACACCGGGCTGGACGGGCTGCTCACGGCGCACTCCGACGCCGCGTCGGAGCCGCGGCTGCGGGTCGTGCACGGCGAGATCGCGGTGAGGGGCGACGACGTCCGCGGCCAGGTGCGCTCGGTCCTCGACGCCGCCACCTTCCCAGACCTCTTCGTGGAGGTCCCGCTGCGCGACCGTGCCGCAGCCCTGGCCGCGCTGGACGAGGTGGCCGCGCACGAGAGCGGCGAGTCGGTGAAGCTGCGCACCGGCGGCACCACCCGCGAGGCCTTCCCGGACGAGGAGACGGTGGCCTGGGGTCTGCGCAGCGCCATCGACCGCGACCTCGGGGTCAAGCTCACCGCCGGCCTGCACCATGCCGTCCGGCACACCGACCCCGCCACCGGGTTCGAGCACCACGGGTTCCTCAACGCCCTCGTCGCGGTGCGCGCGGCGCTGCTGGGCGCGGAGGTGCCGGACATGGCGCGGCTGCTGGCCGAGCGCGACCCCGCCCGGCTGCTGCCGCACGTGCACCGGATGAGCGAGCCCGACGCCACGGTGGTGCGCAGCTTCCTGCGCTCGTTCGGCTGCTGCGGCGTCGCCGACCCGGTCGCCGACCTGCTCGACCTCGGCCTGCTGCGCGCCCCGACCTGACCGATATCCCGGACGGCAGAAGGAGAACTCATGGCCGCACGCACCTGGGTGGACGTGCCCGAAGGGCACCCCTTCGGCGTCGGGGCGCTGCCCTACGGCGTGTTCACGATCGACGACGAGGCCCCGCGGGTCGGGGTGACTATCGGGGACCACGTGCTCGACCTCGCGCCGGTGGCTGCTGTGGAGGGACTGGACGGCGGGCACGTCTTCGCCGAGCCGAGCCTCAACCCGTTCATGGCGCTGGGCCGGCCGGCGTGGACCGCGGTGCGCGACTGGCTGATCGAGCTGCTCACCGTGGAGGCCAACGCGGACCTGGTCGAGCCGCACCTGCTGCCGCTCGACGCCGTCACGCTCACGATGCCGTTCGACGTCGCCGACTACGTCGACTTCTACTCCTCCCAGGACCACGCCGAGAACGTCGGACGGATCTTCCGCCCCGACGCCGAGCCGCTCACGCCCAACTGGAAGCACCTGCCCATCGGCTACCACGGGCGGTCGGGCACCGTCGTGCCGTCCGGGACGCCGGTCGTGCGCCCGTGCGGGCAGCGACGCGCGCACGACGGCATCTCCTACGGGCCGTCGGAGCGGCTCGACATCGAGGCCGAGGTCGGGTTCGTCGTCGGCGTGCCGTCGGCGCAGGGCGAGCGGGTGCCGGCGTCGGCGTTCCGCGACCACGTGTTCGGTGTGGTGCTGGTGAACGACTGGAGCGCGCGCGACATCCAGTCCTGGGAGTACGTGCCGCTCGGACCGTTCCTGGGCAAGTCGTTCGCGACGTCGGTCTCCTCCTGGGTGCTGCCGCTGGAGGCGCTCGACGCCGCCCGGGTCGCTCCCCCGCCGCAGGACCCCGCCACGCTCCCCTACCTCGCCGACGACGAGGGTTGGGGCCTGGACCTGGCCCTGGAGGTGCGCTGGAACGGCGAGGTGGTCTCGCGCCCGCCGTTCCGGGGCATGTACTGGACCCCGGCCCAGCAGCTGGCCCACCTGACCGTGAACGGGGCCTCCCTTCGCACCGGCGACCTGTTCGCCTCCGGCACCGTCTCCGGGCCAGAGCGCGACCAGCGCGGCTCGTTCCTGGAGCTGGCCTGGAACGCTGCCGAGCCGATCCGGCTGGCCGACGGCTCGCTGCGCTCGTTCCTGGAGGACGGCGACACCGTCACGATCACCGCGACCGCCCCCGGGCCGGACGGGACGCGGATCGGGCTGGGCGAGGTGACCGGCAGCATCCTGCCCGCCCGCCCGTAAGGCCGTTGCACGTCCTGGTCGGCGGACCGCCGGCCAGCGGGAAGTCCACGCTGGCCCCGGTGCTGGCCCGCGAGCTCGGGCTGCCGCTGCTGGCCAAGGACACGGTGAAGGAGGCGCTGGTCGACGTCCTCGGTGCCGACGACGTCGACGCCTCCCGCCGCCTGGGCCGGGCCGCGGTGGAGGTGCTGTTCGCCCTCGCCCGGGAGGCGGGGTCGGCGGTCGTGGAGAGCGTGTGGCACCGCTCCTACGCGGCGGCGCAGGTCGCCCGGCTGCCCGGCGACGTCGTCGAGGTGTTCTGCCGGGCGCCGCGGGAGGTCCTGCAGGCGCGCTACCGGGAGCGGGCCGGGACGCGGCACGCCGGGCACTTCGACCTGACCCGCAGCATGGAGGAGCTGTTCGGCCCGGAGACCTGCGAGCCGGTGGCCGGTCCGTGGCCGCTGGTCGAGGTCGACACGACCGTGCCGATGGACGCCGCTGCGCTGGCCCGGCTGGTCCGAGACCTCCCGCTGGGCACGGCGGGTCGGTTCACGGCGAGTCGGTTCACCTTCGACTGGTAGACACAGCAGCGACAACCATCAGGAACGCTGCGGCGTCCTCATGGCAAAGCGACCACGGGGGAACTCTTCATCGTGAACAAGCACGTCGTCATTCCAGCGCTCGGTCTTGCCCTGGTCGGGACCGTGTCCCTGACCGGCTGCTCCGGCGGCGGCGCGACAGGTCCGGCCGCCAGCCGACCGACCGCGACCTCGCCCGTCGCCTCGACACCGAGCCCTGCCTCGTCATCGAGCACCACCCCGCCAATCAGCCCGTCGGCCGGCAGCCATCGTCAGGCGACCTCCGCCCCACCCGCATCACCCGCCGCCCAGCCGACCGGCGACGCGGCGGCGTCGGCGGTCGCGGCGGCCGCCGGTGTCGAGGCCACGTTCCCGTCCTCGTGCGACCAGACGGGCACGAGGCAGGTGCCGGTCCGGCTCCATGACGGCAAGGCGGTGCTCCCGCACGGGTCCGAGCTGGAGCTGGACCCGAACCCGCTGGTCACCAAGAACGTGCACCTGAGCGACGGCCACACCTACCGGCTCGTCACGCTGGAGTGCCTGCCTCCGGCGGGGGCCAGCCACAGCCAGCTGTTCGTCTACCGCGCCGACCAGGGGACAAGGCCGCGGCTGCTCGGTGAGCCGATCAAGATCGCGGACCAGGTGCGGATCACCACCACCGGCGAGCAGGACCAGGAGGGCCTCGTCGCCAGCGCCGAGGGCTGGTCGGCGAAGGCCCCCAGCTGCTGCCCGGACCGGTCGCTGACCTACTTCATGACGGTCACGGCCGACGGGGTCTTCACCGCCCCACCGGCCGTGCAGCCGCTGACGCGGTAGTTCTCGCGGGGCGCCGCGCTCAGGGCAGCTCGACCGTCTCGGCGCGGGCGATCTCGGCGAAGGCGGCCTCGAGGTAGGGGCGCAGCGGGCGGTGGCGGGCGGCGAGCAGGTCGGCCACCAGCAGCGGCGCGTGCCGGGCGACGTCGAGCGGGGTGACCGGCGGCGCCTGGCCGTCCTCGGGGTGCAGGCCGAGCGAGCCGCCCAGCACGACCACCAGCGCGGTGACGTCCACCTGCGGGAACCAGCCGACGACGCCGCACACGGCCCGCTCCAGGGCCTGCTGGGCGTCGTCGGCGTCCAGGCCGTCGGGGTGCAGCTCCTCGAGCAGCCGGCGCACCACCGCCCCGAGCACCTCGTTCACCCGCTCGCGGTCCAGGGTGACGAGCTTCCTGACGGCCTCGGCGTAGGCCTGCGCGTCCTGGGCGGTGGCGGCGTCGACGGCGCGGGTGCACGCCTCGGCGACGGCGCGGGCGGCGGGGGGAAGCGGCAGCGTGCTCACCACGTCACCCTGCCAGCAAGGGCCGACAACCGGCATAGGAGGGGGACCGCCCCCACGAGATGGTCGCCGCCCCCCTGGAATTCCACGGGGGCGGCGACAAAGGATCACGGGACCGTGATCGTTCCGGCCGGAGCCGGGGGTGCGGAACGGGGTCAGAGGTTGCCGCGGCGGGCCTGCTCGCGCTCGATGGCCTCGAACAGGGCCTTGAAGTTGCCCTTGCCGAAGCCCATGGAGCCGTGGCGCTCGATCAGCTCGAAGAAGACGGTGGGGCGGTCCTGCACCGGGGCGGTGAAGATCTGCAGGAGGTAGCCGTCCTCGTCGCGGTCGGCGAGGATGCGCAGCTCGCGCAGGGTGTCGATCGGCACGCGGGTGTCGCCGACCCACTCGCCCAGGGTGTCGTAGTACGAGTCCGGGGTGTTCAGGAACTCGACGCCCATCTCCTTCATCGCGCGCACGGTGGCCACGATGTCGTTGGTGGCCAACGCGATGTGCTGGACGCCGGCGCCGCCGTAGAACTCGAGGTACTCGTCGATCTGCGACTTTCGCTTGCTGACCGCCGGCTCGTTGAGCGGGAACTTCACCCGGTGGTTGCCGCTGGCCACCACCTTGCTCATCAGCGCGGAGTACTCGGTGGCGATGTCGTCGCCCACGAACTCCTTCATGTTCGTGAAGCCCATGACCTTGTTGTAGAAGCCGACCCACTCGTCCATCCGGCCGAGCTCGACGTTGCCGACGCAGTGGTCGACCGCCTGGAAGTAGCGCTTGGGGTGGCTGGCCGGCTTGGCGCGGAAGGTGGGCTCGGCGGCCACGAAGCCGGGCAGGAACGGCCCGTCGTAACCGGAGCGGTCGACGAGCGAGTGCCTGGTCTCGCCGTAGGTGGCGATGACGGCGCAGCGCACGGTGCCGTGCTCGTCGGTCAGGTCGTTCGGCTCGGTGATCACCGTGGCGCCCTGGGCGCGGGCGTGCTCGACCGCCTTGTCCACGTCGGGCACCTCGAGCGCGAGGTCCCAGATCCCGTCGCCGTGCTCGGCCACGTGCCGGCCCACGTCCGTGCCCGCGTGCACCTCGCCGGTGAGCACGAAGCGGGCCTTGCCGCTGGTCAGCACGTACTCCGCGTAGTCGCGGAAGCCGGTCTCCGGTCCGCGGTAGGCGACCAGCGTCATGCCGAACGCGCTCTGGTAGTAGTGCGCGGCCTGCTTGGCGTTGCCGACGAGGAAGTGGATGTAGTCCATGCCGATGACCGGGAACGGGTCCTCGGCGACGTCGTGCGCGACGGCGCCGACCAGGACGTCGACGTCCGTGGTGTCCGTGGTCTCGTCGCTGGCGTCGGGGCGGTGCAGCAGGTCGGTCATGGATCCTCCACGAGGTGCGGCCGGCGTTTGCGGCATTGCAGCGGGATCGGGCAGCCTGCGCAACGGCCGTCACTATCGCTGGGCAATCTGTCCAACGGCGATGGACGCGCACCGGGCAAGGTGTGCAGGATGACCGGCGTGAGCACCGACCCGACCCACGAGTCCCGGATCGACACCCTGGACGCCCGCCTGCTCGCCCTGCTCGACGCCGAGCCGCGCATCGGCGTGCTGGAGGCCTCCCGCCGGCTCGGCGTGGCCCGCGGCACCGTGCAGGCCAGGCTGGACCGGCTTCAGGAGCGCGGGGTGGTGCACCTGGGACCGCAGGTCGACCCCGCGGCGCTGGGCTACGGCGTCACCGCGTTCGTCAGTTTGGAGATCAGCCAGGGCCGCGGTCACGACGCGGTGGCCGCGCACCTGGTGACCATCCCGGAGGTGCTGGAGGCGCACACCATCACCGGCACCGGCGACCTGCTGCTGCGCCTGGTGGCCCGCAGCAACGCCGACCTGCAGCGGGTGATCGACCGGGTCGTCGACGTCGAGGGCATCGTGCGCACCAGCACCGTGATCGCGCTGTCCACCCAGATCCGGCACCGGGTCCTGCCGCTGGTGCAGGCGGCTGCGGGCGGCTGACCCTCAGGCCTGCAGCACGGCGGCCAGCCCGGCCGCCGCCGAGGCCACCCGCGGGCCGACGACGTCGGCGTCCAGCGCCGCGAGCGCCACCACGCCCACCGACGCCTCCACGCCCGGCACCCCGAGCACCGGCGCGGCGACGCCGTGCGCTCCCGGCTGCAGCTCACCGTCGCTGGCCACCCAGCCCGCGCTGCCGCCGCGCCCGGCCAGCAGCGCCCGGCCGGCGGCCCCGCGGTCCAGCGCGTGCCGGGAGCCGACCCGGTAGGCCACGTGCAGCTCGGTCCAGGACGGCTCGACCACGGCCAGCGCCAGCGCCTCGCCGCCGTCGACGACGGTGAGGTGCGCGGTCGCCCCGACCTCCTCGGCCAGCCGGCGCAGCACCGGCACCGCGGCCTCGCGCAGCAGCGGCTGCACCCGGCGGGCCAGCGCCAGCAGCCCGAGGCCGACGCGCACCGGGCCCTCCCCCGAGCGGCGCACCAGCCCGTGCTGCTCCAGGGTGGCCACCAGCCGGTAGACGACGGCGCGCCCGACGTCCAGGCGCGCGGCCAGCTCGGTGACGGTGAGCCCGGCCGGGGCGTCGGCGAGCAGCTCGACCACCCGCAGTCCCCGGTCGAGGGTCTGCGAGGTCTCCCGGCCGGCACCCGGGCGGGTGAGGTCCTCGCTCACGCCGGCTGCGCCCCGGCCCGCTGCTCCCCCATGTGGACGGGGTCCTCGTCGCCGGCGTGGTGCACCCGAGGGCCGCTGGCGCCGCTGCCGGAGATCCGGCCGAGCCGGTCGCGGAAGGTGTAGGAGAAGACGGTCTTGAGGGCGGCGGTGAGCGGCAGCGCGACCAGGGCGCCGACCACCCCGGCCAACCCGGCGCCGACGAGGATGGCCACGAACACCGCCACCGGCGAGAGGTTGACCGCCTTGCTGAACAGGCGCGGGGCGATGAGGTAGTTCTCGACCTGCTGATAGATCACGAACCAGCCGATGGTGACCAGGCACAGCGCCACGCTGTCCGAGAGCGCGACCACCGAGGCGACCACCGCGCCGAGCGTGGCCCCGACCTGCGGGATGGCGTCGAACAGCGCCACCAGCAGCGCCAGCACCGCCGAGTAGGGCACCCCGGCCACCGTGAAGAAGATGTAGGACGTGATGCCCGCGCACAGGCAGATGGTGAGCTGGCCGGTCACGTAGCCGCCGACCTTGCCCAGGGCCTCCTCGGCGACGTGCACCCGCTCGGGGTGGCGCAGCGCGCGGGCCGCGAAGGTGCGGATGCGCGGCATCGCGAGCATGAAGTAGATCATCAGCGTGAGCACCGTGAAGAGCGTGAACAGCGTGCCGACGATCGCCCCGATGATCCCGAAGACGGTGCCGACGCTGCTGGCGAGGTAGCCCGGCACGCTCTTGAGCGCGTTCTGGATGGCGTCCTGCACGTTGGACCGGGACAGGAAGTCCCCGATCGGCGTGCTCTTGTCCGACACCTGCTTGATCAGGTCCGGCAGGCTCTGCGCCAGCTGGTTGAGCTGCTGCACCGCCGGGGTGAGCGTGAGCAGCACGAACGCGGTGAGGAACAGCAGCAGGCCGATGAAGAACGTGAGCACGGCCAGCCCGCGGCGCATGCCGTGCCGCTCCATCCACTGCAGCAGCGGCTCGAACCCGGCGGCCAGGAAGAAGCCGATGAACACGGTGAGCAGCACGGTGCGCACCTGGTAGACCAGCGCCGCCAGCACGACGATGCCGATCGTCACCAGCACGATCACCGCGGTGGTCTTGGCGAACCAGCGGCTCGAGCGGGCCGGCGGAGGCGCCACCGGGGCGGCGGTGCTCGTGCTGGGCACCGGGGCGGCCCCGTTCACGGCGGTGCCGCCGGCCGCCTCCGGCGCCGGACCGTCCCCCGACCGCGTCTGCGTCACACGCGCATCATGCCAACGACAGCGTCATCTCAGGGAGAGTGCGGCCAGGGCGGCGTTCACGACCGCTCCGGGCACGAGGTCGTGCAGCTCGTAGAGCTCGCGGACCGAGCCGGACTGGCCGAAGGCGTCCACGCCCAGGGGCACGCACGGTGCGCCGAGCGCGGAGCCGAGCCAGGCCATGGCGTGGCTCGCGGCGTCGTGAACGGTGACGACGGGGGCCCGATCCGGGAAGGCGGTGCGCAGCGCGCCGGGCACGCTGGGCGCGGTGGCGGTGCGCACGCCCTGGCGCAGGGTGCGCTGCCAGGCGGAGTAGAGCCGGTCCAGGCTGGTGACGTCGACGACGTGCGCGGCCACGCCCTCCTCGGCGAGCTCCTCGGCGGCGGCCAGCACCTCCGGCAGGACCGCGCCGGAGGCGGCCAGGTGCACCACCGGGGCGTTCTGCTCCTCCAGCTCCGGGTGCGCGGCGTGCGCGTCGTGCAGCCGGTAGGCGCCGGCCAGGACCTGGCGGCGCAGCACCGCGTCGCCCAGCCGGGCCCGGGCCGCCTCGAACGGAGCCTGCTCGATCGGGCGGGTGGTCAGGCGCACGTAGTAGGCGCCGTCCTCGGCCGGCGCGGCGGTGGCCGGACCCGACGGCCCCGCGGCGATCCGCCCGACGGCGTCGCACAGCAGCCAGTCCAGCGCCACCGCGTAGGCCGGCTCGATGAACGTCACCCCGGGCAGCTCCAGCCCGACCGAGGCGGTGATGGTGGACTGGTGCGCCCCGCCCTCCGGAGCGAGCGTGATCCCGGACGGGGTACCTGCCACCACGAACCGGGCACCGGAGTAGGTGCCGTAGAGGAACGCGTCCAACCCGCGCAGCACGAACGGGTCGTAGACGGTGCCCACCGGCAGCAGCTGCTGACCGGACAGGTCCCAGGACAGGCCCAGCTGCCCCAGCAGCAGGAACAGGTTCATCTCCGAGATGCCCAGCTCGATGTGCTGCCCACCCGGCCCCTCGGCCCACTTCAGCACCGGGTCCTCGCCCCAGGACCTACGCTCGGTAGGAGCGAACACGCCGGTCTTGTTGATGAACCCTGCCAGGTTGGTCGAGGTGGCGACGTCGGGAGCCGTGGTGACCAGGTAGGGCGCCACGGCGGGGTCGCGGGCCAGGTCCACCAGCACCCGACCGAAGACCTCCTGCGTGGACACCGGGCGCGCGGCGCGCACCCCGGTCGCAGTCGGCACCGCGACCCCGGGCAGCCCCGGATGGGCCTTCGGCAGCTCCAGCGCCGCAGCCCGCCGGGCGGCCAGCAGACCCGCGGGCGAGGCCGGGTCGAACCGGTCCCACTCGCCCTCCCGGGTCAGGCCCACCGAGGCGCGCAGGGCGTCGACCTGCTCGGTGGACAGCAGCGCCGAGTGGTTGCGCGGGTTGCCGGCCAGCGGCAGGCCCCAGCCCTTGACCGTGTAGGCGAACACCACGCTGGGCCGGTCGGTGACCGCGTCGCAGGCCCGGTAGGCCGCGAGCATCGCGGCCAGGTCGTGCCCGCCCAGGTCGGTGACCAGCGGGCCCAGCTCGCCGTCGGGGACCTGCCCGACCAGCTCGCGCACGGCGTCGGGCGCGCCCTCGCAGAACCGCTCCCGAAGCTCCGACGTCCTCTCGGAGCCCAGCAGCCCGAACAGCGACTGGTACTGCTCGTTGGGCATCGCGTCGATCCACCAGCGCAGCGACTCCCCGCCCGGGCGGGCGAACGCCTCCTGCAGCCGGCGGCCGTACTTCACCTCGACCACGTGCCAGCCGGCGGCCTCGAACTGCCCGCGCCACTGGTCGATCCGCACCCCGGGCACGACTCGGTCCAGCGACTGCCGGTTGAAGTCGACCACCCACATGACCTCGCCCAGGCCGGCGGTGGCCGGGTCCGCGACGGCCTCCCACACGTTGCCCTCGTCCAGCTCGGCATCGCCGAGCAGGGCGATGAACCGCGAGCGCGGGCGGGCGCCGAAGTGGGCGTCGACGTAGCGGCGGGTGACTGCGGCGAACAGCGGAGCGGCGGCACCCAGGCCCACCGAACCGGTCGAGAAGTCCACCCGGTCCGGGTCCTTGGTGCGGCTGGGGTAGGACTGCAGCCCCCCACGGGCGCGCAGCGTCGGCAGGTAGGAGCGGTCCAGGCCGCCCAGCAGGTAGTTCACCGCGTGCAGCACCGGGCTGGCGTGCGGCTTCACGCTCACCCGGTCCTGCGCGTTCAGGTGCGCGAACCACAGCGCCGTCATCGCGGTCACCAGGCTGGCACTGGAGGCCTGGTGGCCGCCCACCTTCACCCCGTCACCGTTGTCGCGGTCGTGGTTGGCCGCGTCGACGATGCGGGTGGCCAGCCACAGCACCCGCCGCTGCACCTGGTCCAGCACCCCGAGGTCGACCGCGCCGGCGACGTCGGAGACCTGCTCCGGCGTCGGCAGGCCCTCCGGTGCCGGGGCGGGATGCTCGGGCGCGGTGGTGGTGCGCGGCACCACGGGCGCGTCAGGGGACTGGACGGCAGCAGGGTCGTGAACGACGTCGGTCACCCCGGCAGGCTACGTGCCCGCCGGGGTGACCGTGACGTCGGGAGCGCTCAGCCGCCCTGGTGCTGGGCGAGCGCCGCCTCGTACTTGGTGCGCACGTCCTCCATGTCGAGCTCGCGCACCTGGCCGAGCAGGTCCTCGAGCACGTTCTCCGGGAGCGCGCCGGGCTGGCCGAACACGGGGATGCCGTCGCGGTAGACGACCAGCGTGGGGATGGAGCTGACGCCGTACATGCCGGCCAGCTCGGGCTGGTCCTCGGTGTCGACCTTGGCGAACGTAACGTCCGGGTTCTTCTCCGACACCTTCTCGAAGATGGGCCCGAACTGCCGGCACGGCCCGCACCAGGCCGCCCAGAAGTCGATGAGGACGATGCCGTCCTTCACCGTCTCGTCGTGGGATTCGCGGGTCATGGCGGTGGTGGCCATGGACTGTCCTTCCTCGGGGTCTGCTCCGGGGCGGCCGGGCGTGTGCGCCCAGGTACCCCCTGGGGTAGTGAACCCTCTGGTCTCTGATCCTGTTCCCAACCACCCTGCCAGCACTCCCGCCCGCGCGGGCTATTCCGCGGAGCGACGGCTCAGGCGAGGCGACGCCCGGAGGTGGCCCAGCGACGGATCGTGGCGATCCGGTCCTGCAGCTGGCTCGCGCTGGCCTGCGCGCTGGGCGGCCCGCCGCACTCGCGGCGCAGCTCGGCGTGGATGGCGCCGTGCGGCTGCCCGGTGCGGTGGTGCCAGGCGCCCACCAGACCGTTGAGCTCCTTGCGCAGCATCGCCATCGCCTTGTGGGTGGCCACCGGCTGCTGGGTGGGATCCGGCGCGGCCTCCGGCGCAGGGGCGGCCTTGCGGCCCGAGCGCTGCCGGGCCTGCTGCTCGGCCTGACGCTGGCGCAGCAGTACCGCCACCTGGTCCGGCTCGAGCAGGCCGGGCAGGCCGAGGAACTCCTCCTCGTCGGTGGAGCCGACGGCCGCCTCGGTACCGAACTCGCCGCCGTCGAAGAGCACGCGGTCGAAGGTGGCCTCGGCCTCGAGGGCCTCGAAGGAGAGCTGGTCCTGCTCGCCGGAGGCCTGCTCGGCGCGGTTGGCCTGCGCGACCAGGGCGTCCTCGGGCGCCCAGACGTCGTCGTCGCCGCGGCTGGGCCGGTCCAGGGCGTGGTCGCGCTCGACCTCCATCTCCCCGGCCAGCCCCAGCAGCTGCGGCACGCTGGGCACGAAGACGCTCGCGGTCTCGCCGCGCTTGCGGGCGCGCACGAAGCGGCCGACGGCCTGGGCGAAGAACAGCGGGGTCTGGGTGCTCGTGGCGTAGACGCCGACGGCCAGGCGCGGGACGTCGACGCCCTCGGAGACCATCCGGACCGCGACCATCCACCGGTCCTCGCTGGCGGCGAACCCCTCGATCTTGTCCGAGGCGCTGGGGTCGTCGGAGAGGACCACGGTGGGGCTCTGGCCAGTGATCGCGCGCAGCCGGGCGGCGTAGGCCCTGGCCGAGGCGTGGTCGGTGGCGATGACCAGGCCGCCGGCGTCGGGCACGTGCCGGCGGATCTCGGTGAGGCGGCGGTCCGCGGCGGTGAGGACCTGCGGGATCCAGTTGCCGTGCGGGTCCAGCGCGGTGCGCCAGGCCTGGTTGGTGAGGTCCTTGGTGAGCGGCTCGCCGAGCTTGGCGCTCACCTCGTCCCCGGCCCGGGTCCGCCAGCGCATCTCGCCGGAGTAGGCCATGAAGATGACCGGGCGCACGACGCCGTCGCGCAGGGCGTGGCCGTAGCCGTAGGTGTAGTCCGCGGCCGAGCGGCGGACGCCGTCCTGGCCGGCCTCGTAGGTGACGAACGGGATCGGGTTGATGTCCGAGCGGAACGGGGTGCCGGTGAGGGCCAGCCGGCGGGTGGCCGGGTCGAACGCCTCGCGCACCGCCTCGCCCCAGCTCAGGGCGTCGCCGGCGTGGTGGATCTCGTCCAGGATCACCAGCGTGCGGCGGTTCTCGGTGCGCCGGCGGTGCAGCATCGGGTGCGCGGCCACCTGCGCGTAGGTGACGGCGACGCCGGTGTAGTCGCTCGCGGTGGCCCCGTGCGCGTTGCGGAACTCCGGGTCCAGCGTGATGCCCACCCGGTGCGCGGCCTCGGCCCACTGCCGCTTGAGGTGCTCGGTCGGCGCCACCACGGTGAGCGCCTGGACCACGCCGCGGTCGAGCAGCTCGGTGGCCACCCGCAGCGCGAAGGTGGTCTTGCCGGCGCCCGGGGTGGCCACCGCGAGGAAGTCGCGCGGGACCGACCGGAGGTAGACGTCGAGGGCCTCCTGCTGCCAGGCGCGCAGCCGGGGAGCGGTACCCCAGGGCGCCCGGCCGGGATAGGCCGGGGGCAGGTGCGATGCGGCTGAGGTGCTCATGGGCGTAGGCGAGGTTACGTGGTCCGCGCCGGCGACATGCCGGGCGGCACGGGTCCTCGGCTGGCGCTGCGGCGCGTGCTACGCGTGTCGCGGTGACGGAGTACGGAACAACCGCCCCGCGGGAGGCTCCGGAGGCCGCTTTCGGGGATTGTTCCGTCCTGCGTTACCGCCTGTGGACGGACTGAGGCGGAACTGGGCGAGCTCGGCGACGCTTGGCCGGGTGGATCCGGCCGAGCTGATGCGCGCGCTGCGCGGGAGCGCCCGCTGGGAGCAGCTGCGCGGGATCGTCAGCTTCCGCTCGCTCTCCCGTGCCGTCGAGGCCGGCGCGCTCCGGCACCCGGCTCGTGGCACCTACGTCCTGCCCACGAATCCCCGGCATCTCGACCTGGCGGCCGCCGTGGGCGGCGTCGTGTCCCACGGCGCCGCAGCCGAGCTGCTCGGGCTCCACCTGGTCCAGGCGGCCCCGACCACCCTCACCGTCCCTCCTCACGCGCGGCGACAGCCGGGGGCTGCGGCCCTCTGCTACCGGGCGCTCGGCCATGACGAGCACGCGGACGGCGTCACGTCCCCGCTGCGGACCGCCCTGGACTGTGCCCGGGATCTGCCCCTGCGCGACGCCCTGGCCGTGGGCGACGGCGTGCTGCGGGAGCGCTTGGTCACCCCGGACGAGCTGCGCTCGGCGGCCGCCGGCCTGCGGGGACCGGGCAGCAAGCGCGCTCGACAGGGCGTCGAGCACGTGGACGGACGCAGCGCGAACGCCTTCGAGAGTGCCGCGCGAGCCATCGCCCTGTCCGTGGGACTGTCCCTGCAGCCGCAGCTGGTGGTCCGGCACGAGGGCAGGTTCCTCGGCCGGGCCGACCTCGGCGACGAGGCCCTGGGGCTGCTGGTCGAGTGCGACTCCTTCGCGCACCACGGGAGCCGCCAGGCGCTCGACCGGGACTGCCGGCGCTACTGCGAGTTCGTGGCCGCGGGCTGGTGCGTGCTGCGCCTGTCGTGGGAGCAGGTGGTCCACGACGCCGACTGGGTCGCGCACCTGCTGACCCGCACCGTGCACCTGCGGGCACCGGCCTCCCGGCGACCGGCTCAGGCCCGTTCGGGCACCGGCTCCAGGGCGGCCGCTCCGGCGTCGCCGGCCGCCGGCGCAGCCACCCGCCGGCCCAGGGCGGCGCCGAGCAGGGCGACGGCGGCCATCACGGCGTAGATGGCGAGGAAGACGGCGCTGTCGCCGTGGCCGGCGACGTCGCGGCCGTGCAGGGCGGCGAAGACCGAGCCGGCCAGGCCGATGAGCAGGACCGAGCCGAGGCCGTCGCTGAGCTGCAGGGCGGCACTGTTGGCGCCCTGGTCGGCGGGGGCGGACTGCTCGAGCACCAGCACCGAGAGGCTGGCGGTGAGCAGGCCCATGCCGACGGCGCCCACCGCCCAGCAGACCGCGGCCAGGGCGGCGGGCACCCGGGCGTCGAGGGTGAGCGCCACCCCGCAGATCCCCGCGGCCACCAGCAGGGCTCCGCCGGAGACCAGCCGGTGGCGGGGCACCCGCAGGCCGGGCCGGCCCTGGAACCACGAGCCGAGCGCCCAGCCGAGCGCGCCGCCGGTGAGGGCGAGGCCGGCCTGGGTGGGGCTGAGGTGGCGCTGCTCGACGAGCATGAGCGGCACGAACGACTCGGCGCCGAAGAACGCCCCGCCGATGACGCCGCGCTCGAGCACCGTGGTGGGCAGTCCGCGGCGGGCCCGCAGCGTGCCCGGCGGCAGCAGCCGGGGCAGGCTGCCCACCAGCAGGCCGGCGCCCAGCACCCCCAGCGCGAGCCCGAGCAGGTCCAGGCGCTGCCCGGCCAGCTGCAGCAGGCCGGCCCCGGCGGCGGTGGCCAGCGCCAGCCGCTTCCGGCCGGTCCGCGCCGCGGTCGCGGGCACGTCCGGCTGCGCCGGCTCGATGTCCATGGGCGTGTCCATGGGCGTGTCCACCGGCGTGCCCACCGGCGTGTCCAGCCCGCGCAGGGACGGCACCACGAACACCATCGCCAGGGCCACGAACGGCGGCACCCCGAGGAACACCGCCCGCCAGCTGACCTGCTCGGCGGCCCAGCCGGCCAGCGCCGGTCCGACGATCGAGGGCAGCACCCCGGCCGCCGAGATGGCCGAGAACACCCGGGGCCGCAAGGACTCCGGGTAGCGGCGGGCGATGACGACGTAGAGCGCGACGAGCACCATGCCGCCACCGAGGCCCTGGACCGCGCGGCCGGCCACGAACACCGGCATCGACGTCGCGGTGCCGGCCACCAGCAGGCCGACGGCGAAGGTGGCCGCGCCGCCGAGGAACGGCTCGCGCGGGCCGCGCCGGTCCGACCACTCCCCGGCCACCACCATGGCGAACAGCGAGGTGGTCAGGTAGGCGCTGAAGCCCCAGGCGTAGAGGGACAGGCCGTGCAGCGCGCGCACCGCGACCGGCATGGCCGTGGCGACCGCCATCGCCTCGAAGGCGATGACGAGCACCGAGACGACGATGCCGGCGGTGAGCCGGCGGTAGCCGGGGCCGAGCAGCCGAGGTGGCGGCGGGCTCTGCGGGCTACTGCTCGTCGCCGTTCCCGTCGCCGTCGCCGGGCGGGAGGCCGTCGTAGATCTCCTTGCAGGTGGGGCAGACCGGGAAGCGCTTGGGGTCGCGGCTGGGCACCCAGACCTTCCCGCACAGGGCGGTGATCGGGACGCCGGTGACCATCGACTCCATGATCTTGTCGCGGTCGGCGTAGTGCGCGAACCGCTCGTGGTCGCCCTCGTCGTAGCGGTAGTCCGGGACGACCTCGGGCTCGAGGATCGTCGTGCCGGCGCCGGGGCCGACCGGCTCGGGACCAAGAGGCTCGCTCGTAGCACGCTCTCTCATGGCACGCTCGCTCATGGGACCGAGTGTAGGCAGCGCCCGGGCATGCGGGCGGACGGTCAGCGGGTGCTGAGCAGCAGGTAGCGCTCGTCCTCGATCGGGCCGCCCCACAGCGCCGGGTCGGGCAGCGGCACCACCTCGGCCTCGTCCCGGTGCCCCAGCACCAGCTCGCGGGTGCGCTGCGCCGGCAGCCCGCCGCCGGTCCACCAGCGGCCCTCGACCAGCACCAACCGGCCCCCGGGGGCGAGCAGGCGCACCCACCGGCGGACCGCGTCGTCGGGGTCGGGCAGCGCCCAGAGCACGTGCCGCACCAGGACGACGTCGACGCTCCCCTCCGGCAGCGGCGGGGCCCCGGCGTCGCCGACGGCGAAGGTGGCCGCCGCCCCGGCAGCGGCCGCCTTGGCCCGGGCGGCCGCGACCATCCGCGGGGCGAGGTCGACCCCGGTGACGACGTGGCCGGCCTGCGCCAGCAGCACCGCCAGCGAGCCGGTGCCGGCCCCCAGGTCGGCCACCCGGGACGCCGGCGGCACCAGCGGGAGCAGCAGCCCGGCCCATGCGGCGCTCACGGCGGGGTCGCCGAGCCCGTGGTCGGGCTCGTCGTCGAAGGTGCCGGCCTGCTCGTCCCAGTAGTCCCGCACGTCGTTGCTCTTCACTGCACCCCGTCCGGTCGGCTGGCCGTCACCGCACGCTACCTGCGCTCCCCGACGCCGCTCGCGCTCACGACCGGCGGTGCCGCCCGGCCCCCTGCCGCGGCCCGCGCAGGTCCACGGTCCGCTCGTCCGTCCGGTCGCGGGACCCGGTGGCGTCGGCACTCCCGCTGTCCGCGCCGTCCGGCCGGCCCGGCAGCCACACCGCCACCACCAGGGCGCCGAGCGCGGCGACGCCGGCCGCGGCCAGCGCGGTCACGTGCAGGGCGTGCATGAACGCCGCGCGCGCCGGGTCGGCCAGCGCCGCACCCAGCTGCGGGGGCAGCTGCCGGGCCACCTCCAGCGCGGCACCCAGCGACTGCCCCGCCGCCTGCCCGGCGGCGGCGGGCAGCGCGTCCGGCAGCGAGCCGAGCAGCCCGCTGGAGTAGGTGGCCGACAGGATCGAGCCGAGGATCGCGATGCCCAGGGCGCCGCCCACCTGACGGGTGGTGTTGTTGACCGCCGACCCCGCGCCCGCGCGCTCCCGCGGCAGCACCAGCTGGATCGAGGTCGTGGACGGGGCGATGGTGTTGGCCAGCCCCGTGCCCTGCAGGAACAGGATCCCCTCGAGGAACCAGATGCTGCTGCTCACCTGAAGCTGGGTGTAGAGCAGGAACGCCACGACCACGATGGACAGGCCCGTGGCGGCCACCAGCTTCGCCCCGAAGCGGCGCACCAGACGGCTGGACAGCGGCGAGAACACCGCCACCGCGATCGCCACCGGCAGCAGCCGCAGCCCGGCCTGGAACGGGGAGTACGCCCGGGCGAACTGCAGGTAGAAGGTGAGGAAGAAGGTGACGCCGAACAGCGCGAAGAACGCCAGGGTGACCGCCGCGCTGGCGGCGGAGAAGGCGCGGTTGCGGAACAGCGCGACGTCGAGGGCCGGGTGGTCGCTGCGCCGCTCCAGCAGCCAGAAGGCTGCCAGCACCACCAGGCCGCCCAGGAACGAGCCGACCGCCACCGGGTCGGTGAACGACCCGTTCTCGCCGGCCCGGATGATGCCGAAGACCAGCGCGACCAGCCCGACGATCGAGAGCAGGACGCCGGCCGGGTCCAGCCGCTGCGGGTCCGGGTCCTTGCTGTCCGGCACCAGCCGCTAGACCAGGAACAGGCCGACGACCACCAGCGGCACGTTGACCAGGAAGACCGAGCCCCACCAGAACCGCTCGAGCAGCGCGCCGCCGGTGATCGGGCCGATGGCGATGGCCAGCCCGGACACGCCGGCCCAGATGCCGATGGCCTTGCCGCGCTCGTCGGCGTCGAAGACGTAGTTGATGATCGACAGGGTGCTGGGCAGCACCGCGGCGCCGCCGACGGCCATCAGCGCCCGGGTGCCGATGAGCATGCCCGGCCCGACGGCGTAGGCCGACAGCGCCGAGGCGATGCCGAACACCGTGATGCCGAGCAGCAGGGCGGGCTTGCGCCCGTAGCGGTCGCCGAGGACGCCGAAGGTGAACAGCAGCGCGGCGAACGTGAGGGTGTAGGCGTCGAGGAACCACTGCTCCTGCGTCTGCGTGGCGCCGAGCTCGCGCTGGATGCTCGGCAGCGCCACGTTGAGGATCGTGTTGTCGATGACGACGACGAGCAGGGAGACGCACAGCACCGCGAGGATCCACCAGCGGCGGGAGTGCACCTCGGCGGGGACGCCGCGGTCCGGCCCGTCGTCGCCGGTCTGTCGGTCTGCTGCTCCACCCCCCTGGTCGGTCGGCTCGGCCAGCTCGCTGTTCTTCATCCGACGACGCACGCGCAGAACTCCTCGCACAGCCGGTCCGGCTGCTCGTTTCCGGGACCACCGACCGCTTCCCGGTGCTGCGCCCTGCAACCATCTCTCCCGCTGGTGATCATGCACAGGATGTAGATCACGCGCGGACCCGACCTTGTCGATCTGCACGATCTGCATGGTCAGCAAGGGTCTGTGGGGCGAGAGGGTCAGTTCATCGAGGGGTCGTCGGGGAAGGTCGAGACGAGGGCCAGGTCGCCGCGCTGGCGGCGCAGGACGGCCCGCCAGAGCACCTGCGGGGCGTCGCTGAAGGCGTCGCCGGGCTCGGCCTCGAGGACCCACCAGGCACCCTCGGCCAGCTCGGCCTCCAGCTGCCCCGGAGCCCAGCCGGCGTAGCCGGCGAAGATGCGCAGAGCACCGATCTCGGCGGCCACGACCTCCGGCGGCACGTCGAGGTCGACCAGGCCCAGCGCGCCGCTCACCCGCCGCCAGCCCATCGGCTCGCCGGCTCCCGGCACCTGGGCCAGCGCGAGCGCGGCGTCGGTGGCGACCGGTCCGCCGGAGAACACGACGCCCGGGCCGGTGGCGTAGGGCCGCCAGACCGGGAGCACCTCGGCGACGTCGACCGAGGTGGGCCGGTTGACCACCACGCCCAGCGCGCCGTCCTCGTCGTGGTCGAGGATCACCACCACGGAGCGGGCGAAGGTGGGGTCGCCGAGCAGCGGGGTGGCCACCAGCAGTCGGCCGGTGAGGCTCTGCACCGCCGCGCCCTCGCCCGTCGGGCCGAGCGGGCCGTCGCCGGTGGGGTCGCCCTGCGGGAAGTCGGTCACGGGGTCATCGTGCTCTCGCCGGCGGCCGCACGCTCGACCCTCGGCGCCATCCGCCCCGGCCGCCAGCGCACCGCGACAGCAGTCCCCAGCAGCGTGCCGACGACGTCGGCCAGGGCGTCGTGCCAGTCGCCGTCGCGGTGCGGCAGCAGGGTCCCCTGGACGACCTCGCTGACGCCGGCGTGGACCAGCAGCATCGGCACCACCCAGCGCAGCGGCAGCCCGACGGCGGCCGCGGTGAGCGCGACGGCGCCGAAGAGCACGGCGTGCACGAGCTTGTCCAGGTGCGGGATGCCGCCCTCGCTGGGACCGCTGGGGGCGTAGAGGGCGACCAGCTGCGCGGCCAGCGCGAGGCCGAACAGGACCCGCCAGCCGCGCGGACCCACCCGAACCGTCCCGCCGTCCACCGTGCCCCCTCCGCCTGCCTGCGCCCGTCGTCCGACGGTGCCGGCAGTCTCCCATCCGGGCTCAGCCGGCGGGGGTGGCGCAGGTGGTCGGGGTGCTCGTAGGCGTGGGGGTGCCCGTCGCGGTGCCCGTCGAGGTGCCCGTCGCGGTGCCCGTCGGGGTGGGCGTCCCGGTGGCGGTCGGGCTGGAGGTGTCCGACGGGGTCACGCTGGGGGTGGGCGTCTGGGTGGGCGACTGGGTGGGCGACTGGGTGGGCGACTGTGTGGGCGCGGCGGTGGAGGTCGCGGTGGGCTCGGCGCTGCCGGTGGGGGTGGGCGTCGCACTCGGAGCAGGGGTGCAGGTCGCCGTCCCGGTCGGGGTGGCTGTCCCCATCGCCGTGCCCGTCGTGCTGCTCGTGGGCGTGCTGCTGCTGGTGGGGGCGCCGGTGCTGCCGGCAGGGGAGCTGGAGGTGCTGGGCGGGATGCTGGTCGAGGTGCTGGGCGGGGTGCTGGTCGAGGTGCTGGTCGAGGTGCTGGTCGGGCCGGGCGAGGCGGGACCGGTCCGGGGAGGGCTGCTGGTGGGGGTACCGATGGACGTGCCCGTGGCGGCGGCGCTGGGGGTGCCGGTGGGCGTGCCGGCCGCCGTGGCCGCGGCGACCACGGAGCCGGTGGGCTGCGGTGTGGTCACGCTGGCCGGCGGCAGCGGGGTGCTGCTCGGGGGCAGCGGGCGCACCGCCACCGACGACGGCAGCGGGCTGGGCAGCGGCCCGGGCTTCACCCCGCGGGCGTAGGCGTCGGCGAGGGCGAGGACCAGGTCGGCGTACTCCGCGCTGTGGTTGTAGCGCAGGATCGAGGCGCGCCGCTGCGCGGGATCGGCGAGGTCCGCGCCATAGGCGCACAGGTAGCGACCGGCGGCCACCGCTGCGTCGTCGAGGTCCTGCGGGTCGGCCGTCCCGTCGCCGTCCGCGTCGGTGCCCACCACCGCCCAGGTGCCGGGCAGGAACTGCATCGGGCCGACGGCGCGGTCGTAGGTGGGATCGCCGTCCAGCCGGCCGCCGTCGGTGTCGCGCACCAGCGCGAACCCGTGCCCGTCCAGGGCGGGGCCGACGATGTCGGGCCGGCTGCGGCCGTCGACGCCGAGCACGCTGCCGCCGAACCGGCCGTGGTTGGACTCGACCCGGCCGATCGCCGCGAGCAGCGGCCAGTCCAGGCGGCACGAGGGCTCGGAGCGGTCCAGGGCGGAGGCGGCGGCGGAGTAGGCGGCCAGCGCGCGCACCGGGATGCCCGAGGCGGTCAGCCCGCGGGCCGCGGCCACCGGGTCGGGCGCGGCAGGCGTGGTCGTCGGGGTCGGGGTCACCCCGACGGTGGGCGGCGGGGTGGCCCGCAGCTGCACCTGGCTGACCGAGGCCGGCACCGTGGGCGGCAGCGAGGCGACGTCGAGCGGGCGGCCGGCGTCGGGGACGGTGACGCCCGAGCGCGGGGCGGGAGCCACCGCGAGGCCGCCGTGCGGGGCGGGCGCCGGCACCGCCTGCACCGATCCGGACGGGCGCGGCAGCAGGGTGCTCCCCAGCAGCAGGCCGGCGACGGCCCCGCCGGCGAGCACCGGCGCCAGGCCGGCGCGCGCAGCGGCGAGGACGGAACAGACCACGCGATTCCCCCGGCCGGCTCGACGTCACGTCGTGCGCCATCCTGCGCCCGCATCCGCCAGCGCGCACCGGTCACGAGGGGAAATGCGGCAAGGAGTGGGCGGGCGCACAGCCGACCGCCACCGGTGGTACCGAGGCGGTCACGCCGGGGCGTCAGCCGGAGGCGTCGCTGCTGCGGGCGGCGTCGGCGACGGCGGTGGCGACGGTCGTGACCAGGTCGGGGTGGAAGACGCTGGGCACGATGTACTGCGGGTTGAGCTCGTGCTCGCCCACCACGCCGGCCAGCGCCCGGGCCGCCGCGAGCAGCACCTCCGTGGTGACCGAACGGCTGCCGGCGTCGAGCAGGCCGCGGAAGACGCCCGGGAAGGCCAGCACGTTGTTGATCTGGTTCGGGTGGTCGCTGCGGCCGGTGGCGACGACGGTGGCGGTCTCGGCGGCCACCTCAGGGTCGACCTCCGGGACCGGGTTGGCCAGCGCGAAGACGATTGCGTCCGAGGCCATGGTCGAGATGTCCTCGCCGTCGAGCAGGTCGCCGGCCGAGACGCCGACGAACACGTCCGCGCCGCGCACGGCGCCCTTGAGGTCGCCGGTGTAGTTCTCCCGGTTGGTGTTCTCCGCGATCCACCGCATGGCGGGGCTGAGGTCGTCGCGGCCCAGGTGCACGGCGCCCTTGACGTCGCACACGACGACGTCCTTGGCGCCGGCGGCCAGCAGCAGCGACAGGATGGCGGTGCCGGCGGCGCCCGCGCCGGACATGGAGATCCGCACCTGCGAGAGCTCCTTGTCCACCACCCGCAGGGCGTTGAGCAGCGCGGCCAGCACCACGATCGCGGTGCCGTGCTGGTCGTCGTGGAAGACCGGGATGTCGAGCAGCTCGCGCAGGCGACGCTCCACCTCGAAGCAGCGCGGGGCGCTGATGTCCTCGAGGTTGATGCCGGCGAATCCGGGGGCGATGAGCTGGATGGTGCGCACCAGCTCGTCGGTGTCCTGGGTGTCCAGGCAGATCGGGAAGGCGTCGATGCCGGCGAACCGCTTGAACAGCGCCGCCTTGCCCTCCATCACCGGCAGCGCCGGGATGGCGCCGAGGTTGCCCAGCCCGAGCACGGCCGAGCCGTCGGTGACCACGGCCACGGTGTTGCGCTTGATGGTGAGCCGGCGGGCGTCGTCGGGGTTCTCCGCCAGCGCCTGGCTCACCCGCGCGACACCGGGCGTGTAGACCATCGAGAGGTCGTCCCGGTTGCGCAGGGGGACCTTGGGGGTGACCTCGATGGTGCCGCCGAGGTGCACCAGGAACGTGCGGTCGCTGACCTTGCCGACCCGCACCCCGTCCACGGCCCGCATCGCGTCCACCAGGACACCGGCGTGCTGGACGTCGCGGGCGGCCACGGTGATGTCGACGACGAGGTGCTCGCGGCCGGACTCGGTGACGTCGATCGCGGTGACGTGGCCGCCGGCCTGCTCGACGGCGGTGGCCAGCCGGCTCACGGCGTGGCCGCGGGCCGGGGCCTCGAGCCGGACGGTGACGGAGTTGGAGACGGAGGGCGCGCCAGGCATGGGCGGAATCATGCTCCTTGGCCCCTGCGGGATGGCAACGGGGTCGGGCCATTCTTGAGGAACCCGTGGCTGCGGCCCGGGCCGAGGGCGGGCGGCCACCGCGAGGAGCCCCTAACGTGCCCGGCATGACCGACCCTTCGCGACAGCAGACCGGGCGTCCCCCCGCCACCCCCTGGGAGCAGGAGCATCGGAGCGTCCGGCTGGCCGACGGCCTGACCCTCGACGTCCACCTGCTCGGCCCCGCCGACGGGCCGGTGGCCCTGCTGCTGCACGGTTTCCCGCAGGGTGCGGCGTGCTGGCACGCGGTGGCGCCGCGCCTGGCCGAGGCCGGGCTGCGGGTGGTGGTGCCGGACCAGCGCGGCTACTCCCCCGGGGCGCGCCCCGACGACGCGGCCGGCTATGCCCTCCCGGCGGTGGTGGTCGACGCGGTGGCGGTGCTGGACGACGTCGCGGGGCCCGGTGCGGGCGAGCGGGCTCTCGTCGTCGGGCACGACTGGGGCGCGATCGCGGCCTGGGGCCTGGCCGGCCACCACCCCGACCGGGTGCGCGCGCTGGTGGCGGTCTCGCTGCCGCACCCGCGGGCCTACGGCGCCGCGCTGCGCGCCGACCCGGACCAGCAGGCCCGATCGGCCTACATGCGGCTGTTCCGCGAGGTCGGCCACGCCGAGGACGTGCTGCTGGCCGACGACGCCGCGCGGCTGCGCGCGATGTACGACGGCAGCGGGCTCCCGGCCGACCAGGTGGACGCCTACGTCGAGCCGTTCACCGACCGCGCCCTGCTGACCGGCGCGCTGGGCTGGTACCGCGCCATGACCGGCCCCGAGTTCGCCGCCGTCCCCGACGTCGAGGTGCCGACCACGTTCCTGTGGGGCGAGCAGGACCTCGCCGTGAGCCGCCGTGCCGCCGAGCTGTGCGGGGACTTCGTGACCGGCCCCTACCGGTTCGAGCCGCTGGCCGGTGCGAGCCACTGGCTGCCGGACACCCACGCCGACGCCGTGGTGGCGGCGGCGCTCGCTCTCATGTCGTGATCATGCAGGAACGGTGACGGGCTCTCGGTTCCTGGAGTTCCGGCGCCGGCACGCGAGATGGGGAAAGGCGTTGGTGACGGGGCAGCGGGCGGGCGGTGGCGTCGGGCGGCCCGGCTGCGGCCTCAAGGGACTCTTGAAGATCAGCGGCGTTGGGTGAGGGGCACCCTGTGCCAATAGGTTTGGCACAGGGTGCCCCTCACCCAAGAGCGAGCGGTCGGGGGAGGTCAGCGCAACGTCACGGGCGCGGCTTGGCCCGCTCGTACTGCACCGGCCAGGCGACGTCGTCGCCGAGCTCGGTGAAGGCGCGAAGCGGCCAGTGCGGGTCGCGGAGCAGCTCGCGAGCGAGCAGGACGGCGTCGGCGGCGCCGGTGGCCAGGACGTCCTCGGCCTGCTTGGGCTCGGTGATCATGCCGACGGCGCCGGTGGGGAGGCCGGCCTCGCGGCGGATCCGCTCGGCGAAGGGGACCTGGTAGCCGGGGCCGACCGGGATCTGGGCGTCGGGGACCAGGCCGCCGGTGGAGACGTCGAGCAGGTCGACGCCGCGCTCGCGCAGCCGGCGGGCCAGCTCCACGGTCTGGTCGCCGTCCCAGCCGCCCTCGGCCCAGTCGGTAGCCGACACCCGCACCAGCAGCGGCTTGTCCTCGGGCCACTCGGCCCGCACCGCCTCGACGACCTCGAGCGGGAAGCGCAGCCGCTCCTCCAGGCCGCCGCCGTAGCCGTCGGTGCGCTGGTTGGACAGCGGCGAGAGGAACTGGTGCAGCAGGTAGCCGTGCGCGGCGTGGATCTCGACGACGTCGAAGCCGACCGCGTGCGCCCGACGGGCCGCGGCCACGAAGCCGTCGACGACGTTGATCATGTCGGCGCGGGTCATCTCGCGCGGGGTGTCGTAGCCGCCGAAGGCGAGCGCGGAGGGCGCCTCGGTGGTCCAGCCGCCCTCGTCGTGCGGCACGCTGCCCCGGCCCTCCCACGGCACCCGGGTGGAGGCCTTGCGCCCGGCGTGCGCCAGCTGCACGCCCGCGGCGGCGCCCTGTGCCTTCACGAAGCGCACGATCGGCGCCCAGGCCTGGGCCTGCTCGTCGTCCCAGAGCCCGGTGTCCTGCGGGCTGATCCGACCGCGCGGCGAGACGGCGGTCGCCTCGGCGATCACCAGGCCGGCCCCGCCGCGGGCCAGCGAGCCGAGGTGGACCAGGTGCCAGTCCTGCGGGACGCCGTCCACGGCGGAGTACTGGCACATGGGCGAGACCCAGGCGCGGTTCCGGATGGTGAGACCGCGCAGGGCGTAGGGCTGGGACAGCAGGCTCATGCCAGGCCCAACCACGGTCACGCCCCGTCACTTCCCGGTTTGCAGCCCCCGATCCGGGGCGATAGGTGCTGCCGGAGGAGATGACATGGCTGTGCTCGCCCTGTTCCTGCCCGTGGTCCTGCTCGGCGCGCTGCTCGGGCTCGCCCGGGTGGAGGAGTGGACCACCCCGCGCCGCCCGGCGACCCCGGGCCACGACGGCTCGCCCGCCGAGGGCGAAGGTCGCACCGTCGACCTGCGCGACAGGGCGGCGCCGGCCGTCGCGGAGGCCGCCGCGGGGGTCAGTGCGACGGCAGTCTGACGATGCTCACGAAGAAGTCGTCGATCTTGCGGACGACCTCGATGAACCGCTCGAAGTCGACCGGCTTGGTCACGTAGGCGTTCGCGTGGAGGGCGTAGCTGCGCAGCACGTCCTCCTCGGCCTCCGACGTCGTCAGCACCACCACGGGGATCCGGCGCAGCTCCTCGTGCTCCTTGATCGCGGCGAGCACCTCCCGCCCGTCCATCCGCGGCAGGTTGAGGTCGAGCAGGATCAGGTCCGGCGTCGGCGAGCCGGCGTACTCCCCCTCCTTGAGCAGGAACGACATCGCGTCGACGCCGTTGCTGACCACGTGCAGGGTGTTGCGGACCTTGTGATCCTCGAACGCCTCCCGGGTCATCAGCACGTCGCCCGGGTCGTCCTCGACCAGCAGCACCTCGATGGGGTTCACAGCGCGGCCTTCTCCTCCTCCGCCACGGACGCGGCGGCTCGGTCCGTCGGTCCACCCTCGCCGTCGGACTGACGGGTCGCCGTGGCGAGCGGGCTCGCCACCGGGAGGGTGAAGTGGAAGGTCGTGCCGTGCTCGACAGAGGTGTCGAGCCAGATCCGCCCACCGTGGTGCTCGATGATCTTCCGGCACAGCGCCAGGCCGATGCCGGTGCCCTCGTACTCGTCCTTCGCGTGCAGCCGCTGGAAGATGACGAAGATCCGCTCGGCGTACTGCGGCTCGATGCCGATCCCGTTGTCGGCGACCGAGAACTCCCAGTCCTTCCCCACCTGCCGGGCGCCCACGTGCACCCGCGGCTCCTGCTCGCCGCGGAACTTCACCGCGTTGCTCACCAGGTTCTGGAACACCTGGGTGAGCAGCGGCGCCTCGCCGACCACGCTGGGCAGCGGGTCGCTGGTGACCTGCGCCCCGGACTCGGTGAGAATCAGGTCGAGGTTGCGCAGCGCCCGGGCCAGGCACTCGCCGAGGTCCACCTCGCTCACCCCGGTGGACAGGCGCCCCACCCGGGAGAAGGACAGCAGGTCGTTGATGAGCTGCTGCATGCGCTTGGCGCCGTCCACCGCGAACTCGATGTACTGGTCCGCGCGATCGTCGAGCTGGCCCTTGTAGCGCTTCTCCAGCAGCTGGCAGAAGCTGGCCACCTTGCGCAGCGGCTCCTGCAGGTCGTGGCTGGCCACGTAGGCGAACTGCTCGAGGTCGCGGTTGCTGCGCCGCAGCTCCTCGGCCTGCTCCTCCACCTGCCCGCGGGCCTGCTCGGCCGCGGACTTGGCCTCCTCGACGACGGCCAGCTGGGCCAGCAGCCCGCGCCGCATCGCCTCGACGTCGGCGCCCAGGGCCTGGAACTCGGGCGGGCCGTGCGCGACCACCTCGTGCTGGAGGTCGCCCGAGGAGACCTCGCGGGTCTCCGCGGCGAGCCCCTCGATCGGCCCGGTGACCCAGCGGCGCAGCGCCCGCCACAGCCCGACGCCGACGAACGCCGCGCCGACCGCACCGCCGAGCACGACGCCGAGCAGGATGCGCACGCGCGAGCGCGCCTGATCCACGGCCCGGTCCCGCGCCTCGCGCACCGTCTCGATGAACTGGGTGTAGTCCTTGCGGACGACGTCGAAGCGCTTCTTGCCCTCGGACAGCTGGGCGGTGTCCGGCCGGGCGCCCTTGTCGATCATCGCGATGGTGGGCTGGGCCCAGCCGGTGTACCAGCTCTGCGCCGCCGCCCCGGCCTTGTCCAGCGCCGCGAGGATGGCCGGGTCGTCCTGCACGGCGGCCCGCAACCGCTCGCCGTCGGTGGGCTGTCCGCTGGCCTTCTGCTTGGCGGCGTTCGCCTGCAGGTCCAGCAGCGGCTGCAGGTAGCTCCGGTCGCCGGTGAGCGCGTAGCCGCGGATGGACGTCTCGGCGTCCACGAGCGAGGTGAAGCTGTTGTTGCCGATCCGCAGCGCGTCGAAGTAGCTGTAGACCCTGCTCTGCGAGCGGTCGACGGCCGCGAGCAGCAGGGCGACGGTGGCGATGATCAGGCCGACCACGACGGCCGACACGACCAGGGCGCTGTTGAGCCGGCGACGCAGGCTCCAGCCGGTCACGGGGACACCGACGCGCGGACGAGGCTCTCCGACAGGTTGTCGGACATCCGGGCGAGCTCGCGCACCGGGCTGTGGCTCACCACCACCACGGCGACGTCGTCGGCGAGCTCGCCGCCGTGCAGCTGCTGGGCCTGGGCGATGAGGTGGTCGACCAGCAGCCCGGCGTCGCCGTAGTGCGGGCTGCGCACGGCGAGGTCGATCAGCCCCTCGACGCCGAGGCGCTCGGAGCCCTCCCCCACGTGCCCCTCGACCAGCCCGTCGCTGAACACCATCAGCCGCCAGCCCGGCTCCAGCTGCAAGGTCCGGCTGCCCCACACCACCCCCGGCAGCACCCCCAGGGCGGGTCCGACCAGGTCGTCCGGCAGCTGCTCTGGCTTGGCCGCCAGCAGCAGCGGCGCGGGGTGGCCGGCCAGGAACAGCCGGGCGCTGGTGCGGTCGGTCTCGACGACGAGCATCGCCAGCGTGGCGAACACCTCGTCGCTGCGCCGCTCGCGCACCAGGACGTCCTCCAGCACCGGCAGCAGCCGGTCGCGCTCGACCCCGGAGAGGACCAGCGTGCGCCAGGCGATGCGCAGGCACACCCCCAGGGCGGCCTCGTCCGGGCCGTGCCCGGCGACGTCGCCGAGGAGCACGTGCAGCCGGCCGTCGTCGGTCTCCACCACGTCGTAGAAGTCGCCGCCGAGCACGGCGTCGCGGCCGGGCCGGTAGCGGGTGACCACGTCGACGCTGCCGTCGCCCACCTGCGGCACCGCCAGCAGCCCGCGCTCGAGACGGGCGTTCTCGGCGGCTCGCAGCTCGCTCTCGTAGAGCCGCCGCAGCTGCTCGTCGGCTCGCTTGCGCTCGATGGCGTAGCGGATGGCCCGGGCCAGCAGCTGCCCGTCGACCTGCCCCTTGACCAGGTAGTCCTGGGCGCCGGCGGCCACGGCGGCGATGCCCCGGTGCTCGTCGGCGTGCCCGGTGAGCACGATGACCGCGGTCTCGCGGGCGGCGTCGATGACCGCGCGCACCGCGTCGATGCCGCTCACGTCGGGCAGGCCGAGGTCGAGCACGACGCAGGCGTAGCCGTCGTCCAGGGTGGCGCGCGCCTCGGCCACGCTGCGGGCCCGCGCCAGCTCGACCGCCGCGCCGGCGTCCTCGAGCAGCTCTTCGACGAGCAGGGCGTCGCCCTCGTCGTCCTCCACGAGGAGCACGCGGGTCGCGACCGCGACGGCCTCGCCCAGCTCGTCCACCCGTCCCGCCTTTCCGCCCGAAGTGAGGCGATCCTAGGCAGGCGGCGACGGCGTGCCTACCCGCGGGCGGCTCCGGACGTGATCAGGACCACCCGACCGGCGGAGGCACGCGCGCCCGTCGGCCGCTCGCAGTCCGGTCGAGGCGCGGCCGGTCGCGCTCGCCGGTGCGGCCGGGAACAGGGGCGCCGGGCGGCTCGTTCGACCCGGTGACGTCGCGTCCACCGGATGCCCCGGGCCCCACCTCCTCTCGCCTCGAGCGAGCACGTGCCGAGAGGCGCAGCGGTGGGCGCGGCGGTCCTGACGGCCGTCCGGTCCCCCCACCGGGCGGCCGTCGCCGTACGGGGACGGTTCCCGATCGCACCAAACGCGGTTCGCTGTCGGCAGAGGCGCGTTCCTGCAGCCTGGCGACAGGGAACTCCTCCGGCGTGCTCCTCCCCGTGACCCGGCCGCTGGGCCCGCCGCCCCCGGTGTGGCGTCGCGCCCTGACGGCCTGGTCGCTCATGCCCGCGGTGGCGGCGACCGCGCTGCTCGCCGGCGCGGCCGGCGCAGGGGACGCGATCCACCGGGCCGAGCGGGTGGTGGCCGCCCAGCTGTCCTGGTGCGGCGTCAACGAGCGGACGGTGGCCATCGAGCAGGCGCACTGGGTGTCGACCCGCCAGGTGGACGGCCGCGAGGCCGACGTCGTCGTGGTCCCGGTGACCGGCGACGCCGGCTGGGTGGACGGGCTCACCGTGCTGGCGCTGCCCACCGCCAGCGGCGGCTGGGAGGTGCGCCCGGGGGACGTACCCACCGCGGAGATCGTGGGCCACTGCTTCGCCGGCGGCCCGGACGGCTCCAGCGACCCCGGTGACGGACCTCCGAGCGAGCAGGTCGACGGCGAGGGCTCGACGGGCTGACGGCGCCGGCGCGCGTCCCTGCGGTCCTGATGTCCTGATGTCCTGATGTCCTGATGTCGACGGTCGACGGCGCTGGTGACGGGCGCGGGGAGCGGCGGCTCGCCTCCCGCGGCCGGCTCACGTCGGATCTTGAGGCGCTGTGCACCCAGCTGAGCGTGGATGTGCATCAAGATCCGCCGCGAGCCGGCGACGAAGAGCGGCCCTGATCACGGCTGCTCCCGTCACCAGCGCCGTTCCAGCACCTACGGACCGCTGCCGGCGTCGTGGATCACGCAGAGCGGCGAGCCGGCCCGGTCAGGCGGTCCGACCGCGCTTCCCGCGCACCGCGTCCGGCACGGCGGACGGGTAGGCCAGCTCCCACCACCAGGCCTCGGCGCCCTCGCGCTCGGCCTCGAAGATCTCCCGCGAGCGCGGGCCCTCGGGCTCGGCGAGGTCGCACAGCAGCGACAGCGGCACGCCACCGGCGAGCAGGGCGAGCGCGCGAGCGGCGGCCGGCGAGGGCGAGGTCACCAGCGAACGATCGGCACGTCGCCGCCGCCGCTTGAGCCGCACCAGCCACGAGAGCGGCGGGCGCGCGGAGCAGAATCGGCGGGAGGCGTCGTCGAACGAGGTGAGGAGGGTCGCGGCATGAGCGACCTGCAGTGCCCGGCCACCTTCCTGCTGCTGGCCGCCGACGAGCGCGAGCCGCTCCCCACGCACCTGATGGAGGCCCTGGCCGGCGAGCACGTCGCCGAGGTCTACGCCCGGGCAGGCGACCCTGCGCGGGGCGGTGCGGCGGACGCGCTGGCCGGGTCGTTGGGGACCCGTCGCGGCACGGCCGACGACGTCGACGTGCGGTCGCTGGAGGAGGTGGCCGACCTGCACCGCGGCGAGCGGGTGGTCGTGCTGCTCTCGACCGCGGAGCTGGCCGCCGTCCTGCAGGTGGCCCGCCGAGGCGGCCCCGGTGCCGCCACGCCGGGGTGGACCGAGCTCGCCGTCGATGCCGACGGGTGGGTGCTGCGCGCCGCGCCTGGAGCCGACTGACCGAGCCGGACGCGGAGCCCGCGCCGCTGGGCCCGACGGCCCGGAGGTGTCACCGCCTGTGCTGGGGGAACACGCGAAGTGCCCCGGCGCAGGAGGGGCTGACCGCCCGCCTGCGTCGGCCGGCTCTGCTGATCGTCGGTCCGGATCGTGAATGTGGAGGTCAGGCGTGGTCCTGCTCGGAGCGAGGACCACGTCCGCGCGCACGTCCCGCACCCTCAGCCCGCTGGGTCCGGCGGCCGACCTGCGCGACTCCGCCCGGCCCCGCGGTCCGGTGGCCCCGCCGACGTCGCTGCCGGCCGCGGTCCTGCGCGCCGGGCCGGTGGCGGCCATCGTCGCCGTCGGTCTCACCGGCGCGCTGCACCTGATGGCCGACCCCGCCCGGCTGCGCGTGGAGGCCGTGCTGGCCACGCTGGCGGTGCTGGTCGGCACGCCGCACGGGGCGCTGGACCAGCTGCTGCTGGCCCCGCTCGGCGGACGGCTGCGGCGGGCGGCCTGGTTCGCCGGCTACCCGGCGCTCGCCGTCGCCGCGCTGCTGGCCTACCTGGCCGCCCCGGTGGCCGGGTTCGCCGCCTTCCTCGCGCTCTCGGTCGTGCACTTCGCCGCCGGCGAGGCCGCGGTCACGGTCGAGCGCGGCATCGCCCGATCGGCGCTGTCCCCCGCCGCGCTGGTCGCCGGACTGGGCGGGGCGGTCGCGGTCCTCGTGCCGCTGTCGGCTCCCGGGGCCCGGGCCGCCGTGGCCCAGGTGGACCCTCGCCTGGTGGCCGCCCTCGGCCCGGTGCCGGGTCTGGCCCTGGCCGCCGGCGTCCTGCTCGTGGTCGGCACGGGCTGGCTGCTGGTGCGCGGCGGCGCCCAGGTCCTGACCCGCGCGGCCGCCGTGCCGGTGGTGGTCGAGGTCGGCGTGCTGCTCGGCGCCGTGCTGCTGGCCGACCCGCTGCTGGCCTTCGCCGCCTACTTCGCCGCCTGGCACGCGGCGCGTCACCAGGCCCGGCTCGCCATCCGGCACCCCGCCGCCGCCGCCCTGCTCGCCGCCGGGCAGCCGTGGCGGGCCCTGCTGCGCAGCGCGCTCCCCGCCCTGCCGGCCACCGCGGGCGCGGCCGCCCTGGCCGCGGTGGTGGCCGTGGCCGGGACCAGCGCGCTCGGTGCCGCGCTGGCCGTGGTGTGGGCGCTCACCGTGCCGCACGCGGTGTCGGTGCTCACGGCCGACCGGCGGCTCCTGCCGCGCCACCGCTGACGGCGAGCGGTCTCAGGGCCGGAGCGCGCGCCAGTCGGCCAGGACGGTGGCGGTGCCGGGCGCGACCTCGGTGAAGCCGCCGTCGCGCACCACGACGACGTCGCCATGGTCGGGTGCGGCCGGGTCCTCGCGGTGGAAGGCCTCGCGCCACTCGGCCTCGGTGGCCGTCCCCACCTGCAGCGGGCAGCCGGCCTGCCACCAGCCCAGCACTGTCTCCGACGGCGCGTAGGTGAGCGCCAGCTGAGCCGCGTGACCTGCCTGAGCGGCGGCCTTGCCGGTGGTCATGGTGACCGCCGGGTTGGGCACGATCCGCAGCGCGGACGAGAGGTTCGGGGCCGGCCGGCCAGGGGTCGCAGGGTGGTCGTCGGGTCGCTCGTCGGTCAGCTCCAGGCCGGAGACCTGCAGCTTGCCGACCTCGGCCGGCGGGGCGGCCACCGGGTGCGGGAGCAGGGCCCGCACCTGTGCGCCGTCGACGGCCGCGGTGGCCCCGGGCAGCCCGAGCACGGCCTCCCAGCGGGAGGCGCGGGCGCGGCGCACCACCTTGCGGATCCGGCCGTCCAGCCAGCGGGCGACCGAGGCGTGCCAGTCCCCGTCGGGGGCCACCCGGTCGTCGGAGAGCAGCTCCAGGACGGCCCGGGCGGCGGCCTCGAGCACCGCGGTGTGGGTGGCCGTGCTGTCGCGCTCGAGCCGGACCACGAGCGGGAGCGCCCACGGCTCCTGCTCGTCCAGGGAACGACCGCCGCCGAGCGGGACCGAGCGCAGCCACTGCACCGACGGCGGGAGGACGTCGGCGGCGGGCGACGGCAGCGGGGCGGGCGGGACGGTCACGTGGACCATCCTGCCCGCCCCGATCCGGCGCTCGACCGGGCGGTGCCCGGCGTCGACGTCGCGCCTCAGGCCAGCACCGCCTCAGGCCACCGCGGCGTCGAGCTGCGCGAGCTCGTCCTGGGTGAGCGTGAGGTCCACGGCGCGGACGGAGTCGGTGATGGTCTCCGGCCGGCTCGACCCCGGGATCGGGATGACCTGCTCGGAGGCGGCCAGCATCCAGGCCAGGCACACCTGCTGCGGGCTGACGCCGTGCGCCTGCGCCACCTCCGCGAACGGGGCGAACTGCGAACCGAGGTCGGCCGCGCTGCCGATCCCGCCCAGCGGGCTCCACGGCAGGAAGGCGATGCCGAGCTCGTCGCACAGGCGCAGCTCGGGCTCGCTGGTGCGGAAGGTGGGCGAGTACTGGTTCTGCACCGACACCAGCCGGCCGCCCAGCACCTCGTTCGCCTCGCGGATCTGGTCCGGGTTCGCGTTGGAGATGCCGGCCATCCGGATCTTGCCCTCGTCCAGCAGCTCGGCCAGCGCGCCGACCGACTCGGCGTAGGGCACCTTCGGGTCCGGCCGGTGGAACTGGTAGAGCCCGATCGCCTCGACGCCGAGCCGCTTGAGGCTGTCCTCGCACGCCTGCTTGAGCCAGCCCGGGTCGCCGTTGAGCGTCCACGAGCCGTCGCCGGGGCGCAGGTGGCCGCCCTTGGTCGCGACCAGCACCTCGCTGGTGTCGCCGCCGTACGAGGCCAGCGCCTTGGCGATGAGCGACTCGTTGTGGCCGACCTCGTCGGCGAACTGGTGGTAGGCGTCGGCGGTGTCGACGAGCGTGACCCCGGCGTCGAGCGCGGCGTGGATGGTGCGGATCGAGCGGTCCTCGTCGGGGCGCCCCTCGATCGACATCGGCATGCCGCCGAGGCCGATGGCGCTCACCTGCACGTCGCCGATACGGCGGGTCTGCACGTGGATCCTCCTGATAGCTGTTCGGGACTTCCCCCAGCCCGAACTCGTGCCCGGGGCGCAGGCTTCCCACCCGCGAGGTCCGGGGGGTGAGACGGGGCTCACGGGAGCGCGCCTCGGGATCGGCGCTGGGTGAGGAGCGCGGCCGCGGTCGGACGCGACACGATCAACGGCGCTGGTGACGGGACCGGCGCCATTCTGGGCGCCTGGCGCGGCCGGCCGGCGGTCCGAGCAAGGGGTCCGGGCTGCAAGTGGAACGTTGTGGTGCGCCACGCCGGCGTGTCGCGCACCAGGTCTCCACTCGAGCTCCGGCCAGCTCCCTCGACGATCGACGGTGACCGCGTTGCACGCCACACCGAGGGAGGGCGACAACAGCGTCACACTCTGCGCCGAGCGACCGTCAGCCGGCAGCACGACGCGCCACGGGCAAGACTGCCCCCGTCGCCAGCGCCTTTCACCCTCAGGACAGGCCGCAGCCGGCCGCTCGACCCGCCCTGTGCAGGACTCTCCCTGTCATCAGCGCCTTTTCTGCCCAGGTCAGACCGCAGCGGACCGACTGAAACCGCCCAGAGCAGGTCTCCCAGCGACGACGGCCCCCCTCACCGGCGCGCCCGCCAGCTCACCACCAGCCCGTCGAAGAGCCGAGCCGCGCTGATCGTGACGGTGGGGCCGGTGCGCGGGTTGCCCGTGTCGGGCAGGAAGGACACCGCGGGCAGCAGGGCCGGCTGGCCGGTGGCGAGCACCTGGCGGTAGGGGTCGAGCAGGTGCTCGCGCACCGCTGCCGGGGTGACCTCGCGCAGGGTGAGGCCGACGTAGCGGTGCCGCAGGGCTCCGGCGGCGGCCAGGGCTGCGCTGTTGGCCCAGTCGACGCGGAAGTCGTCCACCACGCCGTCGCCGCCGCGGACCGGGCTGAGCAGGAGCGCGGGGTCCAGCACGGTCTGCAGCGCGATCGTCACGGCAGCCAGGGCAGCCCCGGCCGGGCCGACGTCGCCGGGCGCCGCGCCGGCCTCGACGGACGGGGCCTGCAGGTCCTCCAGGCGGCGGGCCACGGCGTCGGCGAGCGAGGTGAGGTGGCAGCGCAGCGCCTCAGGGAACGGCTGCTCCCCCACCCAGCCGAGCGCCAGCACCCCGTGGACGCCGCCGCCCACGGTCAGCGGCAGCGCGGCCACGGCCGGCGGGGCCGCCATCTGGTCCACCCCGGCGATGCGCCGCGCCACGCCGACGACGTCGCCAGCGTCAGCGTCGTCGCCGTCCTTCCCAGAGCCGGCTCGCAGCGGCACCAGGTGGGCCACCCCGGGGAACCGGGACCGCATCTCCTCCGCGTCCGGGCACCACACCGGGGCGCCGAAGCGGGCGGCGACCGTCATCGGGAGGTCGACGACGGCAGGGATCCGCCGCCACACCGAGGCCGCGCGCGGCTCCAGCCCGGCGGAGCCGAACAGCGCCAGCGAGCCGTCGGCCTCCAGCACCGTCACCAGGACGTGGTCCGGCGGGCGCTCGGCGGGGAACCGGCGGACGGCCTCGGCGAGCTCGGCCGGTGAGCCGGCGGCCTCGACGGCCGCGAGCGCCAGCGGGTAGGCCTCGCGCCAGGCCCGTTCGTCCTCGGCGCTCGCCGGGACGGCGGCGGAGCAGGCGGAGGGGTCCGGCACGGCGGACCGGCTCGGGCTGCAGGGCACCGCCGGGGCGGCCGGCGCGGACGCGGCCGGGAGGGGGCCGACGGTGGCGACGACCTCAGCCGCCACCCGCGCCACCTTCACGTTCCGGTGCTGGCTGGCGCGCACCAGCGCGCCGAACGCCTCCTCCACCGAGCAGCCCTCGCGGGCGACCAGGACGCCCTTGGCCTGCTCGATGACCGAGCGCTGGCGCATCGCGTCCTGCAGCCCCTCCACCTGGGAGCTCAGCCGGCGCACCATCGCCTCGAGGACCTCGACGTGGCGCTGCTCCTCCGGCTCGACCGGCGCCGCCGCGCGGACGGCTCCCGGGCTCGTAGGACGGTGGGGGGCGTCGCTCCCGCGGGGCGCGGGGCGGGGGGTCGGCCTCGGCCGTGGGCCGGGCCGCGCCGCTGCGTCAGACGTCACACCCGGCCCCTTCCACGAAGATCCGCCGGTCATGCGCCCGGGAGGGGAAGCAGCACCTGGCTGCGCCGAGCGGGCGCGCTCGTGCGACCGGCGGGGGCTATCGGCGGCGGCGTCAGGCGGCCTGGGCCGCGACCTGCGGCCGACGGGCGATCAGCGCCGCGGCGCGCTCGTAGGCGCGCTCCTCCACCTCGTCCAGCCGCAGCGCGGTGACGGGGTTGAGCCCGAGGCTGCGCAGCAGCCCGCCGCCGGGCTCGACCACCACGACCTCGCTGCCCGCCCGCCGCAGCGCGGCCACCTCGTGGGCCAGCTGGGCGTGCCAGGCCAGGCGCAGCGGCAGCCCGACGACCGGGCGGGCCCCGGTGGGTTCCACCCCCATCGGGGCGCTGACGACCACCAGGTCCAGGCGCTGCCCGACCAGCAGGTCGGCGTTGGTCGGCGAGTGGACCCCGCCGTCGACGTGCTGCTCGCCCTCGATCACCACCGGCCGGAAGTAGCCGGGGATGGCGCACGAGGCGGCGACGGCCGTGGGCAGGTCGACGTCGAAGCGGTCGCGCCCGAAGACCACCCGGCGCCCGTCACGGCGCCGGGCGGCCACCACCCAGGTGCAGGCGGTGGGCCAGTCGTGGCCGAAGCGGCGCTCCAGCGGCTCGCTGAGGATGGCGGTGGAGTGGCGGCCCGGCGGCAGCGCGGCCGCCACCAGCCGGCCGGGGCGCAGCCGCCAGGGCCGCACCGCGTAGCCGGCCAGGCCGAGCACGTCGGGGAGCGGGCGCAGCCCACCGGCGCGAGCCTGGGTGAGCGTGGCGCTCAGCGGCGCGTCCTCGCCCGGCGCCGGCGGCACCGCCTGACCGGGCCGGGGGCGGCGCAGCGAGGCGGCCACGATGGAGCCGGCGGAGGTGCCGACGACGACGTCGGCCGCGCGCCCGTCCAGGCCGTAGCCCTCGTGCAGGGCGCGCAGCACGCCGCGGTGGAAGGCCTCCCCGGGGAGACCGCCCGCGCCCAGCACCAGACCGAAGCTCACCTGGTCCTCGTGCCCGCCTGAGCGGAGCGCAACCGCGCGGACCCGCTGTGTCAGCTCTTCCGATCAGCCCGGGCGCGGACAGCGGAGGGATGCCGCGACCTCGGTGCCCGGTCGGTGCCTGTTCAGTGCCCGCGGGCGACCCAGTCCTGCAGGTGCGGCGCCTCCGCCCCGATGGTGGTCTCGTCGCCGTGCCCGGTGAGCACCCGGGTGGCTGGGTCGAGGACCAGCAGGCGGTCACGGATCGAGTCGATGATGGTCGGAAAGTCGCTGAACGACCGGCCGGTGGCGCCGGGGCCGCCCTGGAAGAGCGTGTCGCCGGTCAGCACCGCACCGAGCGCGGGCACCTGCAGGCACACCGCGCCGGGCGCGTGGCCGGGGGTGTGGACCACCTGCACCCGGGTGCCGGCCACGTCCAGCAGCTGGCCGTCGGCGAGGTCGCCGTCGGGCTCGCGGTCCGGGTGGGTCATGTCCCACAGCACCCGGTCGGCCGGGTGCAGCAGCACCGGCGCACCCATCCGCGCGGCCAGCTCGGGGGCGGCGTCGACGTGGTCGTCGTGGGCGTGCGTGCAGGCGATGGCGACGACGCGGCGCTCACCTACCGCCGCCGCGATGGCGTCGGCGTCGTGGGCGGCGTCGACGACCAGGACCTCGTCGTCGTCGCCGACCAGCCAGACGTTGTTCTCGACCTCCCAGGTGCCGCCGTCGAGGGAGAAGGTGCCGGCGGTGACCACCCGGTCCACGCGCAGGGGGCCGGTCACGGGAGGACCACGACGCCGCGCAGGACGTCCCCGGCGTGCATCTTCTCGAACGCCTTCTCGACGTCGTCCAGGCCGATCCGCTCGGTGACGAAGAGGTCGAGGTCGAGCCGGCCCTGCTGGTAGAGGTCGACCAGCATCGGGAAGTCGCGCGAGGGCAGGCAGTCGCCGTACCAGCTGGACTTGAGCGAGCCGCCGCGGGCGAAGAAGTCCAGCAGCGGCATCTCGAGGGTCATCTCCGGGGTGGGCACGCCGACGAGCACCACGGTGCCGGCCAGGTCGCGGGCGTAGAACGCCTGCTTCCAGGTCTCCGGCCGGCCGACGGCGTCGATGACGACGTCGGCGCCGAAGCCGCCGGTGAGCTCGCGCACGGCCTCCACGACGTCACCCGCGCCGGCGTCGACGACGTCGGTGGCCCCGGCCCGGCGGGCCACCTCGAGCTTGCGCGGGTCGAGGTCGACGGCGATGACCTTGCTCGCCCCGGCCAGGCTCGCGCCCATCACCGCCGCGGTGCCGACGCCGCCGACGCCGATGACGGCCACGGTGTCGCCGCGGGTGACCCCGCCGGTGTTGATGGCCGCGCCGAGGCCGGCCATGACCCCGCAGCCCAGCAGGCCGACGGCTGCGGCGTCGGCGGAGGGGTCGACCTTGGTGCACTGCCCGGCCGCCACCAGCGTCTTCTCGGCGAAGGCGCCGATTCCGAGGGCCGGACTGAGCGGGGTGCCGTCCGTCAGCGTCATCGGCTGCGCGGCGTTGTGGGTGCTGAAGCAGTACCAGGGCTCGCCGCGGCGGCAGGCGCGGCACTGGCCGCAGACCGCGCGCCAGTTGAGCACCACGAAGTCGCCGGGGGCGACCTCGGTGACGCCCTCGCCCACGGCCTCCACCACGCCCGCGGCCTCGTGGCCGAGCAGGAACGGGTAGTCGTCGGTGATGCCGCCCTCGCGGTAGTGCAGGTCGGTGTGGCAGACCCCGCAGGTCTGCACCTTCACCAGCGCCTCACCCGGCCCCGGGTCCGGGACGACGATCGTCGTCACCTCCACCGGCGCTCCCTTGGCGCGGCTCACGACACCCCGGACCTCGCTGGGCACCCTGCGACCTCCTCGTCGACGTCGGCGCCGGACCTGGGCCGGCGCGCCAGGCGAGCCTGCCAAACGACGTCGCGGTCGGCCACCGAGGGGTAGCGGGTCGCAGCGGCGCGGCATCCCCCGGCCGGGTAGGGCAGGATCGGTGCAACCCACGTCGAAGCAGAGCGCCGCTCACCGCGGCGTCGGAGGGAGTCCCACCGTGGTCGTCGAGCACGCCCAGATCTCCGTCGTCCCCGGTCGCGAGGAGGAGTTCGTCGCGGCCTTCCCCGACGCCCTGGCCGTGATCTCGCGCGCCGAGGGCTTCGAGTGGGCCGAGCTGCACCGCGTCGTCGAGCGCCCGTCGGTGTTCCTGCTCCGCGTCGGCTGGGCCACGCTGGAGGACCACACGTTCGGCTTCCGCAACTCCGCCCTCTTCGCCGACTGGCGCGCCGTGATCGGCCCGTTCTTCGACGAGCCGCCGGTGGTCGAGCACGTGACGCAGGTGGTGGAGCGGTTCAGCGTCTGAGGCTCGTCGGGTCCGCGATTCGCGTGTGCTCGAACGAGGTGCCGCGGCCCACTTGATCTCTCCCACGGTCAACGGCGCTGGGGACGGGGCGCCCGGGCACGGGCGGGCTTTCCGTGCCGGCCGCCGGCGCGCTCAAGATCAACCGCATTGGGTGAGGGTGCCCCTGAACCAATAGGTTTGGCTCCGGGTGCCCCTCACCCAATACGCGTTGGGTGAGGGTGCCCCTGACCCAATACGCGTCGGGTGAAGGGCACTTTCCGCCGATAGGTTCGCAGGAAGGGCACCTTCACCCAACGTCGCCGGGCCCGGGCGCGACCGGGGGCGGCAGCCCACCTCGCCCCGCGCGCGGCTCCCCCCGTCGCCAGCGCCTTCCCCCACCACGGGGACCGCACCGCGCTCGGGACCGCACCCCACGCCACGCAGCGCAGCGCTCACGCCCCTCGCGCCGCGGACAGCAGCCCCACCGCACCGTCGAGGGTGTCCACGGCCGGGTAGTGCTCCTCCGGCACCGGGTGACCGGTGGCCTCGCTGAGCCGCTCGACGTAGGCGAGGAAGTCCAGGGAGTCCAGGTCGAGCTGCTCGCGCAGGCTGCGGGCGGGGTCGAGGGGGACGTCGGCGGCATCGGGGGCGATGCCGGCGAGGACGTCGAGCACCAGCGCGCGCAGATCGTCGGCCATGACGGTCCTCCTACGTCTCCGTCTACTACGCCTTGTCGTACTACAGGCTGTCGGAGTGAGCGAGGGCGTCCTCGAGGTCGGCGAGGAACAGGCTGCCCTCGTGGCCGTCGCTGGCGCGGTGGTCGCCGGTCACGCCCGGCCCGCTGCCCTGCAGGGCCGCCAGGTCGACGCCGCGCCGCGCCGCGAGCCCCCGGGCCCGCGGGGAGGAGCGCACCCGGGCACCGGTCGGCGTCGGCGCGGCGGGCGTCTCGCGGGCGTGCGCAGCGGTCTCGACGTCGGCGTGGGTGATCCGGCCGCCGGCGCCGGTCCCGGTCACCTCGGCCAGGTCGACGCCGAGGCTGTGCGCGAGCCGGCGCACCACCGCGGACGCGGTCGGAGCCGGTACAGCGACGGGGTCGTCACGAGCACCCGCCCGTCGCCCAGGGTGAGGCGCTGGCGCGCCGGCTCGGGCCCGAAGGCGGCGTAGAGCGGGGCGACGACCGCCCGGTGCCGCAGCGCCCCCAGCACCGCGACGTACAGGCCCGGCTGGCGCCCGGCGAGGGTGAAGACCCGCTCGCCGGGCGTCACGCCGAGCCCGCCCATGACGTCGGCGAACCGGGAGCTCGCCCGGCGCAGCCCGTCGTAGGTGAGGCGCTCCACCCGCCCGTCCAGCCGGAGGAAGCGGAACGCCTCGTCACCGCCGTGGCCGTGCGCGACGTGCCGGTCCACCGCCTCGTAGGCGATGTTGATCCCCCGCCCGCCGGGTAGGTCGTCGACGCCGCGGCGGGCCTGCGCCCAGGCGGCCTGCGTGCGCTCGCGCGCGTCCATGCGGACCCCCAGCGGCCGGCAGCTTCACCTGCTGGCAGCCTCACGCCCGGTGGCCGGCGGGCACAGGGCCTTTGGTCGGCGGCGGCTGTCCGCGCTGCGCCCGCCGTCGCACGGTCGACGGCGCTGGTGACGGAGGCGGCCAGGCGGTGGGCCAGGGGCGCTGCCGCCCGGCGGTCCGAACGTCCTCGCCCCCGCTGTCGCATGGGTGGACCACCGCTACGGATAGATGCCTATGGGTGTGACACCCATCGATGATCTTGGCGGGGGTCCGTCACCCGGCCGCCCGAGCCGCCGCGCGCCCGCCTCGCGCCGTCACCAGCGCCGTTGACCGTGCACAGGGGTGTCCGCCGGCGCCAACGGCACGGCGGTCGTGCACCCAGCTCCGTCACAAGCCTTCGGTGACCGCGCCACCCCTCAGCCGAACAGCGTGGCCACCAGCCGGGCACGGGTGTCGGCGGGGTCGATGACGTCGTCGACCTCGAAGTAGGTGGCGGTGTTCAGCGCCTGCCCGTGGGCGTAGGCGGCCTGCACCGCAGCCTGGTAGACGCGCTCGCGCTCGTCCGGGTCCTCGACGGCGGCGAGCTCGCGGCGCAGGCCGAGGCGCACCGCGCCCTCGAGGTTCATCCCGCCGAACTCCCCGGTGGGCCAGGAGAACGTGGCCAGCGCGGCGTGGAAGCTGCCTCCGGCCATGACCATCGCGCCGAGCCCGTAGCCCTTGCGCAGCACCACGGTGGCCAGCGGGGAGCGCAGCTTGGCCGCGGCGACGAACAGCGCGCCGGCCCGGCGGACCAGGCCGGTGCGCTCGGCGTCGGGGCCGACCATGAAGCCGGGCGTGTCGCACAGGGACACCACCGGCAGGCCGAAGGCGTCGCAGATCCCGAGGAAGCGCGCGGCTTTCTCGGCGCCCTCAGCGGTGATGGCGCCGGCCTGGTGCAGGGGGTTGTTGGCGACGACGCCGACCGGCCGGCCCTCGATCCGGGCCAGCGCGGTGACCATGCTCCGGGCGTGCCGGGCGCGCAGCTCGAGCACCGAGCCCTCGTCCGCGACCAGCCGGACGGCGGCGCGGACGTCGTAGGCCCGGCGCCGGTTCTCCGGCACGACGTCGCGCAGCGCGGTCTGGTCCGGCGCGCTCCACTCCCGCACCGGGCCCTGGAAGTAGGACAGTGCCTGCTTGGCCGTCGCCATCGCCGCGGCGTCGTCGGGCACCAGGACGTCGACGACGCCGTTGGGCACCTGCACGTCCATCGGGCCGACGTCGTCGGCCGCGACCACGCCGAGCCCGCCGCCCTCGATCATCGCCGGGCCGCCCATGCCGATGCTCGACCCGGCGGTCGCGATGGTGATGTCGCTGGCGCCGAACAGGGCCGCGTTGCCGGCGAAGCAGCGGCCGGAGGCCACCGCGATGCGCGGCACGACACCGGACAGCCGGGCCCACAGCGCGAAGGTCATGAGGTCGAGCCCGCCGACGACGGCGTGGTCGGTGTCGCCGGGCCGGCCGCCCCCGCCCTCGGCCAAGAGGACCACCGGCACCCGCAGCTGCTCGACCACGGTGAGCAGCCGGTCGGTCTTGGCGTGCCCCGCCATCCCCTGGGTGCCGGCGAGCACGGTGTAGTCGTAGGCCAGCACGGCGGCCCGGGCCCGCTCGGCACCGACCAGGTCGCCGTTGATCCGCGCGAGGCCGGCCAGCAGCCCGTCCGCGGGCGTGTTGGCCACCAGGTCCTCGACCGAGCGCCGGGCGCGCTGCGCGGCGATGGCCAGCCCGCCGTACTCGCTCCACGACCCGGCGTCGACGAGGTCGGCGAGGTCCTCGCGCACCGTGCGCCGGCCGGCGGCGTGCCGTCGCGCCACCGCCTCGGCGCGCGCACGGTCCTCCAGCAGAGCGCGGCGGCGCAGCACCTCGGCCAGGTCGGCGCGGACCTCGTCCGGCTCGCTCACGCCGGCTCCGCAGCGGGATGGACCGGGGCGTAGGCCGGGCGCTTGGGCTCGCGCCGGTCGCCGGAGGACTGCCCGGTGAGCCGGCGCAGCACCCAGGGGCCGAGGTGACGCCGGGCCCAGTCCAGCTCGGTGCCCACTGCGGCCAGGGCGCGCGGGCGGTCCAGCGGCGGCAGCGGGGCCCGCCAGCCGCCGTCGGCGCCGGACAGACCGAGCGTCTCGGCCAGCCCGGCGGCGACCCGCTCGTGCCCGGCCGGGCTGGCGTGCAGCCGGTCGGCCGCCCACAGCCGCGGGTCGGTGGCCACCGGCTCGCGCTCGAGGTCGAGCAGGAGGACGCCGTCGGTGCAGGCGAGCTCGCGCAGCACGTCGTTGTGGGCGAGCACCCGGCTGCGCAGCGGTCGGGCCAGCGGCACCACCGCGGCCGGGTCGGGCTGGGTGAAGGTGAGCACGTCGGCGCCGGAGGCGCGCAGCGCGCGGTGCAGCCGGCGGGTGTCCGCGAGCAGCCGGGGCAGGTCCACCCGGGGGCGCAGCACGTCGTTCACGCCGACCACGCAGACGACCAGGTCCGGCGCCAGGGCCAGCGCCGCCGGCAGCTGGTCGGCCAGCACGTCGTGCGTGCGCCGGCCGCGGACGGCCAGGTTGGCGTAGAGCAGCGGCTCGGCCGTGGGATCGCGCAGCGCGAGGTCCGCGGCCAGTGCCTCGGCGAGCCGGTCGGCCCACCCGCGGTAGCCGCCCCGCCCGTCCGGGTCCTCCAGCCCCTCCACGGTGCTGTCCCCGACGGCCACGAATCGCCGCCACGGCTGCCCCATCCGCACGTCCTCCTCGCTCGCCCTCACCGGCCCGGTACCGCGGGCCAGCCTGTCACGCCGTCGGCCCGAGCAGCGCCCCCGGTCACTCACCGCATCCACCCGGTCCCGATGCTCCTACCGAGCGTCGGACAGGTGACCAACGCCCCTGCCCACCAGCCCGCCGACCGTCGTTCCCTCGGGACGGGGCAGGCGCGTGCCACGAGGGGGCTCCATGGCCACGGCGACGACGACAGGTGCGCAGGCCCCGACGGCGCCTCCCGCCAGCACGGTCCGCGACCGGGCGCTGGCGCTGCGCCGACGGCTGCTGCCCCTGGCCGCCGCCTGGGCGCTGCTGGTCACCCTGCCGCTCTACTGGATCGTGGTCGGCGAGGTGGCCGACAGCGTGACCGCCCACGGCACCCGCCGATTCACCGGTCCGCCCGCCCCGCTGCTGGCCGGGCTGTTCCTGCTGGTCCTCCTGGCTCCGTGCGTGACCAGTGCCGGGCTGAGCCTGCTGTCGTGGCACCGGACCTATCGCCAGGGCGCCGTCCTCGGCCACCGACGCGCGCACCTGCTCCTGCCCGGCGGCCTGGCCGGCGGGGTGATCGGCTGGTGCGCGGACCAGGTCGAGCGCACGCCGGTGCTGGCCGCCACCGCGGTGCTGGTCACGGCGATGTCCGGCGGCGCGGCGCTCGTCGTCCTGCGCTGGCGTGGAGTCACGTCCCGGGGGTGACGAACCCCGTCTCGTAGGCGTAGACCACGGCCTGCACGCGGTCGCGCACCCCGAGCTTGGCCAGCACGTGGGTGAGGTGGGCCTTCACGGTGGCCTCGCTGAGGTAGAGCGTGGCCGCGATCTCGGTGTTGGAGGCCCCGCTCGCCACCTCCCGCAGCACGTCCCGCTCCCGCGCGGTGAGCCGGTCCAGCTCGGTGCCGGCGCGCAGCCGGGTCCGGCGCCGGCTGAACTCGGCCACCACCCGCGTGGTCACCGCGGGCTCGAGCAGGGCCTCGCCGGCGGCCACGGTGCGGACGGCGTCGAGCAGCCGCTCCGGCGGGCTGTTCTTGAGCAGGAAGCCGCTGGCGCCCGCGTCGAGCGCGTCGTAGACGTGCTCGTCGGTGTCGAACGTGGTCAGGACGACGACCCGGGTGGGCGGGTCGTCGTCGGCGAGCAGCCGGCGGGTGGCGGTGATGCCGTCCACCGCCCCCGGCATGCGGACGTCCATGAGCGTCACGTCCGGCCGCAGCCGGCGCACGACGTCGACCGCGGCCTCCCCGGTGCCTGCCTCGCCGACGACGGCGAGGTCGTCCTCGCCGTCGAGCATCATCCGGAAGCCGGCCCGCACCAGCTCCTGGTCGTCGACGACGACCAGGCGGATCCTCCCGGTCACGCGGGCACCCGCGCACCGCGCTCGGCGGGGCTGAGCGGGAGCACGGCCCGCACCGCGAACCAGCCGCCGTCGCGGTCGACCTCGAGGGTGCCGCCGAAGGCCTGCACCCGCTCGCGCATCCCGAGCAGGCCGTGGCCGCCGCCCTGCACCGGGGGCGCCGGCTCCCCCGACGGCGCCGAAGGGACCAAGGGGACCGGGGGAACCTTGTTGCGCGCGCCGATCCGGATGGCATCGGCCGCATAGTCCACGGTCACCTCCACCGGCGCTCCGGGGGCGTGCTTGCGTGCGTTGGTGAGCGCCTCCTGCACGATCCGGTAGCCCGACACCTCCGCGCCCCCGCCCCGCGAGGTCGACCCGCTCACCACCAGGGAGACCTCCTGCCCGGCGGCCCGCGCGACCGCGACAAGGTCCTGCAGCTCGGCCAGCGTCGGCTGCGGCGACGTGCCCTCGGAGAGGCCTGGGTCGTCGGCGCGCAGGACACCCAGCACGTGCCGGAGCTCCTCGATCGCGGACCGGCCGGTGCCCTCGACGCTGAGCAGCATGTCCCGCAGCGCCTCCTGCTCCGGCAGCAGCCGGCGGCGCACCGCGCCGGCCTGCACACCCATCAGGCCCACGCTGTGGGCGATGACGTCGTGCAGCTCGCGCGCGATCCGCAGCCGTTCCTGCGCCAGCGCCGCCGCCGTCTCCGCCGCGTGCTGCGCCTCCAGGGCCTGCGCCCGCTCCTCCACCGCGCGGGTGTAGCGGTGCCGGGTGGAGACGTAGCCGCCGGTCACCGCGGCGGGCACGCACAGCGCCACGGTGAACAGCGCGCTGTGCACCAGGTTGCCGACGTCGGCGTGGCCGCCGTCGAAGAGCATCCCGACCGCCATCCCGACCGCGACGGCGGCCAGGCCGACCAGCCGGCGGCGCCCGTCGAGCGCGGAGAAGGCAAGGAACACCACCCAGAACACCGGCAGGATCGGCATCGAGGTGTCGGCCGTGCTCACCCCCAGCACCGCCTCCGCGGCCAGGGTGAGCGGCACGACGACGACGGGCAGCAGCGGGCGGGTGGTGCGCGCTGCGAGCGCGGCCGCCATCACGGTGGCGCCGACGACGGCGACCGGCATCGCCGGTGGGCGCACGGTGAGCTGCTCGGCGACGAGCAGCACCCACACGACGACGGGGAGCACGGCCGGGTGCACCCCGGAGAGCCTGCTGGGAAGCCTCACGGCTGGGCAGTGTGCCCGAGGCTGCGCACCCCTGTCCCCCGACTCCGGTAGCGCATCGGCGGGTGCAGAACCCTCCCCTGGTCGTAGCCGGTCCAGCCCGCGGTCGGCAGACGGGTCGCGCTGCCCGGGGCGAGGCTCCTGCCATCCCGACCGCACCGGACGTCGAGCCTCGACGCGGCGGCCGGGACCTCGTTCCAGATCACCCAGATCACCCAGATCACCCAGATCCCCAGACCCGGCAACCCCGAGGAGCCCGCCATGGCCGACCGACCCCTGTCCACCCCCACCCGCCGGCACCCGCTGCGCCAGCTGGCCATCACCTTCGCGGTGCTGGCGGTCGCCCTGTTCGTCCTGTCCGGGGCGACCAAGGACGCCACGCACGGCCTGGGCCTCGTCGTCGGCGACATCGGCTGGTTCGGCTTCCTGCTCAGCCTGCTGGGGCTGGTCCTCGTGGCGGTGGCCGGCGTCGTCGTGACGGCCCGCCGCCGGCTCGCCCGGCCGTGACCTTGCTCGCAGCCCGCACTCCCGCACACAGACCGGCACCGACCAGCACCGACCAGCACCGACCAGCACCGCGTTCACTTCAGCCCTGGAAGGAATTCCCCGTGCACCGACGCCACCTGCTCGCCCCCGCCGCCGCCCTGGCCCTGCTGGCCGTGACCGCGGCCCCCGCCCTCGCCGCCGGCGGCCTGACCATGCACCGGTCGATCGACCTGCTGGACCCGAACACGCCGCGGACCGAGTTCACCTGCGGCGAACTCACCCTCACGCCCGTCGCCGGTCGCCTCGACGGCGTCTTCCACGAGAGCGTCGACGGCCAGGGCCGCTACCACTACACCGGTACCAATGTGGCTCACGACGTCGTGCTCACCGACCTGGCCCATCCCGGGACGGGCGGCAGCTACCGCCTGGTGGGGACCAGCTCGTTCGGCGGCACCTCCACCGACGACAGTGGCGAGGACAACCTGCGGTTCCGCTCCGAGGTGTCGTTCGTCGTGCTGCGCCCGGACGGCGGCCGGCTCGGCATGGTCCGGCTGCTCGAGCGGATGGACGCCGACGGCGCGGTGCGTGTGGCCGCCGGCGGGTGCATCGGCTCCGGCGGCATCGAGTAGCCCGTCCACCCGGCGCGGCCAGGGGCCCGGCGGGAGGTGCTCGGCCACCTCCCGCCGGTCCGAGGCTCACACCCCCGCCGCCACCTCCCGGCAGCGCGCCTCGACCAGGGAGTAGAGGGCGAACACGACGAAGCCGGCGGCCACCGCGAGGACCACCACCCGCCCGGAGGTGTGCCGGGCCAGCCTGCTGAGGTAGGCGTCCAGGCCCTGGGACGCGGCGGCGTTCGCCTCCACCCCGGCCAGGACGAAGAAGACGCCCACGGGCACCACCGCGAGCGCCCGCGCCGGGATGCCGACCCGGGCCACGACGTGCGCGGGCATCCGCAGCAGGGAGGGGAGTTTGCCCAGGTCCAGCCCGTCGGCGTAGTCGCCGCGGACCGCGGTGAGCACCTGCCAGCCGCACACGCACACCACCACGACGCCGACGGCCACCACCAGCCAGCGTCCGGCCGGCAGCGCGAGCAGCGTGGCGGTGGTGGAGTCGTGCTGCTGCTCCGAGCCCACCATCACCTTGCCCAGCAGGAACTCCCCCACCAGCGCGGCCATGACGAAGTACCACAGGCCCTGCCCGGCGGTGGACAGCCGGCGCAGCCGGGAGGGTCGCCGGTCCCGGAAGGCCCCGAGCAGCCGGCTCACGCCGAAGGCGAGGAAGCCGAGCACCGCGAGCAGGAGCACCGCCTTGCCCAGCGGGTTGGCCGCGACCAGCCGCAGCGCTCCGTTGGCATCGCTCTGGTGACCGCCGCTGCCAGAGCGCAGCGCGACCACGACGGCGAGATAGCCCAGCAGCAGGTAGAACACCGCCCGCGCCACCAGCCCCAGCCGGGCGGTGAAGCGCAGGGAGCGGGACTGCGCCGCATCGCCGGCCGCACTCCGCGCCTGGGCGGAGGCGGACCCCTCGACGGCAACCATGGCCGCCGTCCTTCCCGTTGGGGGGCGCCTGACGCGTGCCTGCCGCAGGGTGCCGCGTGACCGAGCGACGCGCCGTCAACCTGCCAGCCGCTCCAGCCAGGCGTGGCCGGGGTGCACCTGGCGGAGCGACGTCGCCAGCCAGGAGCGCTGGGCCGGCGACAGCAGCGGCAGGACCGCGGCGAGGTCGTCCTCGTCCTTGCCTCGCGCGTGCCGCGCCTTGAACAGCAGCACGACCTCCGGGGCGAGGTAGGGCACCCCACCCCGGTCCCGCTGCACCAGGTCGGCGTAGGGGCGGCGGATCGCCGGGTCGCGGCGGCAGATCCAGCTGTCGCCGTCGTGCGGCTCGCGGAAGACATCGAGGACGTAGACCCCCGAGCGGTCGCGGAACCAGGTCTGGTGCAGCAGCCCGAGCGCGTTCGCGGCGCCCGGTGCGGTCAGCGGCCAGCGCCGACCCGAGCCCACGACGTCGACGTCGAGGTCGGCGAGCGCGGCACGGACCGCCGCGAAGCCTGCGGCCGGGACGGCGATCTCGAGGTCGTCGTGCGCGCGGGGCTGCAGCGAGGGGTCGCGGTGGCCCCGGAAGAGGTCGATCGCCCAGCCGCCGGCCACCGCCCATGGCACCTCCACGCCGGCCAGCCGGGCCGCCACCTGCGCCGGCGTCCACGGCGACCACGGCGGGTCCTCCCCCAGCGGCTCCCCGCCGGGGGGCAGCTGCTCGTCCACGTCCCTCCCCCTCGGCCACGTCGGTCCGGTGCGACCCCGGGCAGCACGAAGCGCGCCGTCGCCCGGGACCCGGGCTCCAGCGCGCTGCGAGGAGGTCGGCTACTTGTGGCGGTAGACGATGCGCCCGCGAGTGAGGTCGTAGGGGCTGAGCTCCACGACGACCTTGTCCTCGAGCAGGACGCGGATGTAGTGACGGCGCATCCGGCCGGACAGGTGCGCCAGCACCTGGTGGCCGTTGGCCAGGTCCACGCGGAACATCGTGTTGGGCAGGGCCTCGACGACGGTGCCCTCGACCTCGATGGCGTCAGCCTTCGGCATGCATTTCCCTTCGGTGAGGCGGACCGGACGGACCACCTGGAGGCACAGGGTACCCCGGCGACAGGCGCCGATGCCGGGCCGCACGTCCCCCCTCCCCGCGACGCTACCCGCTCGGGCGGTCCTGCTCACCCGCCACGCGGGTGCTCGCGGTACCACGTGCGCCAGACCAGCCGGTGGACCGGGATCCACCGCGGGACGCTGCGCACGCCGGGGATGAACGGGACCAGGACGAAGCCGAGGGTGAGCAGCGCCATCAGCCCCCACACGAGGGCGTCGGCGTTGCCGGAGGTGGAGAACGGCTTGACCTGGTACCAGAACGTGTAGAGCCACAGCCACGACTGGCCCGGGTAGTTGCCGGTCTCGTTCATCATCCCCCACTGGTCCCCGCTGAGGTGCTGCTCGCTGGTGGCCTTGCCCTCCAGGTAGGCGCCGTCGGCGAGGAAGAGCATCGAACGGGTGTGGTCGGTGGCGTAGGGGCCCTTCTCGGCGTCGATCACCGCGTCCAGGTGGCCGCGGCGCGCCATCCCGAGCAGCGCGCCGGTCATCACCGGCACCGGGCCGTAGCGGCCAGGCGCGACCTTGGCCGGGTCGCCGCCGGGAGCCGCGGCCAGCGCGTCGCCGTAAGCCGTGGCCCACGCGGTCCGTTGCGCCGGGGACGCCGCGTCCCAGGCGGACAGGGCGAGGGAGAGCACCGGCGTCGGCGGCAGGGTCCGCAGCGGGGCCACGACGAAGTCGTTCGCGGCGTCGACCGGCACCCGCACCCCGGCCCACTTCTGCAGGTGCAGCGGGCCGAGGCTCTGCTCGCCGCCGCCGTCGGTGTAGGGCGCGCCGTAGGTGGCGGTACCGCTGGTGCCGGCCAGCTCGCTGGTGGCCGTGGCGACGACGTCGGCGGGGGCGGCGGAGGCCCAGGTCGCCGTGGTCACCGCCCACTCGTCCGGGCTGCTGAAGACCGCCGCCAGCACGAGCACCAGCGCCCCGACGACGACGAGGGCGACGACACCCTCCTTGACCAGGTCGTACGGCCGGGTCGGCCCGCTCCAGGGGCGGTCCGAGGGCAGCGGGCGGCCGCGCTGGCGCGGGACCGCTCCGGCCCGCGGTCTGGTCCGCGACGGCGCGGTCATCGCCGCTCGCCCGCCTGCTCGAGGTCCGGCTCGAGGTCCGGCTCGATGTCCTGCTCGATGTCCGGCTCGATGTCCGGCTCGGTATCCAGGCCCAGCGGCGGCACGACGCCGCGGCGGCGCACCAGCAGCACGTGCCAGACCGCGAGGACGCCCACCGCGAACGGGGCCACCACCACGTGGACCAGCAGCACCTGGCCGAGGTCGAGGGTGTTGAAGAAGGCGCCGATGCCGACCGAGTTCAGCCCGTCCTTGGCCTGGGTCGCGATCCACTGCGCGTCGAAGTTGGTCTGCACCAGATAGCCGGTGAACGCCGCGGCGATCGAGGCGAGGAAGGCGACCGCCCCGGTCACCCAGGTGGCGGCCCGTCGGCCGCGCCAGGCGGCCATCCAGTACTTGCCCCACAGGTGCACGACCATCGTGAAGAAGAACAGCTCCACGCTCCACAGGTGCGTGCTGTTCACGAAGTGCCCGAGCCCGGACACGTGCCACCAGGCCGGTCCCTTCAGCGCGAGGACGAGCCCGGAGACCAGGACCCAGGCGAACGCGGCGAGGGTGGCCACCCCGAACACGTAGATCCACGACGCCACGTAGGCAGGCTGCTCGTCCGGCAGCGCCTTCTCCGGGGGCAGCTCGCGCAGCAGTCGGCCCCGCAGCCGGCCGGTCCACCCGCCGGCCGGGACCGTGCTGAGCGTCTCGCGTCTCGCGGTCACCTGCGCCGCCTCGGGAACGGCAGCAGCAGCGCCAGCACGAACACGACGAGCATCAGGACGATGACGGCGAGGTTGGCGTAGGTGATCTGCACGACGGCCCACGTGACGACCCGCGTGCCACCGTCCAGCCCGACCGCGACCGCACCCATCGCGCACCTCCTCCGGGCTCGACGAGGCAGTGAGCGGAGCAGGCCCTGCGCGCACCGTCCGCGCCGGGGCGTCGGTCGGCCCGGGTCCTACGTCCCGATCCGACCGAGCGGGGAGAAGCCTTTGCCCTGCTCAGCTCCGGCCTCGACCTGACCGCGACGGACCCTTGAACCGCGACCCGCCGGCGGTCAGGCGGCGGGACCGTGCGAGCGGACCAGCTCGGCAGCCTGCGCGAGGTCGTAGTAACGACGGTGGACGTGCCCCGAGCCGTCGCGCAGCACCTGCACGAGCACGCCGCGCTCCACGCTGCTGGGGCGCAGGCCCAGCCGGTCCAGGTCGGAGGCGATCTGGTCCCGACCGACCCGCAGCTCGTCCTCGAGGTCGGCCAGGGTCCGCTCCCGGGCGGCCGGACCGGCCACCGCGTGCAGCTCCGACTGCAGCTCGCGCCATCTCATGGACGACCCGCTGCCCACCCCGTGCCTGCTCATGCCTGGCCCTCCGCACGCACTCGGTCCCGCACCGCAGCCGGCACCGGTCGCGGCGCCTGCTGCTGGACGCGGGACCGCCGTCGGCGGCCCCAAGAACGGCTCGCGCGGCTCGCGTGACCCGGTCTGTGCCACAGCGTCGGCCGGACGTGCTCGCGGTTGAGGAGTCAGCGGCCGCAGCTACTCGATCGGCGGTGGCGTGCCCACGATCGGCGTCCTCAGCTCGCCTCCCCGGCCGGGACGACGAGGCAGGAGACCTGGACCCGGCGCGTCCCCGGCCGCTGCGCCGAGTCCTCGCGGCGGCCCCGGTAACGGTCCAGCACGGCGGCCAGCTCACGCTCGAGCCCGCGCGCCTCCTCCAGGGTGAGCGAGAGGGTGGAGCGGGCAACCGTCATCGCCTCGCGCCAGCCCTCGTCCTCGCCGGCCTGACGGGCCACGAAGTCGAGCGCCGCCCGGCGGTCGGCGTCCAGGACGGTCACCAGCAGGGCCTGTTCGGCGGCGGTGGTGGCGGCCGGCGCGGCCGACTCCACCCGCAGCCCGGTGCCCTTGCCCCGCCACGGCCGTTCCCGGCCGGAGGAGGCCGGGGCACGCTCCACCAGGCCCCAGCGCTCCATCGCGCGCAGGTGGTAGCTCATCGCCGACGGCGAGAGCCCGGCGATCTCGCCGCACTGGGTGGCGGTGAGCTCGCGACCCTGCAGCAGCGCCTCGAGCACGGCCAGCCGCGCCGGGTGCGCCAGCGCGCGGATCGCCTTCGGGTCGCTCAGAACGAGGTCGCCGAGGTCGCCGTCCGGCCCGCCCTCCGCTGCCGCCATGGCGCGCAGGCTACTGGCCGCGGCGGCGCCTTCGGTGGTGCCGCACGACCCTCTCCCCCTTGACCTCCCGCAATGTGAAGTGTTTGCTTCGAAGCATGTCCTTCACGTCTGCGGTGACCCCGCCCCCCTCGCTCTGGCGGCACCGGGACCTCCGCGTCGCGGTGCTGGCCCGGGCCGCGTGCCTCCTCGGCGACGAGGCCGCCGTCGTGGCGCTGGTGCTGCGCGCGCACGACCGGGCCGACGGGGCGGGCACGGACGGCTGGCTGGTGGCCGGGTTGTTCGCGGCAGCGGCGCTGCCCGCGGTGCTGCTCGCCCCCTGGGTGGGCCGCCTGGTCGACGCGAGCAGCAGCCGTCGCCTGCTGGTCACCGCCGGGCTGGTCCAGGCCGCGCTCTGCTGCGCCCTGGCTGCCGTCTCCGCCCCGGTCGCGGTGCTCGCCCTGGTGGCGACCCTCGGGCTCGGGCAGGCCGTCACCGCCGTCACCTGGCAGGCGCTGCTCCCGCACCTGGTCGCCCCGGAGCGCCTGGCCGCGGCCCTCGGGCTGAGCCAGGCCACCGCGACGGGTGCCGCCGTGCTCGCGCCGGTGCTGGCCGGGTTGCTCGTCGGGACGGTCGGCGCCCCGCCCGTGCTGCTGCTCGACGCCGCCACGTTCCTGGCGCTCACCGCTGCCGGCCTGCTGGTCCGCACCGCCCGTCACCCCGAGGTCGTCCCACCCGGCCAAGGGCAGCCGCACGGCCGAGCCCGCGACGGGGCGCTGTTCCTGAGGCAGGACAAGGTGATCGCCCCGCTGGTGGCTGCGCTGCTCGCCTTCGTCCTGCTCGCCGGGAGCGTGAACGTGGTCGAGGTGTTCCTGGTGCGCGACTCCTACGGCGCGTCGAGCACCTGGTACGGCATGCTCGGCGCGGTCTTCGCTGTCGGGCTGGTGCTGGGCTCGGCGATCGCCGGCCGGTGCCGCGGCAGCCTGTCCCTGGTGCGCTCGGACCTCGCGGGGGTGGCCGCTCTGGCCGCCGGCCTGGTCCTCTTCGGCCTGGTGCCCGGTGTCGTGCTCGCGCTGCCCGCCGCGCTGCTGGCCGGCACCGGCAACGGCGTGGTCAACGTCGCCACCGGCGCGCTGGTCATGGGACGGGCCCCTGAGGCCTTGCGCGGAAGGGTCGGGGCCGCGCTGGGCGGATCGACCAACGCGGCCATGCTCGCCGCGCTGGCCCTCGGCGGGGCATTGGCCGCGGTCCTCGACCCTCGCGCGGTGTTCCTGCTGTGCGGCGGGGCTGCCCTGCTGGTGGTCGCCCTCGCGGCTCCGCCGGTGCTCCGCGCGGTCCGCCGCGAGCTCTCCTCCTACGAGCAGTCGGAGATCTCGCCACTGCCCGCCGCGGCGTCGTCGGCGTAGCGGGCCACCAGCGCGCCGAGGCGGGCGGCGTGCGCGCCGTGCCAGTAGACCTGGCCGCACGCCACGCAGCGGACGAAGCGCTCCTGCGTCCGCCGGGTCCCCGGCTCGAGCCGGTCGAGCACCTCGCTCTTGGCCACCGGGCGCAGCTCCCCGCCGCACGCAGTGCACCGGCTCCAGGGCGCCAGCGGCAGCCGGAACCGGTCCAGGACGTCGGCCAGCTGCTCGTCCGGCCGCTGCCCGCGCACGAAGGCGGCCCGGCGCAGCGAGCGGCGCATGAGCAGCCCGCGGTCCATGGTGAGCAGCAGGCGGTCCTCGGCAGCGGCCCGCTCGACCAGCTCGTGGTCCTGTGCGCCCACGGCTCCGGCGGGTGCGTAGGCGACGTCGACGTCGAGCAGCCGGAGCCGCCGGGCCAGCGCCCCCAGATGGACGTCGAGCAGCAGCCGCGGCGGGCCGGCCAGCGGCTGGGGGCGGACCACCGGGAGGACGTCGACGACGCCGGACCCGGCCGGCTCGGAGGCGGCGACCACCTCGCGGCCGCGCCGCAGCGCCCCGACCTCGGTCAGCGGCACCCCCACCGACTGCACGGTGTGGCCGAGCGTGTCCGTCGGCGCCGGCTGGACGCACGCGACGCCGTCGCCGCAGCGGCGGGCGGGCGGGCAGCAGGAACCGCAGGGCCGGGTCCATCCGCAGCGTCAGCACGCGCACCTGCTCGTCCATGGTCGCAACGGCGCCGACCTCCGATCTTCGAAGGGTTGGACAGCTCTCACCGGGGCATCTGCCGCTCACGCGTCGATCACCGGGTCGAGACGACGGGCCCGGAACAACACCCGACGGTGGAGGTGACCGGTGCGCGCATCGGTCGAGGTGCTGGCCTGGACCGTGGCCGGGGTCCTGGTCTGGCTGGCCACGTTGTCCACCATCGGCCCCGCCGACGTCGCCCTGGCCGTGGCCTGCTCGCTGCTGTGCGGCCTGGCCGCCTGGCAGGGGCGGCGGGCGACCGGCGGGCACTGGCGGGCTCAGCTCCGCTGGTGGCGGCTGCCGTTCGTGGTGCTCGCCGCGCTGGCGGTCGACACCCCCCGCACCTTGCGGCTGCCCTGGAGGGTGCTGCGCGGCCGCGCGGAGCCGGGCCGGCTGGAGCGGTTCGCGCTCCCCGGTGAAGCAGAGGTACTGGCCGCCAGCCGCCGGGCCGTCGCCGCCACCACCATGAGTGCGACACCGTCGAGCATCGTCCTGGACGCGGACCCCGAGACCGGGCACGTGCTGCTGCACGTCGTGGAGCCGGAGGTGGTGCCGCTGCGCCGCGAGGTGAGCGGATGACGTTCTGGATCTGGATGACGCTGGCGCTGATGACGGCCGGGCTGCTGCCGGCGCTCGTGGTGGCCGCCCGCGGCGAGCCTCTCCGACGGCTCGTAGGTCTCGAGCTGGCCACCCCGGTGGCCGTCCTGGTGCTGATGGCGGTCGCGCAGGTCGCGTCCTCCAGCGCCGACCTGGTCGTGCCGCTGGTGCTCGCCGTCCTCGCCTACGCCGGCACCCTCGTGTTCGTCCGGCTCCTGCGCAGGTAGACATGAGTCTGCTCGACCTGGTGGCGCGCGCGCTCGCCGTGCTGGGCCTCACCGTGGTCGCGGTGAGCGCGCTGGGGCTGCTGGTGGTGCGCCCGGTGCTCGCCTCGCTGCACCTGGTCTCGGCGGTCACATCGGTGGGTGTCCCGCTGCTGGCGCTGGGGCTCGCCATCGAGCAGGGCTTCACGCTCGGGGCAGCCGCGGTCCTGCTCACCGGGGCTGTGGTCGCGTTCTCCGCACCGGCGCTCGGCGCCGAGACCGCACGCCTCGCGGGCGAGCGAGAAGGCGTTGTCCTGCCTCGCGAACCCGTGCAGGAACCAGAGCCGGGGAGCCGACCGTGACGGCCCTCGTGGTCGTCGCGCTGACCCTCGTGCTGCTCGCCGGGGCGGCCGTGGTCCTCACCGGCGACCCGCTGCGCCAGGCGGTCACGCTGTCGGTCTGCGGACTCGTGCTGGCCGTGCTCTTCCTCGTCGTGCGAGCTCCCGACGTCGCCTTGGGCCAGGTGGCCGTCCAGACGGTGGTGGTGCCGCTCATGGTGCTCCTGGCGGTACGGACGATCCGCGACCGCGGGAAGCGCGGTGGCACGTCCGAGGGCGAGCAGGGACCGGACGGGGACGAGCAGCCGGAGCAGGGCCGATGACCCGGGGCTGGCGGACCCTGGTCCTGCTGCTCGGGGCCGGCGGCCTGCTGGTGATGGTGGCTCTCGCCGCGCTGGGCGCCCCCACCGTCGGCGGCAGCGAGCACCCCTATCGGGACCGGGCGGTGCAGGCGGCGCTGCGGCACGACACCGCCAACGTGGTCTCCTCGGTGAACTACGACCAGCGCGCGTTAGACACGTTCGGCGAGGAGCTGATCCTGCTCACCGCCGTCTCCGGCGCCACGGTGCTGCTCCGTCCCGCCGGCAAGGAGCAACAGCGGCGCGCGCGGGACGTCGCCCCGCCCCTGGACGCCACCGCGCTGGCCGGCTACGTGCTGCTGCCGGTCACGCTGCTGCTGGGCCTCGACGTCGTCGCGCACGGCGCGGTGACGCCCGGCGGCGGCTTCCAGGGCGGCGTCGTGCTGGCCACCGGCCTGCACCTGCTGTACGTCTCGGGCAGCTACCGGGCGCTGGAGACGGTGCGACCGGTGCCGCTGTTCGAGCACGCCGAGGCCGCGGGGGCTGCCGCCTACACCGCCCTCGGCGTGGCCGGGGTGCTCGTCGCCGCCGGGTTCCTGGCCAACCTGCTCCCGACCGGGCAGCTGGGCAGCCTGCTCTCGGCCGGCAGCGTGCCGCTGCTCAGCGCCGCGGTAGGGGTGGAGGTGGCCGGCAGCGTCGTGGTCCTGCTGGCCCGGTTCCTGGAGCAGGCGCTCGTGCTGTCACCGGCGTCGGAGGGTCCCCGGTGACGCTCTACGCCTACCTCGTGGCAGCGGGCCTGGTGGTGCTGGGCGCCGTGGGGATCGGCCGCAGCCGCGACCTCGTGCACACCGTGGTGTGTCTGTCCGTGGCGCAGTCCGGCACCTACGTCCTGCTGCTCGCGGTCGGGTTCCAGCGCCACGCCTCGCTGCCGGTGTTCGGGTCGACCAACCCGCCGAGCACGAAGGTGGTCGACCCGGTGGTGCAGGCCATGACCCTCACCGACATCGTCGTCTCCGCGGTGGTCACCGCGCTGCTGCTGGCGCTCGCCCTGCAGGTGGGCAAGGAGCACGGCACCGTGGACCCGGACGAGCTCACCGCGCTGGAGGGCTGAGTGGGCTCCTCGCAGCTCGCGCCCCTGGCGGTGGCGGTGCCAGTGCTGGTCGCCTGCCTCGCGCTGTCGCTGGGCCGGCACCTGCCCCGGGCCGTGGTCGACGTCGCGGGGGTGCTCACCGCCGCCGCGGTGGCCGGGCTGGCCGCGGCGCTCGTGGCGCTCACCGGGCAGGACCGGGTGGTCACCTGGGTGGGCGGCTGGCGGCCGCACGGCGGCACCGGGGTGGGGATCGCGCTGGTGGTGGACCGCGTGGGCGCGGGGGCGGCACTGCTCGCCGCCCTGCTCACGACCGCCGCGCTGCTCTACTCCTGGCGCTACCTGGAGTCCGTGGAGGCGCACTACCACGCGCTGATGCTGCTGTTCCTGGCCGGCATGACCGGCTTCGCGCTCAGTGGGGACCTGTTCGACATGTTCGTGTTCTTCGAGCTGATGGGCGTGGCCGCCTACGTCCTCACCGGCTACAAGGTGGAGGACAAGTCCGCGTTGCAGGGCGCGCTGAACTTCGCCGTGGTCAACTCCCTCGGCGCCTACCTCACGCTGTTCGGCATCGGGATCCTCTACGCCCGCACCGGCGAGCTCGGCCTCGCGCAGCTGCACGAGCGGCTCTCCGACTCGCCGTCGGAGTCACTGGTGGTGGTGGCGTTCACCCTGGTGGCGACGGGCTTCCTGGTGAAGGCCGCGGCACTGCCGTTCCACTTCTGGCTGGCCGACGCGCACGCGGTGGCGCCAGCACCGGTCTGCGTGCTGTTCTCCGGGGTGATGGTCGAGCTGGGTGCCTACGCGGTGATCCGTGTCTACTGGGACGCCTTCTCCGGCGCGCTCCCCCACGCCGACGTCCACCGCGTCCTCATGGTGCTGGGCGTGGCCACCGCGCTGGTCGGGGCGCTGATGTGCTTCCTGCAGCGCCACCTCAAGCGGCTGCTGGCCTACTCCACCATCGCCCACACCGGCCTGTTCCTCCTCGCTCTCGGCGCGCTGGACGCGGACTCCAGCGCCGGCGCGCTCACCTACGTCCTGGGCCACGCCGGGGTGAAGGCCGCCCTGTTCCTGCTGGCCGGGCTGCTGCTCAACCGCTACGACAGCGTGGACGAGCTGAGCCTTTACGGGCGGGCGCGCGACTCGCGGTTCGCCGGCGTCCTGTTCGCCGTCGGCGGCCTCGCGCTGGCCGGGCTCCCGCCGTTCGGCGTCGCGCTGGGCAAGGGCGTGTCCGAGGAGGGCCTCGTGAAGGCCGGGCTGGGCTGGGCCCCGGTGCTGTTCGCCGTGGTCTCCGCCGTCACCGGTGCGGCGGTGCTGCGCGCTGCCGGACGGGTGTTCCTCGGGCTCGGCCCCGACCCGGAGCAGGGGGCCGGCGCCGGCGGCAGTGCCGGGTCGGAGGCGGGCTCCGACGAGACGTCGGGGAACGAGGAGCAGCCGGAGACCTCCAGCCTGCCCAAGGGCCAGTGGGTGATGACGCTCACGGTGCTGGCGCTGCTCGTCGCCTCCCTCCTGGTCGGCGTGGTGCCGGCCGTGCGCCGGGCCGTCGCGGTGGGCGCCGCCCAGCTGGTGGACAGCGCCGGCTTCGTGGCCGCGTCGCTGCACGGGCAGGGCACCGGCCCGCTCGAGCTGCCCGCCGTGGACTGGACCGCGCAGGGCGTCGCCCTCTCGCTGCTCTCCTGCGGGCTGGCGGTGGCCCTGGCCGCGGCCGCCCTCTGGCTGCCCGAGGCGGCGGCCGGCTGGATCGCACGGATCCTCGGCCCGGCCACCGGCGTCCTGCGCCGGCTGCACTCCGGGCACGTCGGGGACTACGCGGCATGGCTGCTGGTGGGCGTCGGCGCGGTCGCGCTGCTGGCCGGGCTGCCGGGAACGGTCCGATAGCGCCGGGGACGTCCCCACCGCCGGCAGCCCCGGGGCGCCGGTTCCACCCGCGATCCGGCTTGGCTCACCACCCTTTCGGCCGATGGTGACGGGCGTGGCAGAAGGACACGGGGCGCTGGTCGAGGAACCGCCGGCGACGAGACCTGCAGCCGAGGCGCCCGAGGGCGCCTTCGCGCCCGCCGTCGCCGCGCCGCGCCGCCGGCTCGGCGAGGTGCTGGTCGACGCCGGCCTGCTGACGCCGGCCCAGCTGGCCGAGGCGCTGCGCGAGCAGCAGGCCGTGGCCGGCCCACGCCGCCGCCTCGGCGCCGTCATCGTGTCGCTCGGCCTGGCCCGCGAGGTCGACGTCGCGGCCGCCCTGGCCACCCAGCTCGGGCTGCGGCTGGCCCGCCTGGACGCCCGCCCCCCGCGCCCGGAGGTCGTGCGCCTGCTCCCCCGGCCGGTGGCCGAACGCTCCCGCGCCGTGGTCGTCCACCAGGAGCCGCGGCGGCTGGTGGTGGCCAGCGCCGACCCCACCAACGTGGTGGCGCTGGACGACGTGCGGGTGGCCACCGGCTGCCAGGACCTCGAGGTCATCGTGGCCACCGAGTCCGAGGTGCGCGACCACCTGCTGCGGGCCTGGTCCGAGGACCTCCGCAACGACACGCCGATGGCCCGCACCGCCACGGTCCGCACCACCACGACACGTGCTGGAGGAGCCGAGCCGACCGAGGTCGGCGACGCCCCGGTGGTGCGCTTCGTGGAGGACCTGCTGACCCGGGCCCTGGCGCTGGGCGCCTCGGACGTCCACCTCGAGCCCCAGCGCGACCTGCTCCGGGTGCGCTTCCGGATCGACGGAGTGCTGCGCGACATCACGCACGCTCAGCAGTCGTTGGCGGCTGCCGTGGTGAGCCGGGTGAAGGTGATGGCCGGGCTCGACATCGCCGAGCGGCGGCTGCCGCAGGACGGCCGGGCCACCCTGGCCAACGGCGAGACCGAGGCCGACGCCCGCGTCTCCACCCTGCCCAGCACCCACGGCGAGAAGGTGGTCATCCGGCTGCTGCAGTCCGCGCGCGACGTGCCGGCTATGTCCGCGCTAGGGCTGGAGCAGCAGCAGCGCGAGGAGCTGCACGCGGCGCTGTCCGCGCCGCAGGGACTGGTGCTCATCACCGGTCCGACCGGGTCGGGCAAGACCACCACGCTCTACAGCGCCCTGCACGCCGTGGCCGACCCGGCCCGGAACGTGGTGACGCTCGAGGACCCGGTGGAGGTCGACTTCCGCGGCATCACCCAGGTGCAGGTGAACGTCAAGCAGGGCCTCACTTTCGCGCGGGGGCTGCGCGCCGTGCTGCGCCAGGACCCCGACGTCGTGCTGGTCGGCGAGGTGCGCGACGCCGAGACCGCGCGGCTGGCGCTGGAGGCGAGCCTCACCGGCCACCTGGTGCTCACCACGCTGCACACCGGCTCGGCGGCCGGCGCGCTGACCCGTCTGGTCGACATGGGCATCGAGCCCTACCTCGTCGCCTCCTCGCTCACCCTGGCCGTGGCCCAGCGGCTGGTCCGCACCCCGTGCCGCTCCTGCTCGCAGGAGTCGTGGCCCAGCGGGCAGATGCTCGAGCTGCTGGGCCTGGACGAGCGCGACCTGGCCGGCGCCACCCCGGTGGCCGGGCAGGGCTGCAGCGAGTGCAGCGGCACCGGCTACGCCGGCCGGACCGCACTGTTCGAGGTGCTCCCGGTGGACGCCGACCTGCGCCGCACCCTGCTGGCCAGCCCCACGGAGGAGGCCGTCGTCGGCCACCTGGAGGCCAACGGCATCCGCACCCTGCGCACCATCGCCCTGGAGCGCGCCTGCCAGGGGGTCACGACCTTCGAGGAGGCGCTGCGGGTGACGCACGCCGACCGGCGCACCCGCTGAGCCGGCTCCTACAACCCGTCGGCGACGTCGGCGGCCACTCGCCGCGGCGCGGCCGCCGGCGGTGAGGGGCGCGGCACGAACCCCTGCGGGGCTGCCGGGACCCCGTGCAGCAGCAGGGGGATGACGGCGGCGGCGGGGACCGGACGGCTGAAGTAGTAGCCCTGAGCCGCCTCGATGCCCAGGTGCCGCACGGTGGCGACCTCGACCATCGTCTCCACCCCCTCGGCCACGCAGTGCATGCCCATCCCGCTCGCGATCTCGCCCACCTTGCCCACCAGCAGCCGGCTCGTCGGCTCGTACGCCGCGGCCTGGACGAACTCCCGGTCGATCTTGAGCACGTCGGGGCAGAAGCGCCGCAGGTAGCGCAACGAGGAGTAGCCGGTGCCGAAGTCGTCGACAGCCACGTGCACGCCGAGCGCCTGCAGCATGGCCAGGTTCTGCGCGGCGGCGTCGAAGTCCTCGAGCAGGCCGAGCTCGGTGACCTCCAGGGTCAGCACCGTGGCGGGCAGACCGTGCCCGCGCAGCACGTCGCACACGCGCTCGGGCAGCCCGGGGTCCACCGTGTCGGTCGCGGCCACGTTCACCGCCACCCGGACCCGGTCGGCCACGCCGAGCCGCTGCCAGCCGGCCCGGTCGCGCGCGGCCAGGGTGAGGACGTGGTCGGTGAGCCGGCCGATCGTGCCGGTCTGCTCGGCCAGCGGGACGAACTCGGCCGGGCTGACCGTTCCCAGCTCCGGGTGCTCCCAGCGCAGCAGCGCCTCCACGCCGGTCACCGCGAGACGGTCCGGGCCGGTGGCACCGTCCGGCTCGCCCAGCTCGACCACCGGCTGGTAGACGAGGTGGAAGTGCTCCAGCGGCGAGGTGGCCACCGCCTCGCGCAGCAGCGCGGTGCGGCTCCCGCGGGCCCGGCTCGCCGGCTCCAGCACGTGCAGCGCCGGCTCGCCGCGGCGGGACTGCGCCTTGGCGTGCTGGACGGCCAGGTCGGCCTCCACCAGCAGGCCCTGCACCTCGCGGCCGCCGGTGAAGGTCACCCCGGCGGCCACCCGCGAGGTCCAGGTGCCGGTGGGCAGCGGCACCGGCCGCGACAGCTCCCGCACCGCCCGCTCCACCAGCGCCTGCGCCTGGTCACGAGGTGCCAGCACCGCGAACTCGTCCACCCCGATCCGGGCCGCCAGCATCCCCGGCGGGACCACGGCGGCCAGCCGAAGACCGAGCACCCGGAGCAGCTCGTCGCCGGCGGCGTGCCCGTGGTTGTCGTTGAGGGTGCGGAAGCCGACGACGTCGAGGACAGCGAGGGCCAGCTCCTCCCCGTCCGGGGCGAGCTCGTCCAGCCGCTCGGCGAGCGCCAGCCGGTTGGGCAGCCCGGTCAGGTCGTCGGTGCGCAGCCGGTGCTGGGCGCTGCGCTCCCGCTCGGCCAGGGTGCGGAGCATCGTCGCCGACTCCCGCGCCGCGGTCACCTGCCGGACCACCACCCCGACGGCGATGACGACGGTGCAGGCCACCTCGACCCGGCTCAACGCCCGCCCCTGCACCAGCTGCCACACCGTGGCGGACAGGCCCAGCACGACCGGGAGGTAGGGCACCACCGGCTCCCACCAGCCGGGGAGCCCGTCCAGCACCCCCGACGGGTCGTCCGCCTCCCGAGAGTGCGCGTCGGGCAGCGGTCTGCCGCCCTCGGCGGCGGACAGCGGTCTGCCGCCTTCGGCGGCGGACAGCGATCTGCCGCCCTCGGCGGCGGCCAGCGATCTGCCGCCTTCGGCGGCGGCCAGCGATCTGCCACCTTCGGCGGCGGCCAGGACCAGCACGAGCAGGGCGAGCTCGTGCACCATCGCCATCCACGACGACGGCACGTAGCCGGCAGCACCGGACGAGCCCGAGGCGCGCCACTCGGCCAGGCAGAAGGCGAGGTCGGCCGCGCCGAGCAGCGACATCCCCGCCGCGGTGAGCCCGACGAACCGCCGGGCCGGCGGGCAGACCTGCGTGAGCAGCGACAGCGCGACCGCGAGCACCACCGCCGGCAGCAGGGCGTAGGCGAGGGTGACGGCCTGCTCGGTGCGGTTCAGCGGGGCGGTGGGCCCCATCAGTCCCACCAGCAGCGCGTCGGCCAGGAAGGCCAGGGCCCCGGCCGCCACGGCCGCGTCGGCGAGGACCCGGGCCACGCCCAGCCGGGACCAGGCGCGCGGGACGGCGAGCAGCCCGGCGACCGCGAGCGGGGCGTAGAGGAGGTAGACCAGCTCGCCGGGCGAGGTGACCCCCACCTGCTCACCGGTGACCGACGCCACCGCCAGCGCGGCCAGGCCGCTGACCACCCCGGCGCCGACGGCTGCGGCGAGCAGCCGCCGGGCGGCCCGGGGCGCCACGCAGGCCCGGCGGCCGGGGGCCAGCAGGAGCCCGAGCACGACGAGCGCGGTGAGCGCTCTCACCGCGTAGGAGGCGAGCGTGCCGGTGAGCACCAGCGCCAGCGCCGCCGCCGCCAGCGGCACGCCGGCCAGCACCGGCGCCGCGACGGCGCGAGTTCCCCCACCCCGGACTTCGCTCACCCCTCGCCCTTCGGCCGCGGGAGCCCGCGCCTGAGCGACTCGCGCCGGGACGTGACCTTTCCCGGGACCACCAGCAGCGTGCACGCCCGCCGGACCGGGGCGCTCCGTGATAGATCAGGGCCCACACCGCTGCAGGGCGCCGTCGGCGAGGGGAGACCCGGGTGAGCACACCGAACGAGTCCGACCTGCATCGGCTCAGCGCCACCGAGCTGGTGCTCATGCTGCGCGCGCGCCAGGTGTCCGCGCGGGAGGTGGTGACCGACCACCTCGCGCAGGTGGAGCGGTGGAACCCGGTCGTCAACGCGATCGTCACGCTGACCGCCGAGCAGGCGTTGGAGGCCGCTGCCGCCGCGGATGAGGCGGCCGCCCGCGGCGAGCAGCTCGGCCCGCTGCACGGGCTGCCCACCGCCCACAAGGACCTGCAGGACACCCGCGGCGTGCGCACCACCTACGGCTCGCCCCTGTTCGCCGAGCACGTCCCCGCCGCCGACGCGCTGCTGGTGCAGCGGGTGCGGGCCGCCGGGGCGATCAGCCTGGGCAAGACCAACGTGGCCGAGTTCGGCGCGGGCTCGCAGACCTACAACGCGGTGTTCGGGGAGACCCGCAACCCGTGGGACCCGCGGATGACGCCGGGCGGCAGCAGCGGCGGGGCGGCGGCGGCGCTGGCCGCCCGGATGGTGCCGCTGGCCGACGGCTCGGACCTGGGCGGCTCGCTGCGCAACCCCGCCTCGTTCTGCAACGTGGTCGGGCTGCGGCCCAGCGCCGGGCTGGTCCCCTCCTGGCCGTCGGCCGACGCCTACTTCCCGCTGCCGGTGGACGGGCCGATGGCCCGCACCGTGGCCGACGTCGCGCTGTTCCTGTCGGTGCTGGCCGGCGCCGACCCCCGCGACCCGCGATCCTGGCCCGGCGACGGCGCGCGGTTCGCGCACGCCGCGCTCACGCCCGGTGGGCTCGACGTGGACCCGCGCGGGCTGCGGGTGGCCTGGTGGCCGCGGCCGGACGGGCTGCCGGTGGACCGCCGGGTCGTCGAGGTCCTCGAGCGCGACGGCCGCGGGGCGTTGGAGCAGCTCGGCGCCCAGCTGGTGGACGCCGGCCCGGACCTGCGCGGGGCGGACCGGGTGTTCCGGGTGCTGCGCGCCTGGCAGTTCGCCGCCGCCCACCGCGAGACCTACCAGCGCTCCCGGGACCGGCTGGGCAACAGCGTGGCCTGGAACGTGGAGCAGGGCCTGGACCTGACCGGCGCCGACGTCGCCGACGCCTTCCGCGGCCGCACCGAGATCTACGCCCGCACCCTGGCGTTCCTCGCCGACGTCGACGTCATCGCCATGCCGGTCAGCCAGGTGCCGCCGTTTCCGGTGGAGCAGCGGTGGGTCACCGAGATCGACGGGCAGGAGCTGTCCACCTACCTGGACTGGATGGCCTCCTGCTACCTGGTGACGGTGACCGGGCTGCCGGCGGTCTCGGTGCCCTGCGGCTTCACCGACGACGGGCTGCCGGTGGGGCTGCAGCTGGTCGGCCGCCCGCAGGGCGAGCTGGAGCTGCTGCGCGTCGCGCACGCGGTGGAGCTGGCGACGGGTGCCTCCCGGCGCGAGCCGGTGCTGCCCGACCCCGTCGCCCCGGCGGCAGCCACGTAGGGTCGGACCCCGTGCAGCGGCGGGCGTTCGGGAGCAGCGGGCTGGAGGTCTCGGTCGTCGGTCTCGGCGCCGGGCACATCGGCGAGGAGTCCTACGACGACGCGACGGCGGCGCGGCTGCTGCACGCCGCCCTGGACGCCGGCATCACCTTCATCGACACCGCCCGCGGCTACGGCGCCTCCGAGGAGCGGATCGGGCGGCACCTGCGCGGCCGGCGCGACGAGGTGGTGCTCTCCACCAAGGTCGGCTACGACGTGCCGGGGACCGAGGACTGGACCGCGGCGGCGGTCCGCGGCGGTGTGGACCGGGCGCTGCGCGTGCTGCAGACCGACGTGCTCGACGTCGTCTTCCTGCACTCGTGCCCGCTGGAGGTGCTCGAGCGCGGCGAGGTCGTGCAGGCGCTGCTGGCTCAGCGCGAGGCCGGCAAGGTGCGGGTGGCCGGCTACAGCGGCGAGAACGAGGCGCTGGCCTGGTCAGTGGCCTGTGGGCACTTCGGCGCGGTGCAGACCTCGGTGAACCTCGCGGACCAGTGGTCCCTGCGGCACGTGCTGCCGGCGGCCGCCGCGGCCGGGCTGGGCGTCGTCGCCAAGCGGCCGATCGCCAACGCGCCGTGGCGGTTCGCGCAGCGGCCGGTCGGGGCCTACGCCGAGGACTACTGGGAGCGGCTGCGCACGCTGGACCTGCGCCCCTCCGACGGCGACTGGCACGGCACCGCGCTGCGCTTCAGCGCCTACGCTCCCGGGGTCTCCACCGCGATCGTCGGCACGGGCTCACCCGCGCACCTGGCCGAGGCGGTCGCGGCCGCGCAGGCCGGCCCGCTGCCAGAGCCCGAGGTACGGCGCTGGCGCGACGTCTTCCCGGCCGACTGGCCGGGGCTGGTCTGAGCGCTCACCCCACTTCCTACGAGGCGTCGGAGGTCCCCGCGGATCAGAGCTGCCCGGCGAACATCCCGTGGCGGGCCAGGGGCTCGACCAGCTGGTACTCCTCGTAGGACAGGTGCGAGAGCAGGGTGTCGGTGAGCAGGTCCACCGCCGCGCGCACCGGCTCGAGCTCGCCGGTGGTGACGGCGGTGACCAGAGCAGCGTCGACCTGCTCGACCACCCCGTGGATGACGACGTGCTCCTCCTCCAGCCGGTCGACCACGGGCGCGAGCCCGGGGTCCGCCTCCCGCAGGTGCGGGAAGATCGCCCGGTCCTCGAGCGTGTGGTGCTGGGTGAGCAGCCGGCAGTAGCTGGCGCAGTAGGCACCCAGCGCCCAGGCGTTCTGCTTCAGCGTGAGCTCGTGCAGCACCTCGCGGGCCTCCCCCACCGAGGCCCGGCCCTGCTCGACCTGCTGCACGACCTCGCGCAGCTGCGCGAGCTCGGCACGCAGGTGGTCGTGCACGTCCACCAGGTGGGCGCCCACGGCCGGGCCCTGCGGGTGGTAGCGGTGCCCCGCCGGGGGCGCCGGGGCCGCCGGGCGCGCGGACTCGTCCCAGAGGTCGTGGTCGGTGAGCCGCTCGGGCGCCGGGGTGGGCCTCACCCCGACGTTCTCGGCCGCGGTCACCTCGCGCGCCGCGTCGTCCCGCACCGGTTCGCCGAGCACGCCGGTCCTCCCTGCCTCGCTGGCCTCGCTGCGATCGCTGCCGACCCGCGCCGGCGTCGGCAGGGTAACGAGTCTGCGCCGGCGGTCCGGTGCGGCCGGCAGGACGGTGCTGCCGTCACGCCGGCAGCAGCAGCTCGGACGCGGGCAGCGGCGGGGAGACGAGATAGCCCTGCACGGCGTCGCAACCGAGCTCGCGCAGCACCCGCAGCTGCGCCTCGGTCTCCACGCCCTCGGCCACGACGTAGAGCTCCAGCGCGGCGGCCAGCTCCACGACCGCGGCCACGATGGCCGCGCTGCGCCCGGACTCGACCTGGGCCGTGAACGCCTGGTCCAGCTTGAGCGTGTCCACCCGCAGGCGCTGCAGCCAGGTGAGGGAGGAGTAGCCGGTCCCGAAGTCGTCCAGCGAGACGCGGATGCCGCGCCGGCGCAGGCCGTCCACCTTGCGGGCGGTGAGGGCCGGGTCCACCAGCGCCGAGCGCTCGGTGATCTCCACGTTGAGCAGCTCGGGGGGCACCCCGGCCGACTCGATGGCGGCGTCGAGCACGCCGAGCAGCCCCGGCTGGTCCAGCTCGCGCGGGGACAGGTTCACGCACACCCGCAGCGGGTGCCCGGCCCGCCACCAGGCCGCCGCCTGCTCGGCCGCGGTGGCGAGCACCCACCGGCCGATCGGCACGATGAGCCCGCGGTCCTCGGCGAGGGCGAGGAAGTCGACCGGCTCGAGCAGTCCGCGGGTGGGATGGCGCCAGCGCAGCAGCGCCTCCACCTCCGGCCAGCACCCGGTCCGCAGGTCGAGCTTCGGCTGGTAGTGCAGCACGAACTGCTCCTCGGCCAGCGCGCGGCGCAGATCGGACTCGAGCTGGCGCCGCGAGGCCAGCTGGCGGCGCAGCGCGGCACCGAGCACCTCCACGCCCCCGCCGGCCCGCTTGGAGACGTAGAGCGCCTCGTCGGCGTCGCGCAGCAGCTCCTCGGCGGCCGCGCTCACGTCGGCGCGGCCCCGGCAGACCGCGGCCCCCACCGACATCTGCACCGGGACGGCCTCGCCGGCCTCCACCAGCTCGTAGGCGCCGCGCACCGTCTGCTCGATCCGGCCGGCGACGTCGGCGATCTCCTCCTCGTCGCGCAGGTCCTCGCACAGCACCGCGAACTCGTCACCGCCGAGCCGGCAGACGGTGTCGCCGGGCCGCACGGAGTCGCGCAGCCGGCGGCCGACCTGCCGGAGCAGCTCGTCGCCCGCGGCGTGCCCCAACCGGTCGTTGACGCCCTTGAACCGGTCCAGGTCGCCCATGAGCACGCCCACGCGCGCCTGCGGCTGCCGGGTGGCCCGCGCCAGCGCGGACTCGAGGTGGTCCAGGAACAGCGCCCGGTTGACCAGCCCGGTGAGCGGGTCGTGCGTGGCCGCCCAGGTCAGCCGCTGGTGCAGGTGGCGCGGCGCGGTGACGTCCCGCCAGTTCACCACCACCCCGTGGACATCGGCAGTGGCCAGGTGGTTGCTCGCGCGCGCATGCACCCACCGCACCCCGCCGGCCTCGTCCCGCACCCGGAACTCCCCCTCCACCACCTGGCCCGGAGCGGCCCGCAGCGTGCGCTCGAAGGCCTGCTCGAGCGAGTCCCGGTCGCGCGGGTCGACCAGGTCGCGGAAGTGGGCGCCGACCAGCTGCTCGGGCGGGCAGCCCAGTACCCGGCCGGCCGCCGCGGTGACGAAGCGGGTGCGGCCGTCGGCGTCGATCACCTGGATGACGTCGGCGGCGGACTCCACCAGGGCTCGGAACCAGGTCGCGTCCTGCGGCGGGAGAGCCGCCACCGCGGGCAGGGGCTGGGGTTGCTCGGAACGGTCGGCCGGCTCGCGGGCGTCGACCATGCTGCCTCCCGACGTTCGGGTGGGTGCTGCCAGCCTGCCCCGAGGCGTGCCCCGCCACAACGCACGCAGGGCCCTCCCCGGTACGGCGCAGGGCCCGCACCCTTGGGGTGCGGGCCCTGTGGTTCCTGCTGACGGTTCTCGTCACCTCTCGACGGGTGCGGGCTGGCGGGAGCCGAGCAGGAGCTCTGCGTCGGTGGGGGTGTGGCCGCGGTGGATCAGGCCG
>JBQCHF010000022.1:0-6825 GCA_051954955.1 Motilibacteraceae bacterium
GCGAAGGAGCGGGAGGTGCTGCCGGTCACGGTGGTGTCCCTGAAGACCGCGCTCGGCCTGGCGGACGACCCGGGCGAGCTGCGCGGCTTCGGCACCGTCCCGGCCCCGGTGCTGCGCGACCTGGTCGCCGGCGCCAAGTCCTGGCTGGTCGCGGTCGTCGACAAGGCGGGGCAGACCCTGAGCGTGCAGCGGTACAAGCCCACCACCGCCATCCGGGACTGGCTGATCGCCACCAAACCCACCTGCGTGGCCCCCTGGTGCGACGCACCCGTCGAGTGGGCCGAGGACGACCACCTCGACGAATGGAGACCACCGCCCGACCCGCGAGACCCGACGTCGATGCCGGCGGGTGGGCCGACCAGCGAGGACAACCTGCACCCCGAGTGCAAGACCACCCACCAGCTCAAGACCACCAAGCATCTCGACGTCATCCGCGACGACGACGGCGCCCACCGGACGATCACCCACTCCGGGCACGAATACCGGCGAGAACCCCACCGCCTCCTGCCCGAGATCGGCCACGGCTGGGGCGTCACCGGCGACCCCGACGAACCCCCGCCGTTCTAGCTTCCAGCGTCTCCACCTGACGTCGCTGCCACCAGTAGGCTGCCCCGACGTGGGGGACGACCGCGACGCGCCGGGCATGCGTGAACAGCTGAGCGCCATCACCGGTGGCCTGGCGACCTTCGGGCATCGTCCCTTGCTGACCGAGCCGGAGCAGCTCGACGAGCGACGTCCGGACATGGCCGTCGTCGGCGCGCCGTGGGACGGGGGCGCCTCCTATCGTCCGGGCGCCCGCTTCGGACCCCGCGCCCTGCGCAACGCCTACACGCCGGGCACCTACCACCTGGACCTCGGGCTCGAGATCTTCGACCACCTCGATGTCGTCGACTTCGGTGAGGTTCCCCCCGGACCGTAGAGGCATCAGTATTGGGGACTGAGATGCCTGAGAAGCGGATGAAGTACGACCGGGAGTTCCGTGAGGGAGCGGTCCGGATCGTCGAGGAGAGCCGGAAGCCGATCGCGCAGGTCGCTCGCGAGCTGGGGGTGAACGAGGGCACGCTGGGCAACTGGGTGCAGCGGTCTCGGGAGGCGCGCCAGGGCCGCGGGGAGCTGTCCCGAGACGAGGTCGAAGAGCTCAAGCGGCTGCGGGCCGAGGTGGCCGAGCTGCGGATGGAGCGCGATGTCCTCAAGCGATCCGTGGTCCTGTGGGTGAAGGAGGCGACGAAGTGAGCGTGGCCCGCTTCATCGCCGACCAGAGGACCTCCTACCGGGTGCCACATGCGCTGACCTGCGCCCTGTTGGGGGTGTCGGTGTCCTGGTTCTACAAGTGGCTGTCCCGGGCGAACTCCCCGGCGGCGGCCTGCGGTTTGCACACGGTGCGGGACCGGCGCCGGGACACGATCGACCGGGCGGTGAGGGTCGCCTTCGCCAAGGCCCGTGGGCTGCACGGCTCACCCCGGCTGCACGCGGATCTGCGTGAGGCCGGCTGGAAGATCAGCGAGAAGACGGTGGCCGAGTCCATGCGCCGCCAGGGCCTGGTCGCCCGCAAGATCCGCCGCCGCGGTGGGCTGACCCGGCAGGACAAGAGCAAGGTCCCGTTCGCTGATCTGCTGCGCCGCGACTTCACCGCCACCTCGCCGAACCGGCGGTGGGTCGGGGACATGACCGAGATCCCCACCGGCGCCGACGGGCGCGGGCCCAAGCTGTACCTGGCCACGGTGATCGACCTGTACTCGCGTCGGCTGCTGGCCGCAGCGACCGGGCTGCGCCCGGACGCCGAGCTGGCCTGCGCGGCGATCAAGATGGCTGTGGCGGCCCGCGGTGGGAAGGACGCGATCTGGCAGGACGAGGAGGACCAGCGGGTGATCTTCCACACCGACCGTGGGTCGACCTACACCGCGGCCGCGTTCACCCGCCTGTGCGCTCAGCTCGGGATCCGCCAGTCCATGGGCCGGGTCGGCTCGTGCTTCGACAATGCCGCCGCCGAGGCGTTCTTCTCCTCTCTGGAGTGGGAGGTCTTGTCTCGGCACACCTTCACCGACGCCACCCAAGCCCGAGCCGTCGTCTCGGACTGGTGCTACGGCTTCTACAACCACGACCGGCGACACACCGCCGCCGCGATGATGAGCCCGATCAACTACGAGAACACCACGGCACCCGACCGGGCCGCCGCGTAAAGAATCCTCCACGATTCGGGGGGAACCACAGTGCACGAAGCAGACGGGATCGTGGTCGGCGGCGGCCCCACGCCGGTCTACCAACGAGGTCTGGCCCCGGCCGCAGCGGCGGTCCGGGCGTCCGTGGCGCAGGGAGCCCCCTATCTGGGCTTCTCGGCCGGCGCGATGGTCGCCGCCGACCGTGCGCTGGTCGGCGGCTGGCGGGATGGCGACCGCGCGGTCTGCGACCAGGACTGGTCCGAGGGGCTGGAGGACCTGAGCGTCGAGACCGGGCTCGGGCTCGTCGACGTCACCGTCGAGGTGCACGCGAGCCAGGGCGGCCTGCTCGGCCGCGCCGTGGCGGTGACGCGGCGGCCTGGCAGCCGGTGCGTGGTCGCCATCGACGAGGGGACGTGCCTCACGGTGCCGCTCGGCTGGCGGTTCGACGACGACTGGCAGCTCTCAGGAAGCGGCTTCGCCTGGCTGGTGGAGCACAGAGAACGAGAGGCCGCGGTGCGGCGGCTACCTGATTGAGCGCGTCGGCCCAGCCGCCGCGCGCCCACGGTGCAGGGTCGCCAGCACCGCGAGGGTGGCGCAGATCCCCAGCATCGCGCCCAGCACGTTCGCGACGACGTCGCCGAGGCTGCCCGAGCGCCACCCCGTCAGCGCCTGCACGATCTCGATGCCCAGCGAGAGCCCGGTGAGGGCCAGCAGCGTGCGCCCGGGGCGCCGGGTCACGGCCGCGACGAGGGCGCCGGCCGGCAGGTAGAGCAGCACGTTGAGCGGGCCGTCGGTGCCGTGCATCCAGGCGGTGAGGTCGTGCGCGGGGTGCGGGGAGAGATCCAGCACGACCCGGTGCAGCCGCCATGGGTTGCTCACCGCGTCGAGGGACTGCGGCAGCACGGTGAGCAGCAGGATGCCGGCGACGGCCCAGACCGCCAGGACGACGAGCACGACGCTGCGTCCGGTCCGGCGTGCGAGAGCGGCGCCGAGGACGACCCCGCCGACGGCCAGCACCGCCAGGGCGATCCGCACCTGGGGTTGGCGCCAGAACGACTCGACGACGATGCCGGCCGCACCCAGGGCACCCACCGACCCGGCCAGCAGCCAGGCCGCCGCCGGCAACGCCTTCGCCCCGAGGACTCCTGCGCCCGCCTGCTCCACCCCGACTGTCATCCGGTCCCCCCGACCTGGTCCCCCGCGTCGACACGGACCGTAGCGCCCGAACGGGCCGGGCCGGAGGAGCCGCGCCTACGCCGTCGCGAGCGCCGTGGCCAGCACCACGATCACCAGGCTGCCGATGAGGCTGGCGATGGCGAACCCGCGGGCGAGCTCGCGCCGCCCGGTCCCGTTGGCCCAGCCGTGCGCGCCGGCCGCGGCCATCACCAGGGCGAAGGCGAGCAGCTTGGCGGCCAAGGTGCGGCCGTAGCCGGGCTCGGCCAGCGAGGGGATCGTGACCCCGTGGTGCCAGGCGAGCAGCACGCCGGTGCCGACCTGCAGCGGCAGGAACAGCGTCACCGTGAACTGCCCGAACCGGCGGCCCACGCCGGTCATCACGGTGCGCATCTCCGGGCCGGCCAGGCGCACCCGCACCACCGGCATGAGCACCGCGGTGAGGGTGAGCTGGCCGCCGACCCAGACCATCGCGGAGACGACGTGGGTGAAGCGGATGAGCGACCAGAGACCGATCAAGGCTCAGCGCTCCCCGGCTGCAGAGGTGCCGGACACGACGAGCATCCCGCGCGCCCCGTTCTCGGCCTTGCGCATGTCGTGGTCGACCAGCGCGTAGTGCCCGGCCTCGCCGAACGTCGCCTCCGCGAAGCCGCCCTGCGCCACCGAGAGGTCGAGCACCTGGGCCGCCCCCATCTCCGGGCCGGGCCGGAGCAGGTAGGCGCCTTCCTTGTAGACGGTGTCGAACTGCGCGCCGACGACGTGGAACGCGGTGCCGTCGTCCGGGCCCGCGGCCACCACCCAGAAGCGCACCCGGTCCCCCACCCGCGCGGTGAGCGGAGCGTGGACGTACTGGTCCGGGTAGCCGTTGAAGACCGCGGTGTCCCACGCATCCGCGCGCAGCTTGGCCGGGTCGGCCGTCCCGCCGGGCGCGCCGAGGTACTGCTCGCCGGAGACCAGCACGTACTCCCGGTCCACCGCCGGCAGTCCCGGCGGGTCGATGACCACGGCGCCGTACATGCCGTTGGCGATGTGCTGGCTCATCGGCATCGCGCTGCAGTGGTAGAGCCAGGCGCCGGCGTGGTCGGCGGTGAACCGGTAGACCAGCGACTGCCCCGGCTCCAGCATCCGCATCGGGACGTCCGGCGACACCGAGCCCGCGTGGAAGTCGATGCCGTGCGGCATGGTGCCGCGGTTGACCAGCGTCACCTCGAAGACGTCGCCGACGTGCCCGCGCAGCACCGGCCCCGGCACGCTGCCGCCGAAGGTCCACACCTGCTGGCGCACGCCCGGCGCAACCTCCTGCTCGGACTCGGTCACGGGAAAGGTCACCTTGTGCACGGTGGCCGACTGAGCCGGAGCCAGCCGCGCGTCCCACGGCTTCCAGCCCGCGCCCGGCTGCCCGTGCACGTCCAACGTGGTAGGTGTTCCAACGGCGGCCGGAGCCGGGGTGGGCGCGGCGGGCTGCGCCACCACGACGTCGAAGGTCATGCCCATGGCCTTGTGGCCCGGGACCGAGCACCAGCCGTTCAGGGTCCTGGTGACGACACCGAGGTCGAGCTCCTGCGTCTGCCCCGTGCGCAGCCGCGGGGTGCCGGGGCCGCCGGGGAAGACCAGGTCGTGCCGCATGGCGTCCCTGTTGGTCACCACGAGGGTGACTCTGGTGCCCGGCGCGACGGTGACGCTCGAAGGCCGGATGTCCATGTCCACCAGCTGCACCTCGACCCGCTGGGTGCCGGCCAGCACCGCCGGCGCACTCACCTTCTCCGACACCTTGTCGGAGGACGCCGACGGCCGGTCACCGGAGAGGGCCAGGCCCACCGGCAGGGCCACCATGACCAGCCCGAGGACCAGCCCGACCACGAGCGGGGTGCGCGAGCCGCTCGACGACGTGGGCGGCGCAGCGGGCGACTCGCGCCGGCTGACATCGGGCACCTGCACCGAGGGCCGCAGCGGCGGCACCAGCAGCGACTCCGCCAGCGCGAGGAACCACAGCGCGGACGCGAGCACCAGCACCCACCCGGTCCAGCGCCACGCGCCGGGCAGCGGCACGAGGGTGACCAGCAGCCCGCCGTCCAGCAGCGCCAGTCGCCACGGCCAGGCGACCGCCAGCCGCTCGATGGCGGCCCGCACCGCAAACGGGCCGCCACCGAGGATCACGGGGAGCAGGTAGGTCAGCGCCCCGAGCAGGACCTGCCCGACGAACCCGACCAGCAGCGGCGGCACCAGCGCGTCCAGCCGCCCGGCGTAGGCGGAATTGTCCGGCGAGAGGACGACCAGGACGGCGTCGGCGAGGACGCCCAGCAGCAGCCAGCCGCACGACGCCGCCAGCATCCACGCCGCGCCCTCGCCCCACCGCTTGCGGTCGCTGCGCGCCTTCTGCCGGGCGGTGCGGACCAGCGGCACCAGCGCGGCGGCCACGCCCGCGGCGTAGACGACCAGGCCGGCCACGGCGACGAGGCGCATGTCCAGGGCGAGAGCCAGCAGCGCGACGCAAAGGCCGGCCACCGTGAGCACCAGGGTGCGGCGGGCCCACGCCATCGCGTCGGCCGCGATCCGGGTGCGCAGCACCGTCGGCCACAGGGTGAACAGCGTGCCGAGCACGGTGAGCCCGACCCAGCCCAGCAGGTTCGCGTGCACGTGCGCGGCGTGCAGCGCCTCGTGCCGGGCGTCGGGCAGGTCCTGCACGGCGAGCTCGCGCCCAAGCACCAGGCCGGGAAGGAGTGCCAGCGCGCCGGCGACGTAGAAGCGCACGGTGCCCGCGAACCGGTTCTGCAGGGCACGCCGACCCAGGCGCACCAGCTCGACCGCGTGCTCGCTCACCACGAGCAGGAGCAGCACCGTGCCCACCGTGGTGAGGGGGTTCCAGCCGGCGGACACCCCGACCAGCACGGACACGATGCCGGCGTTGAGCACGACGATCCGTGCTCCGGAGCGTCGCGCCGACGGCGACGGCGCCCGCAGCAGGGCCACGGCGAAGTGCTCGCCCCAGGTGACGATCGCGTTGGTGGCCGCGCCCAGCAGCAGCAGGTGGATCGCGAGCCACCGCGGCACCGGCAGCGCGTCGCGGGCGGCGACGGCGGTCACCGCGGCGAGCAGGTAGGCGAGCACGAGGATGTTGGCCCGCATGTGCCAGGAGCTCTGGCCGCGGGCAGGTCGCGCCGACGTCGACGTCGGCTCCTCCGGCGCCCTGCTGCCGATGGTCAGCGTCCGCCGCTCCCCCTCGCCGGTCCCGGAGGTCCGCTCGCTCATGCCGTCCACCCGTCGGCGAAGGCCTCCTCGGGCCGCTCCGGAACCAGCCGTCCGGTCACCAGCTCCAGACCGATCCGCAGGACGAGGTTGCGGTCCCCGCCCACCCACCGCGGCAACCCCGGCGGCAGCCCCGCCCGCTCGCCGGGGTCGCCGACCCCGCTGGTCCCGCCGGTGACCACCACGCTCCAGCCCCTGCGCACGCGCGGTTCGAGCTCGTCGACCACGAAGGCGACCACGGTGTCCA
>JBQCHF010000023.1:0-37484 GCA_051954955.1 Motilibacteraceae bacterium
GTCGTCCTCGGCCCACTCGACCGGGGCGTCGCACCACGGTGAGGCGCAGGTGGGTTTGGTGGCGATCAGCCAGTCCCGGATCGCCGCGGTCGGCTTGTACCGCTGCACGCTCAACGCCTGCCCGGCCTTGTCGACGACCGCGACGATCCAGGACTTCGCGGCGGCGACCAGGTCCCGCAGCACCGGGGCCGGGACGGTGCCGTAGCCGCGCAGCTCGCCCGGGTCGTCGGCGAGGCCGAGCGCGGTCTCCAAGCTCACCACGGTGACCGGCAGCACCTCCCGCTCCTTCGCCACTAGGGGTGCGCCGTCGTGCGCGGCCAGGGTGCCGCGCTCGGCCAGGTCCGCCAGCGCGTCGAACCTCCACGCCGACAGGCCCTGCTTGAACACCTGCTGACGGCGCTTCTTGGCTTCCTGCCACACCTCGAGGGCGGCGACGTGCTCTGGTGAGCCCTCGCCGTGCTGCTTCCACGCCGCCCGCATCGCCAGCTGGGCGTCCTTCTCGGTGGCCTTGGCCTGCGAGCGGGCCTTGTCCCGCATCCACCGCGCGTGGCCCTCGACCAGCTGCGCGATCCGGTGCACCTGTGTGGGGTCGGAGACCGCGCGCAGGGTGGACTCGCGGACCAGGGTGCGCCCGTCGGTGTCGTCGGTGTCGACCTGGTCGTGCCACACCTCCACCCGCCGCCCCGTGCGGGCCTTCTCGTGCTCCAGCGCGCCCCGGTCGGGCAGCAGCTTGGCCAGCACGCGGTCGATGTGCCGCTGCAGCTCCTTCGTCGTGGTCTTCTCGACCTGAGGAAGGACCAGGTCCAGCACCTCGGCCAGCAGCTCCTCTGGCACCGCGCGGGTGGAGGTGCGCAGCACGTGCCACTGCTGGCGGGTCATCACGCCCTGCAGCATCAGCTCGCGGGCGCGGGCGTACGGGCCGTCGAGCTGGCGGGCCTGCTCGGCGACGGCGTACATACCGGCCGGGGACAGCCGCATCCCCAGCCGCAGCTCCTCCCGCCGGCAGCGCGCGGCCATCTCGGTCGGGTCCTGCCACTGCGCGAACATCCGGTCCGCCTCCTGGTCGGAGTACGGCTGCTCACCCCAGCCCTCCGGCCCCGGATCCTTGATGTGCGGGGAGGCGTCCCCCAGGGAGCCGTCGCGCTCTGCCGCCAGGCACTGCGCCACGGGCCGCAGATGCCGGCCCTCCACGGCCGCCACCGCGGCCTTGGTCGCCGCCGTGAGCAGCACCCGGTCGTACATCCGCAACTTGGCCCCGTCCAGGCCGTTGAGCAGGTCCGCCACCCCGGTCGCGAGCGGGTTCTCACCCGCGAACCGCAGCTGCTGCGACAACCCCACACACTCAGCCAGCGAGCCGGGAAGGACGTCGGGGACGACGTCCTTCTCCTGCACCGCCTGGCCGTGAACCATACGACGAGACGACGGACAGGGTCCGACAGTTCCCGTTCCCAGACAGGCAGAATCAGTACCAGCCAGGTCACGACTAGGCAAAGAATCAAAGTCAGCAATGACAACGGAGCCGACGGGCTCCGGATCTTGATGCACTCGCACGCTCAGACAAGGTGCACCAGGTCTCAAGATCCGCAAAAACCCGCGCCCGGCCAATCAGAACCAGCCCCGAGCAAGACCATCCCGTCACCAGCCGCCTTGGAATGGACCACAGCCAGTCCGGCGCCCGCGCAGGCCCAAAGGTGATCTACATCTTCTGCATGATCACCAGCCGGTGTGCCCGGCGTCAGCCCACCAGCGCAGCCGGCCGGCCGAAGTACCAGCCCTGCGCGTGCTCGCAGCCCATCTCCCGCAGGGCCTCGGCCTGTTCGTGGGTCTCGACGCCCTCGGCGGTCACGACGAGGCCGACGGCGTGCGCGAGGTCGACGATCGAGGCGACCAGGGCGCGGTCCTTGGCCGAGGAGCCGAGCCTGGCCACGAAGGAGCGGTCCACCTTGAGGAAGTCGAGCTCGTAGCGCTGGAGGTAGGACAGCGCGGACCAGCCGGTGCCGAAGTCGTCCAGCCCGAGCTGGGCGCCGATCGAGCGGACGTGCTCGAGGGCCTGCCCGACGGCGGGGGTGGGGGCGAGCAGGGTGGACTCGGTGATCTCGACCACCAGGCGGCGAGCCGGGACCTGCCAGGCCGCGAGCACGGCGTCGAAGCGTTCGGCGAAGCGCGGGTCGGCCAGGGTGGCGCCGGACACGTTCACCGCCACCCGGTCCAACGTATGGAGGCGTCCGGAGGCGTCGGGGACCTGGTGCCCCTCGGCCAGAGCGCGCGCTGCCTGCTCCAGCATCCAGAAGTCGATGTCGGGGATGAGACCCGTGCTCTCGGCGACGTGGATGAAGTGCTCGGGCAGCACCAGCCCCCGGTGCGGGTCCTGCACGCGCACCAGCGCCTCGGCGCTCACCACCCGGCCGGAGGCGAGGTCGACCACGGGCTGGCAGACGATCCGCAGGGCGTCGTCGCCGAGGGCACGGCGGACCTGCACCTCCGCAGTCAGCCGGCGGTCGGCGTCCACCCGCAGCGCGTCGTCGAAGACCACGGCGCGGTCCCGCCCGGCGTCCTTGGCGGCGTAGAGGGCGAGGTCGGCGTCGCGGAGCAGGTCGGCTTGGGTGGTGGTTGGGTCGTCGGTCACCGCGATGCCGACGCTGCCGGTGGCGGTGATCGCGGTGCCGGCGAGGCGGTGCGGCTGACGCAGGGCGTCGAGGATCCGGTGGGCGACTCCGAGGGCGTCCTCCGGCACGTCCAGGTGCTCGAGCAGCACGACGAACTCGTCGCCGCCCAGGCGCCCGACGGTGGTGCCGGCGCGGGTGACCGCGCGCAGCCGACCGGCGACCTCCACGAGGAGGTGGTCGCCCTGCTGGTGCCCCAGACTGTCGTTGCAGCGCTTGAACCCGTCGAGGTCGAGCAGCAGCATCGCGACGTGGCCGCCGTGCCGCCGCAACCCCCTGAGGGCCTGCTCGGTGCGGTCCTGCACCAGGGCCCGGTTGGCCAGCCCGGTGAGGGTGTCGGTGAGCGCCAGCCGCTGCAGCTCCGCGCGCTGGGCGTGCTGCTGGGTCAGGTCCACCACGTGCGCCATGAGGTAGCGGACGGACCGGTCCGGCCCCCGAACCGGCGTGACGACGACCCACGCCGGCACCGCATGGCCGTCCCGGTGGCGGTAGCGCTGCTCGAGCGTGACCGGGCCGAGCTCTCCGGCCGCCAGCTGCGCGATGCCCTGGGCGTCGCGATCGCGCCGCTCGGGGTCGACCCAGAGGATCGGGTCCATGGTGAGCAGCTCGTCCACGCTCCAGCCGAGCATCCGGGCGAGCGCCGCGTTCGCCCGCAGCACCCGGCGGCTGCCGTCCGGCAGCACGTCGAACATCACCAGGCCGGTGGGTGCGTCGTCGAAGGCGATCCGGAACTGCTCCTCGCGGGCGGTCAGCTCCTGGGCGGCCGTCTCCTGCACGGTGACGTCCAGGGTGGCGCCGCGCAGCCCGATGATGCGGCCGGCCGCGTCGTACATCGGCCGCGTGCTCGAGCGCAGGTGACGCACCTCGCCGTCCTGCCGGACGATCCGGAACACGTGTTCGTAGGGCTCGCCGTGCTCCAGCGCCCGCCGCTCCAGCTCACCGCTGCTGCCCCGGTCCTCGGGGTGCACGAGCGAGAGCCACGTGTCCCCGTCGGGGGTGCGGCCCGGCTCGAAGCCGGCCAGGCGGTGCATGCCGGCCGACCAGCGCAGCACCCCGGTCGCCGTCTCCCACTCCCACCAGGCCAGCCCGGCCATCTCCTGGGCCTCGGCCAGACGGCGCTCGGACTCGGCCAGCTGCAGGGCCGCGGCCTCGCGCTGGGTCACGTCCAGCGCGGTGCCGAACATCCGGACGACCCGGCCGTCGGCGTCGAGCTCGACCTCGTGCCAGGTCTGCAGCGTGCGCACCGAACCGTCCGGGTGGCACACCCGGAACAGGTCCATCGCGGAGGTCACGGTCTCCCCAGGGACCAGCTCGTGGATGCCCGGCCGGTCGTCGGGGTGCACGCAGCTGAGCCAGCGCTCGCGGTTGGGCGCACCCTCGGCCGGGTCCACGCCGGCCAGCCGGAACATCGTCTCGGACCAGACATGGGCGTCCGACTCCACGTCGTACTCCCACCACGCCAGCCCGGTGAGCTCGGAGGCGGCGCGCAGCCGTGCCTCGGAGCCGGCGAGGGCCTGCACCGAGGAGCGTGCGTCGGTGATGTCGAGGAAGGTCGTGACGACGCTGTCGACCCGGCCGTCCTCGCCCACCGGGGTGGCCGAGACGGCGAGCCAGCGCAGCTGCCCGTCCGGGTGGTGGATGCCCATGGTGCGGCCGACCACGGCGCGCCCGGTGCGCAGCACGAGGGAGGTGGGATGCGTGTCGCCTGGCCAGTCGCTCCCGTCCGGGTGGACCGTGCGCCACACCGGGGCGGTGGCCAGGTGCGCGACGACCTCGTCCCGCCCGCGCCCGAGGATCCGTTCGGCGGCCGCGTTCACCATGACGATGCGCCCGTCCCAGTCGCTGACCGCGATGCCCTCGTCGATGGCCTCGAACACGGTGGTGAGCAGGCGGGCCTGCTCCTCCATGGCCGCCGACATCCCCTCGCGCTCCTCGACGAGGAGCGCGGTGGTCAGCTGGGTGGAGATGACGTCGCCGAAGAGCGCCAGCAGCTCGAGGTCGGCCTCGTCGAAGGCGTTCGGCGCGGCGCTGAGCAGGGCCAGGACGGCCACCTGGCGCCCGTCCCGCTCGAGCGGTGTCATCACCGAGGAGAGGGCGCCCACGCTCGCGCTCAGCGGGGCGACGGTCCGCGGGTCGCGGCGCGAGTCGCGGCAGAGGAGGGCCTCGCCGGTGTCCAGCGCCAGCCCGCCGAGCGTGCCGTCGCGCGGGATGCGGTGCCCGACCGGGACCGGTCCGCCGCCGGCGGTGGCGAGCACCGTGAGGCCGTCGCCGGTGGGCGCGGAGACGATGGCCTGGTCGGCTGGGACGAGGCCCAGCGCCTGCCGGCACGCCTCGTGCAGCACGTCCGCGGCCGACGCCTGGGCGACGGCACGAAGGGCGCAGCGCAGGCGCTGCCGCTGCGACAGCGGGTCGTCCAGCCCGCGCCCGGCGAGGGGCCAGGCACCGTCCCCCGTCCCCGCCACGGCAGCGCGCAGGCTCCCCGTGCTCGTCACTCCGCCCCTCCCCGTCGCCGCCTTTCCCTCCCTGCAAACGTTGTGCAGGTCCTGTGTCGGCAGATCGGCACCACTCGGACGGACTTGAGCGGGCGAGGTCCCGCCGCCCGCCATGGCGGACGGGCCGGCACGGCCCGCGGTGGCCTGGTGACGCGAGTCGTGGAGGTGAGCCGCGCAGGCGACCCGCAGCACAGCCCAGAACCGCCTGAGGGGCGCGACCTACAGGAAGTAGAGCCGCCCGAGCGGGACCGAATCCACCGGGTCGCTCGTGACCTCGGCCCCGTCGAGCGAGACCGCGCCGGTGACCGGGTCGACGTCGACGTGACCGAGGATCCCGTTGCGCAGCATGCTCCCGTTGCCGATGCGGCGGGTGTCGCGGACGGGTACCCGGCGGCGGCGGGTGCGCAGGCCGGCGATCTCACCACCCGCGGACGGCTCGGCGTCGAGGGTGGCCGCGGCGACGAACACGACCGACAGCTCGGCCGGCGTGGCGCCGTGCCCGCCCACCTGCGGCCCGAGGACCAGCGGCTGGCAGTCGTCGGTGGCGGCGTTGGGGTCGCCGGTGACGCCCCAGGCGGGGAAGCCGGCCTTGAGCACCAGCTGCGGCTTCGCCCCGAACAGCTCCGGGCGCCACAGCACGACGTCGGCGAGCTTGCCCACCTCCAGCGAGCCGACCTCGTGCGCGAGCCCGTGCGCGATCGCGGGGTTGATGGTCAGCTTCGCCACGTAGCGCAGGACGCGTTCGTTGTCCTCCCCGTCGCGCTCGCCGGGCAGCGGCCCGCGCTGCCGGGCCATCGCAGCGGCCGTCGCGAAGGTGCGGCGCACGGTCTCCCCGGCGCGGCCCATGCCCTGGGCGTCGGAGGAGGTGATGCCGATCAGGCCGAGGTCGTGCAGCACGCTCTCGGCGCCCATGGTGGCCGCGCGGATGCGGTCCCGGGCCAGGGCGGCGTCGCCGGGCAGGTCCGGCTTCAGGCCGTGGACGGTCACGATCATCGGGTAGTGCTCGGGCACCGCGTCGCGACCGAACGGCAGGGTGGGGTTGGTCGACGAGCCGATCACGTTGGCTACGCCGGCCATCCGCAGCACGTCCGGGACGTGGCCGCCGCCGCAGCCCTCGATGTGGAAGGCGTGGATGGTGCGCCCGTCCAGGACGGCCAGGGTGTCCTCCACCGTGAGGCACTCGTTCAGGCCGTCGGTGTGCACCGCCACCTGCACGTCGTGGTCCTCGGCCACCCGCAGGGCGGTGTCGAGCGCGCGCGTGTGGGCGCCGAGGTCCTCGTGCACCTTGAACCCGCACGCGCCACCCTCGACCAGCGCCTCGACGAGCGGTGCCGGGCTGGACGAGGACCCCCTGGCCAGGAAGCCGACGTTCACCGGGTAGGCGTCGAAGGCGCTGACGGCGTGCTGCAGGGCCCACGGCGAGTTGACGCCCACGCCCCACACCGGCCCGAACTCCTGGCAGATCGCGGTCGTCACGCCGGAGGACAGCAGCGCCTCCATGATCCGCGGGCTGAGCAGGTGCACGTGGGTGTCCACGGCACCGGCCGTGGCGATGAGCCCTTCCCCGGACACGATGGTCGTGCCGGTGCCGACCACGACGTCGACGCCTTCCAGCGTGTCCGGGTTGCCGGCGCGGCCGATCGCGGCGATCCGGCCGGCCCGGATGCCGATCGAGGTCTTGCGGATCCCGAGCACCGCGTCGATGACGAGGACGTTGCTGACCACCAGGTCGCAGGTCTCCCGCACCGCGGCGGCCTTCAGGTGGATCCCGTCGCGGGCGGTCTTCCCGAAGCCCACCAGGAACTCGTCGCCCTCCGACTGACTGTCGGACTCGACCCGCACGACCAGCCCGGTGTCCCCGAGCCGCACCCGGTCGCCGGCCCGCGGGCCGTGCACCGCGGCGTAGTCGAGCGGGTCCACGCCGCGACCATCCCCGTGCTCGTTCATGTGGCCTCCCCCCACGTCGTGCTGAGGTAGCCGGTGGCGCGAGCCCGGGAGAGGGCCTCCGCCCGCACGATCTCGTCGTCGAGCGGCCCGTCGACCAGGCCGGCGAAGCCGACGGCCACCCGGTCCCCGCCGATCGGCACGGTGAGCACCTCGTGGGACGAGCCGGGGGCGAACCGGACCGAGCTGCCCGCGGGCACCAGCAGGTGACGACCGTAGGCAGCGGGGCGGTCGAAGCGGAGACGTGGGTTGGCCTCGAAGAGGTGGAAGTGCGAGGTGACGCTGATGGGCACCGCTGCGGTGTTCTCTACGACGAGCGGTAGGACCTCACCGGCCGGGGACCCGACCGGGCGGTCGGACGGGAGGACCGCGCCCGGTCCGGCCTCGCCCAGCGAGCCCCCGCCGAACGGGTCGTCCACCACCGCCAGCCGGCTGCCGTCGTCGAACAGGGCCTCCACGTGCACCTCGCGGACGACGTCGGGAACGCCCGGCAGCACGTCGGCGGGGCCGAGCAGCTGCCGGGCGGCGGCCACGGCGTCGGCCAGCCGGGCGCCGTCCCGGGCCGCCTCGCAGACGGCGTCGGCGATGAGCGCGGTGGCCTCGGGCACGTTGAGCCGCAGCCCGCGGGCCCGGCGAGCGCGGGCGAGCTCGGCGGCGCCGAACAGCAGCAGCCGGTCGCGCTCGGTCGGAGTCAGTCGCACGGGCGGACCCTAACGTCGCGGGGACGTTCTGCCCTGCTGCCACGAGGGACACGGTCGGACGGTGGAGCGTGGCGGGCCGCTGCCCGCGTGCGTCTGCTCGAGGGGGAGCGATGACGGTTCTCACCGGTCCGGGCACGGGTACCTACCCGGTGCGGGTCGACGCCGGCTTCGACCCGGCCGTCTCGCGCTGGCTGTGGCTGGTGAAGTGGCTGCTCGTGCTGCCGCACGTGCTGGTGCTCGCCGTGCTGTGGCCGGTGTTCTTCGTGCTGAGTGTGGTCGCGTTCTTCGCCATCATCATCACCGGCCGCTACCCACGGCCGCTGTTCGACGTCGACGTCGGGATCCTGCGCTGGTCCTGGCGGGTGGCCTACTACTGCTACGCCGCCAACGGCACCGACCGCTACCCGCCCTTCACCTTCGCCGACGTGCCCGACTACCCGGCGCACCTGGAGGTGCCCTATCCCGAGCACCTGTCCCGCGGGCTGGTGCTGGTGAAGTGGTGGCTGCTCGCGCTGCCGCACTACCTGGTCGTCGGGCTGCTCACCGGCAGCGGCACCTACGTGGTCTGGCAGACCGACACCGGGGACTGGGCCAGCCGCTCCAGCGGCCCGGGACTGATCGGGCTGCTCGTCCTGGTGGCCGTCGTGGTGCTGCTCTTCCGCGGCCGCTACCCGCGCGGCATCTTCGACCTGGTGCTGGGGCTGGACCGATGGGTGCTGCGGGTGGCCGCCTACGCCGGGCTGCTCACCGACGCCTACCCGCCCTTCCGGCTGGACAGCGGTGGCCGCGATCCCGGCACCCTGCAGCTGACCGGCCCAGGCACCCCACCGCCGGTGCCCGCGTCCGCGCCGCCGCCCGCCGCGGTATCGACGCCGGCTCCAGCGCCGCCGGTGCCCGCAGTGCCGGGCGAGGGGCACCGCCCCGAGCCGCCGGCCGCGCCCGGCTCGAGCACCGGCCGGGTGGTCGCGATCGTCCTGGGCGCGCTGGCCGCGCTGCTCGGGCTCGCCCTCACCGCCGGCGGGGCCGTGCTGCTCGCGGTGGACACCCACCGCGACGCGGACGGCTACCTCACCACCGGCACGACCTCGTTCGCCAGCGCCACCCCGGCGCTGGTGTCCGAGCCGCTCGAGGTGAGCCTGCGCGACCTCCCCGGCGGCTCCGACGTCCTCGGCGAGATCCGCCTGCACGTCACGAGCACCACCGGCAAGCCCGTGTTCGTCGGCGTGGGCGACGAGAGCGCGGTGCGGCAGTGGCTCGCCGGCACCGCCTACGACGAGGTGCGCAGCATCACCCAGCGCCCCTTCGGCGGCCAGACCACCCGCGTCGGCGGCGTCGTCACCCGCGTCCCGCCGCCGGTGGCCCAGACCTTCTGGGCGGCCCGGGCGACCGGGGTGCGCGACGTGACCGCGAGCTGGCGCGTGCAGAGCGGGACCTGGGTGGTCGTCGTGGCCAGCGCGAGCGGCAGCCCCGGCGTCGACGTCCAGGCGCGCGCGGCGGCCGACGTGCCCAACCTCGGTTGGATCGGTGGCGGGGTGCTGGCCGCCGGGCTGGTGCTCCTCGTCGTCGGCGCGACCGTGGTCGTCGTGGCGGCCGTCAGGAGGCCGGCCGGTCCCCCACGGTGACCGTGAGCGTCTTGGTCTGCCCGCCCCGGTTCACCACGAGCGGCACCTGCTGACCCGGCTTCACGTCCCGCAGCGCTGCCAGCAGATCCTCCGCGCTGCCGATCTTGTTCTCGCCCAGCTTGGTGATGACGTCGCCGGGCTGGACGCCCGCGGTGGCCGCCGGCCCGCCCTGCTGCACGCTGAGCACGGCCGCACCGGGAACCGGCTGGACGCCGAGCTGCTGAGCGAGCTGCGGGGTGACAGTGGTCGGCCGGATGCCGAGGTAGGCGTGCTGTGCCTTGCCGTTCTTGATGAGCTGGTCCGCGACGTCGACGACCGTGGGCGAGGGGATCGCGAACCCGAGCGCCACCGCGCCGGCGCTGGGCGGGATGTAGGCCTCGCTGAGGCCGACGACCTCCCCCTTGCCGTTCAGCACGGCGCCCCCGGAGTTCCCCGGCGAGATCGGCGCGTCGGTCTGGATGAGGTCGACCAGCGACTGCTGCCCCTGCTGCGCGGAGCCGGGGATCTCTCGGTGCAGCCCGGAGATGATGCCGGCTGTCACGGTGTTCTCGAAGCCGAGCGGGCTGCCCAGCACGACCGCGAGCTCGCCGACCGTCGGGAGCTTCTCGGCGAAGGGCAGCGGCTGCACCTTGCGGTCGACCTTCACCACGGCGAGGTCGACCACCGGGTCGGTGGCCAGGACCTTGCCGGTCACGCGGCTGCCGTCGGCGAAGGCCACCTGCACCTGCCGGGCGTTCTCCACCACGTGCGCGTCGGTGACGATCGTGCCGTCCGCCTTGTATACGACGCCGCTGCCCAAGCCCTTGGACGTGATGATCGTGACCACGCTCGCCTGCGCCTTGGCCACGATGCCCGGCACCGCGCCCAGCCCGGCCGTGGCCCCGGTGCCGGCGACGGTGCTGGCAGCGCTCGTGCTGCTCCCGGGGGCCGAGGAGGGGGAGGCGTCCGCGGACGGCGCGGTGGCGGAGCCGGTCGAGCAGCCGGTGAGAGCCGCGGCGGCGAGGGCGAGGGCCGCGACCGAACCGCCTGTCCTGCGCGTCCAGGGGCGCTGGCGGTCGGGGCGGGACGGAAGGGCGCGCAGCACGGCATCTCCTGCGGTGAGGGTCGACGGGTGGACGGCCGATGGTTCGTCCGTACGTCCTGTCCAGTACCCGTCTGTCGCACGGCGCAACATCCTGGGGATGTCGGCGCGGGAGCGTGGGGCGGCGCGGCCCCGGTCGAGGGGGGTGAGCGGCGGGCGGCTAGGGTAGATCGTCCCCTGAACGACGGCGTCCCGGGCCCTGCCGTGCACTGCGCGGTGCGGTGACCCGCGGGCCAGCAGCGCGAGGAGGCAAGTGCCCGTGGGTGCCACAGGCGGCTACGAATTCGTCGTCGTCGCGAACCGGCTGCCGGTGGACAAGGTCGAGGGTCAGGACGGTCAGGTCTCCTGGCGGCGCAGCCCGGGCGGTCTCGTCACCGCGCTCGAACCGGTGATGGCGAAGGCCGACGGCGCCTGGGTGGGCTGGTCCGGCGGCGCGGGTGAGGCCGACCCGCCGTTCGACACCGCGGGGATGCACCTCGTGCCGGTGGGGCTGTCCGAGCAGGAGGTCGAGGACTTCTACGAGGGCTTCAGCAACGCCACGCTCTGGCCGCTCTACCACGACGTCATCGCGCCGCCCACGTTCCACCGCCGCTGGTGGGAGGCCTACGTGGCCGTCAGCCAGCGCTTCGCCGACGCCGCGGTAGAGCTGGCCGCCCCGGGCGCCACCGTCTGGGTGCACGACTACCAGCTGCAGCTGGTGCCGGCCATGCTGCGCCAGCGCCGCCCCGACCTGCGGATCGGGTTCTTCAACCACATCCCGTTCCCTGGTTACGAGATCTTCGCCCAGCTGCCGTGGCGGCGTCGGGTGGTCGAGGGGCTGCTCGGCGCGGACCTGCTGGGTTTCCAGCGCCAGGGCGATGCCACCAACTTCCTGCGGGCCTGCCGGCGCAGCGCCGGGCTGGGCACCCGTGGAGCCACCGTCACGGTGCCCGCCGGGTTCGCCGGCAGCACCGGGACCCGGCAGGTGCGGGCCGCGCCGTTCCCCATCTCCATCGACACCGCCGCGTTCGCCGAGCTCTCCGCCCGCGAGGACGTGCAGGCCCGGGCCCGGGAGATCCGCTCCGAGCTGGGCGACCCGAAGACGATCCTGCTCGGCGTCGACCGCCTGGACTACACCAAGGGGATCCTGCACCGGCTCAAGGCCTTCGGCGAGCTGCTCGACGACGGCGAGCTCCAGCCGCCGGACAACGTCTTCGTGCAGGTGGCCAGCCCCAGCCGCGAGCGGGTGGAGCAGTACCAGCTCCTGCGCGACGAGGTCGAGCAGCTGGTGGGCCGCATCAACGGCACCCACGGCACCATCGGCCATCCCGCCGTCCACTACCTGCACAGCTCGTTCCCGCGCGAGGAGATGGCGGCGCTCTACCTGGCCGCCGACGTCATGGTGGTGACGCCGCTGCGGGACGGCATGAACCTGGTGGCCAAGGAGTACGTCGCCTGCCGCGGCGACGAGCGGGGCGCGCTGGTGCTCAGCGAGTTCACCGGTGCGGCCGACGAGCTCACCGCCGCCTGGCGCATCAACCCGCACGACGTCGAGGGCACCAAGGAGGCCATCCTCGCCGCGGTGCGGTCCTCTCCGGCCGAGCAGCGGCGCCGGATGCGGGCGCTGCGCAAGCGGGTGAGCGCCTACGACGTCGACCATTGGGCCAGCACGTTCCTCGAGGCGCTGCAGCGCAGCGGCGGAGAGGCTGCGGCGCAGTCGAGCTGACGGATTGGAGCGCGGGCCGGTGCTCAGGCAGCCTGCGCCACGACCGGTGCCTCGCGCCGTACGGTGCCGAGGACGCCGGCCAGGCAGCGGAAGCACGTGGGGAGCGCTCGGCGTCCGAGCAGCGCGGCCATCTCGCGGGAGCCCGCGGGCAGCCACACCTCGCGGCGGCAGCAGGTGCAGCTCTCCGCCGTCGCCCCCACCGGTGGCCGGGAGTCCGCGCTGCACCGGTCCGCGCACGGGACGACGCCCACGCCACTCATCGCTGGGGTGAGCCTGGTGACCGGCATGCCCCGAGGCTCCCGTCGCGACCCTCTCCAGGTCCATGACGGGCAGATGACGGTCTCGTCGCGATTCCCGAATCCGCCGATCATGAGGCACACCCACGCTCAGCCAGGGTGCACCAGGTCTCGAGATCCGCGAGAACGGCGCGGTGGGAATACCGACGGCCCCTCACGGGCTGTGACCAGCATGAGCACCAGCTATGACGTCTCCGAGAACGACACCACGACGTCCGAGGCCACCTGGCCCGAGCAGGTCGCCAACCCGCGACGCACGAAGATCTGACGCAGGCCGTCTCCCCGTCGCAAGGGGGGGCGACCACCGAGCACGAGGCAGCCGCCGACCACGCGGTCGGCGGCTGCCTCGTTCTGCGTCTGCCCCCGCGACGGTCGCCGGCCGTCGGCGAACGGGTGACAGCGCCCGTTCCGGGCCGCGTGCGCGGCGACCGTGCACCGCCCCCGCTCAGGTGACCCTCAAGTGACCTAGGTCCCTGCCGAGATAGGTGCTCGACCGGAAGGAGCATGGCGATGAGCGCGGCGACCTGGCTGCAGGGCACCGACACGCGGGGCGGCAGCACCGGGAGCGACCTGCAGGGCGCGGACCGGGCGAGAGCCGAGGCTGTGGCCCAGGCGGAGGAGCTGTCCTCGGCGACCCGCGCGGTGGCCGAGGCCACCGGCGCCGTCGCCACCGGCGTGGACCAGATGCAGGCCGCGCTCGAGCGCGCGGCGCGGGACACGGGGCGGGCTGCCGAGGTGACCGAGCAGGCCGTCACCGAGGCCGAGGCCACCGGGCGGCAGGTCCGGGCGCTGCGCGAGGCCAGCGAGCGGATCGACGAGGTCGTCCAGCTCATCGCGTCGATCACCCAGCAGAGCCGGATGCTCGCGCTCAACGCCACCATCGAGGCCGCGCGCGCCGGGCAGGCCGGCCGGGGGTTCTCCGTCGTCGCCCAGGAGATGAAGCAGCTGGCCGGGCGGACCGCGCAGGCTGCGGACCGGGTGGCCGAGCAGATCGCCACCCTGCAGCAGGAGGCGGCCAATGCCGCCTCGGCGCTCGACGGCATCGCCCGCACGATGGGCGGCATCTCGCAGGCGCAGGCCGAGGTCGTCGAGACCATCGAGGAGCAGCGCGCGCAGGCCGTCGACGTCGCGGTGCGCTGCCACGAGGCGAGCGAGGGCGCGGCGGCCATCTCCTCCTCGGTCGCCCGGCTGGTGGAGGCGCAGCGGGTCGAGTACGTGACCCGGGCCCTGGCCACCGCCATGGACTACGTCGAGGCGCGCGGCGGCGCGCAGCCCGGCGGCCCGGTGCGCGACTGGGTGGTGAAGGACCAGGAGACGACGTCGATCCGCTCGCTGCGGGTGGAGCAGCTGCTGGTGGCCGGCGAGGACCTCGGCCAGAACGACAACCCGGCGCTGCGCAGCGGGGTGGTCGACGACGTCGTCGACCTCATCGGCGGCACCTGCACGATCTTCCAGTGCCTCGACGACGGCAGCCTGATGCGGCTGGGCACGAACATCGTGAACGAGCTGGGCCGGCGCAACGTCGGCTCCTTCATCCCCGCGGTGCGCGCCGACGGCACCCTGCACCCGATCGTCACCGAGGTGCTCGAGGGCCGGACCTACATCGGTCGCGCCACGGTCGTGGGGCGCGAGTACTCCACCGCCTACGCCCCGCTGCGCGACCGCACCGGCGAGGTCGTCGGCTGCCTCTACGTGGGCCTGCCGGTCGAGGCCTGAGCCTCCCTCTCCCCAGCGGAGGGGGCTCGGGGTAGAACCGTGCGATGACACCGCCGTCCAACCCGTCGTACCCGCCCGGCCGGCCCCGCACCAGCCGGCGCCTGCCGCGCTGGTCCGAGCTGGCACCGCTGCTGAGCCCTCGGGCCCCTCAGCTGGACCCCACCGCGCGGCGGCTGTCCACCGCCGCCTCGATCGCCGACCTGCGCCGCCTGGCCCGCCGGCGCGCGCCGCGGGCGGTGTTCGACTACACCGACGGCGCGGCCGGCGACGAGCTGAGCCTGCGCCGGGCGCGCGAGCTGTTCGCGCAGGTGGAGTTCCGGCCCAGCGTGCTGCGGGACGTCTCGGCGGTGGACACCTCCACCACCCTGCTGGGCAAGCCGTCCGCGCTGCCGCTGATCTTCGCGCCCACGGGCTTCACCCGGATGATGCACACCGAGGGCGAGCCGGCGGTGGCGCGGGTGGCCGCCCGGGCCGGCATCCCCTACGCCCTGTCCACCATGGGCACGACCTCGATCGAGGCCCTCGCTGCGGCGGCTCCTACGTCCCGTAGGTGGTTCCAGCTCTACCTGTGGCGGGACCGGCAGGCGAGCAAGGACTTCGTGGCCCGCGCCCAGGCCGCGGGCTACGAGGCGCTGGTGCTCACGGTGGACACCCCGGTCCCCGGACCGCGCCTGCGCGATGTGCGCAACGGGCTGACCCTGCCGCCCGCCCCCACCCTGCGCACCGTCCTGGACGGCGCGCTGCACCCGGCCTGGTGGGTCGACCTGTTCACCACCGAGCCGCTCGAGTTCGCCAGCCTCAACCGGTTCGAGGGCACGGTGGCCGAGCTGGCGGCCAAGATGTTCGACCCGGCCGCGACCGTCGCCGACGTCGCCTGGCTGCGCGAGGCATGGGACGGCCCGCTCGTGGTCAAGGGCGTGCAGTCCGCGGAGGACGCCCGCGCGGTGGTCGACGTCGGGGCCGACGCCGTCGTCGTCTCCAACCACGGCGGCCGCCAGCTGGACCGCGCCCCCACGCCGCTGGAGCAGCTGCCCGCGGTGCTCGACGCCGTCGGCGAGCGCGCCGAGGTCTACGTCGACGGCGGGGTGATGTCCGGCGGCGACGTCGTGGCTGCCGTCGCGCTGGGCGCCCGTGCGTGCCTGGTCGGTCGGGCCTACCTCTACGGCCTGATGGCCGGCGGCGAGCGCGGCGTGCAGAAGGCGGCCGACATCCTCACCCGCGAGGTTGCCGGCACCATGGCGCTGCTCGGCGTGACCTCGGTGAACGAACTGCGCCCGCATCTGGTGCGCATCCGCGGTGGTGCCCTCTAAGGTCCGCGCATGGACGTCGTCGAGGTCACCCCCACCCGCGATCAGTACGCCTACACGTTCGGTGGCGTGAAGCCGCTGATGACCGTCAAGCCCGGCACCGCCCTGCGCATCTGGAGCGAGGACGCCTTCAACGGCGCGCTGCGCAGCGTGGACGACCTGTCCGGCGAGAAGGTCGACCTGCGGTTCGTCAACCCGCAGACCGGGCCGTTCTACGTGGAGGGCGCCGAGCCTGGCGACACCCTCGCCCTTCACCTCGTCGCGCTCGAGCCGGCCCGGGACTGGGGCGCCAGCGCCCACATCCCGTTCTTCGGCGGCATGACCAGCACGGACCGGGTGGCCTTCCTGCAGGACGCGTTGCCGGACACCACCTGGATCTACGAGCTGGACCGGGCCCGCAACACCGTCACCTTCGCCGCCCGGCACTCGGACCTGCGGCTGGACCTGCCGGTGGAGTGCATGCTCGGCACCGTGGGCGTGGCCCCGGCCGCGAACGAGGTGCGCACCTCTCTTGTGCCGGACCGGTTCGGCGGCAACATGGACAGCCCGCAGGTGCGCGCGGGCAGCACCGTCTACCTCGGCGTCAACGTCGAGGGCGCGATGTTCTCCATCGGCGACGGCCACTACCGGCAGGGTGAGGGGGAGGCCTGCGGCACCGCCGTCGAGGGCGCCATGACGACCACGCTCATCGTCGAGCTCATCAAGGGTGGTGCCCCCGGCTGGCCCCGGATCGAGGACGACGGCCACCTCATGGTGGTCGGCTCCAGCCGGCCGATGGAGGACTCCTGGCGGATCGCCAACAAGGACCTCGTGGACTGGGTGGCGCAGCTGCACGGGCTGCACGTCATGGACGCCTACCAGCTGCTCTCGCAGGTGACGAAGGTGCCGGTGGCCAACGTCGTGGACGCCAACTACAGCGTGGTGGTCCAGGCGGCCAAGGACCTGCTGCCGGCCGGGCCCGCCGCCTTCGACGGCCTGCACGACGACCTGCGCGCCCGGGCCCGCTCGCTCGGCTCGCTCTAGAAACCACTTCTGTCCCCTGCTCGCATTCGTCGAAGGGCCCGGCATGGACCTCCAGCTCACCGGCAAGCGCGTCCTGGTCACCGGCGGCACCCGCGGCATCGGCCGCGCCATCGTCGAGGGCTTCCTCGACGAGGGCGCGGCGGTCGGGTTCTGCGCCCGCAAGCCAGAGGAGGTGGCCGCCACCGAGCAGGCGCTCGCCGGGCGCGGCACGGTGAAGGGATCGGTCGTCGACGTCGGCGACGGGCCGGCGCTCACGGCGTGGGTGGAGGAGTCGGCGCAGGCCTTCGGCGGCCTCGACGTCGTGGTGGCCAACGTGAGCGCGCTGGCGATCCCCGACACCGAGGAGAACTGGGAGACCAGCCTGCGGGTCGACGTCATGCACACCGTGCGCCTGGCCACCGCGGCCATCCCGCACCTCGAGCGCAGCGACTCGCCCTGCATCCTCGGCATCTCCAGCGTCTCCGGCCGCGAGTCCGACTTCGCCTCGGGCCCCTACGGCACCGCCAAGACGGCGATCGTCGGCTACCTGCACGGGCTCGCGTTCCAGCTGGCCGACAAGGGGATCCGCGCCAACACGGTCTCGCCGGGCAACACCTACTTCGAGGGCGGGGTCTGGCAGAGCATCGAGCAGGGCAACCCCGAGCTCTACGAGATGGCCGTGGGGCTCAACCCGACCGGCCACATGGGCACCCCGGACGAGGTGGCCGCCGCCGTCGTGTTCCTGGCCAGCCCGCGCGCGGCCCGGATCAGCGGCACGAACCTCGTCGTCGACGGCGCGCTCACCCGGGGGATCCAGCTCTGAGTGCCGGGTGTCCCATCTGATGCTCAGCGCTCGGATGTCGGCGCGGTCGGAAACCGGTGCGGGGTCGCCCTTCCGCCTGGCAGTTCCATCCGCCGGCCTCTGACACTCAGCGGTGGGCGTGCAGCTCACTCGCGGCGGGCGTGCCTCCGCGCAGATGGCTCGCAGACGTTCCACGAGGGCCGCCACAGAAGGGGAAGCTCGAGACAGCCTCGCCGCAGACCGGCGGAGACGAGCCTGCTCCGGGGTCTCGTCGGCATCCAGCCCGCTCCCGTCCGGCGACCGGCCGGTGGCGATCCGCCACGCGTACGACCAGTGGTCGTAGGGCTCGGTCGCTTGGCCGGCCTGCAGCTCGACGATCGCCATCAGCTGCTCGATGAGAGAGGGGGTCAGCTCCGGCGAGGGGACGGCGTCGACGAAGTCGACCAGCTGCCACACATGGGTGCCGGTGGCGCCTACTGCGAGCCACGCCGGCGTCGGACAGCCGCGCCTGCGCATGTGCTCGACGATCCGTTGGGCCCGCAACGCCTCGTCCAGCTGGTGGGCGTGGGTGCGCGGGACCGCCTTCAGCACCGCGTCAGCCCTGCCCGCCACCTGGACGCGCAGCGCCCCAGCGTTCACACCGCCGGACAAGCGACTGAGGACCGTGACCTTGGCCCCGAGTGCGCGGGCGACATCGACTGTGACCTCGCCGGGCAGAGGCCGACGGTGGGAGCCGGGGTCCGGGGGCTGGGACGCTGCCTCCATCTCGCCATCCAACCAGGAGCGAGACGCGATCACAGGGCGCAGGAATGCTCCGCAGCGTGTTTTGGCCAAGGAGACACCTCGGCCGAACGTCCTGTCGCTGGGCGAGAAAGCACGGGCAATTCTGCGTGGGCGGAAGCCGGCAGCTCATCGACGCTGAACCACCCGATGCCGTCGTGCTCCTCCGGGGCCGCGTTCGTCGGGGGTTCCCTGCCATGCGGGCACCAGCCAGGCGCTGAGGAGCACGCGATCTGATTCAGGGCCCGCTTCCAGCTGGAAGAGACGGGACGTCGAGGCCGGCGCTATCCGCACCCGGAGCTCCTCGTTCAACTCGCGCGCGAGCGCGACCAGCTCCGTCTCGCCAGCCTCGACGGCTCCGCCCGGCGGGTCCCAGACATCCCGGTAGGCACGCTTGGTCGGCGATCGGTGGAGCAGCAGGACCTTGGCTCCACGGACCAGCGCCCCGACGACGACCCTGTGTATGCGGTCATCGAAGCAGGGGCAGCCGAAAGGGGGTGCGGCCCGCCGATGAACGTGCTTCGAAGACGTGACCCGATCGTGATGTGGGGGAGGTGATTCCGGTTGCCCGACAATGAGAACTGTCAGTGGGCTCGTCTATGTTCGGGGTATGTCAGAGGACGTTGCCCCACCGCCGCAACAGGCGCTCACCTGTGCGTTGGCCGCGGTGCAGGAGGCGGTCGCGGCGGCGCTGGCGGCGCCGGTATGGCAGCTGGAGTCCGGGCAGCTCGGGCCATCGGTGCAACTGACGGTGACGCTGGAGAACCAGCTGGCCGCGCTGCGGCTGTCGCTGGTGAAGGAGGCCGACGACCGGTCGGTCGCCGACGCCGTGCACGCCCGCACGACCCCGTTCTGGCTGGCGCAGCTGCTCAGGATCGACCACGTCGACGCGGCCAAGCAGGTCCGCCTCGCCCGTGAGGGCGGCGACCAGGTGTTGGCCGCGATCGCCGACGGGTCCGTCTGTGAGACCAAGGCGCTGGCGATCGTGGACGGGCTGCGGCTGATCAAGCGGATCGGCACCGTCACCGTCGACGAGCTCGAGCAGGGCGAGGAGTTCCTGCTCGACTGGGCACCGCGGCTCACCCGCAAGCACCTCGCCGCGGCTGCGGCGAGGATCGCCGACGTCCTCGACCCGGACCGCGGGAAGAAGCTCGACCAGGACGAGAAGCTCGCCCACTCGCTGCGCGAGGTCGCGATCACCCCGGACGTGGCGACGGACGGGGCCATGTACCGGATCTCCGGAAGGCTCACGAAGGAGTCCGCGTCGCTGCTGATGACCGCTCTGGATGCGGTTATGCGGAACGACAGCGAGAACGACGAGGAATCCGCCCTGCCTCGCTCGGCGCGCAGGACGCTGCCGCAGCGCCGCGCTGACGCCCTCGCCACCCTGGTCCGGCTCGCCGCCGACCACGACGAGATGCCGCTGCGGCACGGCGAACCCGTCCAGGCCCTCATCTCCATGCCGATGCAGACCCTCGAGGCCCGTACGACCGCGGCCGGGCTCCTCGACGCCGAGAGCGGGCAGCGCGCCGGCTACCTGCCCGGGCTCACCGAGCACGGCGACCGCCTCGCCCCCGCCACGCTGCGACGCCTGGCCTGCGACGCCAAACTCGTGCCCGTCGTCCTCGGCTCGCGAGGCCAACCCTTGGACCTCGGCCGAGAAGTCCGCCTGGCCACCGCCACCATCTACCGCGCCCTGGCCGTCGAGTTCGGCGGCTGCTGCGGCATCGGCTGCAATGCGCCCCCCTCGCAGACCACCGCCCACCACCTGGACCACTGGGCTGACGACGGCCCCACCAGCCTCGGCAACAGCGCACCACTGTGCGGGCACGAGCACTGGCTCGTCCACGAAGGCGGCTGGGAGCTGCGCCGCACCCCAGAGCCCGGCGTCGTCGAATGGCGACCACCCGCCTGGGTCGACCCCGCCCGACCTTGGATCCGACGCGAACCACCACCACGCTGACGAGGGAATCGCAGGCCGACATCGTCTCGAGCGGCTGCTGACTGTGCCGATGACGCGGCCAGCAGTCGGAGCCTCAAGGTCGGCGCAGCGATGCCGATTTCCTCGGTGAGAACGCGGTGGGGGCCCGCGAGGCGCTGACGAGGAGCGGTCGTGCGGGCGAGGAAGCAGCGGTCCGACGGCCCGAGCGAGGAGACCGCGGCCAAGGTGGCCGAGCTGCTGGCCACGGCGCGCGACGCGCTCGGTCTGAGCGTCACGTTCCTGTCCCGGATGGACGGCGAGACCCAGCACCTCGAGGTCGTCGACACCTCGATCCCGTTGCTGTTCCGCGAGGGCTACACCCAGCGCCAGGAGCTGACCCTCTGCCAGGCGGTGCTGGACGGGAAGCTCCCCGAGGTGATCCCGGACCTGCGCGAGCACCCCGAGGCGATGAAGCTGCCGGCGGCGAAGTTCCCCCGCCTGCGCAGCTACGTCTCGGTGCCGGTGCGCCTGTCCGACGGCAGTCTCTACGGCACCTTCTGCGGCGCCGGCCTGACCACCGACCGCGGTCTGAGCAAGCGGGACAAGGCCCTCATGGACGTGCTGGCCCGCGCCGCCGCCGTCGTCATCGAGCCCGACATCGTGGAGCGGGAGCGGCGGTCCGAGGTGGAGGGCCGGCTCGGGCCGGTCCTGGTCGACGGGGGCCCGCGGATCGTGCTGCAGCCGATCGTGGAGATCGCCACCGGCCGGCGGGTGGGGGCCGAGGCGCTCAGCCGGTTCCCGAGCGAGTGGGGGATGGCCCCCGACGTGGTGTTCGCGCAGGCGCACAGCGTCGGCTCGGGCCACCGGCTCGAGCTGCTCGCGCTGCGGGCGGCCGCCCGCACCCTCGACGTCGTCGACGGCTACGTCTCGATGAACGCCTCACCGTCGACGCTGCTGGTGCCCGAGTGCCTGGCCCTGCTGGGAGACCTGCCGCTGGACCGGCTGCTGCTCGAGCTGTCCGAGCACGACCCGGTGGACGACTACGACGAGCTGCTCGCCGCCATCGCCCCGCTGCGCGAGCGCGGGATGCGGCTGGCCATCGACGACGTCGGCGCCGGGTTCTCCTCGCTGCGCCACATCGTGCTGACCTCGCCGGACGTGCTCAAGCTCGACCGCAGCATCGTGGACACGGTCTCCACCGACCCGGTGCTGGGCACCCTGATCCGCTCCCTTGTGGAGTTCGCGGCCGGCTGCTCGGCCACCGTGGTGGCCGAGGGCGTGGAGACCGCCGAGGACGCGGCGCGGCTGCACGAGCTCGGCGTGCCGCTGGCCCAGGGGTGGTTCTACGGCCGGCCGCAGGACCCGGCCGAGCTGGCCGCACGCGACGCGCCGACCGCGACGACGGTGCCGGAGCCGCGCGCCCCGCTCACGTCCATCGCCTGAGCCTGAGCCTGAGCCTGAGCCTCGAGCGCACCCTCAGGCCCGCAGCTCGAACCACACCGTCTTGTTGGCGGTGTCCCGCTGGACGCCCCAGTCGCTCGCCAGCGCCCCCACCAGCTGCAGCCCGCGCCCGTGCTCGGCGGTGTCGCTCGGGTGCTGCGGAGTCGGCTCGCCGTTGCCGCCGTCGGTGACGCCGACCCGGGCGCCCTCCTGCGAACGCTGGACGGACACCTCGAACGGGCCGACGCCGTAGAGCACCGCGTTGGCGGCCAGCTCGGACACCAGCAGCGCCGCGGTGCTGGCGAGGTCGTCCGGCAGGTGCGCGAGCAGCTCGACGACGTAGCGACGGGCCGCGGGGACCGACTCGCGGGCCTGCTCGAAGGTCCTGGACTGCGTGGACGGAATCTGTCCGGCCGCCATCACTCGGCCTCCAGACCCAGGCGCGAGGCGAGGCTGAGCACCTCCACCACCCGGCGCACGACCGGGTTGGCGTTGACCAGACGGATCGGCCCGAGGTGGTTGGCCAGCCGGATCAGCACGGCCACCCCGGAGGAGTCGAGGAACTCCAGCTCGGCGACGTCGACGACGACCGCGTCCTCGCCAGGGTTCTCCGCGCTGTCGGTGAGCAGCGCGTCGAGGTCGGGCTCGATGCCGGGCACGCTGGCCAGGTCGAGCTCGCCGCCGAGGTGCACCACCAGGTTGCCCGGTGCGGCAGGTCCCGCGGAGCAGCGGATCCAGGCCCGTTCCGGCGGTCCGTCATGCCGGAGGGAGGGCTGCTGCTCAGGCATCCGATCCCCTCCCGCGCTCTGCTGCTCCGGCACGATCTCCACCACGATCTCCGACTCCTGCCCCCACGCCTGCCCAGCGCAGCGCGAGGATCACCGCGTCGTCCTCCGTGCCGTCCGGGATGGCCACCCGGGTCAGCCCGTCCATGAGCTCCTCCAGCGGAGGGTTCCCCCGGACGTGGTGCCTGCTGCTGACCGCAGGCGCTCGAGGCCGACGTCGAGCACCTCGCCGGGTCGTTCGACGAGCCCGTCGGTGAAGGCCACCAGGGTGGCCGGGCCGGACAGGTCGAGCGACACCGAGGTGGGCGGGACCCGCTCCACCCCGACCGGCGGGCGCACGGGGCACTCGAGGAAGGAGGCGCCCTCGGCGCTGATGAGCAGCGGGGCGAAGTGACCGGCCGACACCAGCTGCAGGCGGCCGGCGCGCAGGTCCAGCTCGCCGACCAGCACGGTGGCGAACTGATGCCGGTCCTCGAACGGCAGCAGGTGGTCCAGCTTGGCCAGCACGGTGGCGATGTCGTCGCCCTGGGCGAGGTAGGCGCGGATCGCGAAGCGCAGCCCGGCCATGGATGTGGCTGCGGCCAGCCCGCGCCCGGAGATGTCCCCGACGACGAAGACGCACCGCTGCGGGTCGTCCTCGTCGGTCACCACGTCGTACCAGTCGCCGCCGACCTCGGTGCCCGAGACTCCGGGCAGGTAGCGGGCGGCGACCTCGAGGGGCTGATGGGCGCCGGCGCGACCGGACGGCAGCTCGGGCAGCAGGGCGTGCTGCAGGGTGCCGGCGATGTCGCGCTGCTCGTGGAAGAGCCGCTCGTTCTCCTCGGCCAGCCGCTCGGCGAGCGCGCGCTTGCGGCCGACGTACTCGACGGTGGCCCCGGCGCCCAGTGCCAGCGCGGCACCGAGGAAGAGCACGATCCAGGGCAGCGCCGCGGAGAGCTGCCCGGCCAGCTGGTTCGGCGAGGAGCCGACCACGGTCAGGGCGGAATTGCCGAACGGGACCGTCTCGGTGCGGGTGTGCCCCTGGATCGGGGTCGGCGCGGTCGCCTCCAGCAGCTCGCTCTCCTGCGCCGACCGGCCGAGGTAGACGCCCAGGTGCAGGCCGGCGAACGGCGACGTCGGCGGGACGTCGATCCTCCGCTGCGGCGGCAGGAGCCGCTCGGCGTAGACGACGAATCCCTTGGTGTCGCCCGGCGCCTGCACGGCGTACCCGAACCGGGGCTTCGCCGGATCGCTGGCCAGGACCGGGGTGACGAAGGGCTGGGCGCTGGGCTTCACGGTGGCGAAGAACCGGTCGGCGACGTCGCCGGAGATGACCGGCGGCACGCCGACCGTGGTGACCAGCTGCCGCCCATCGGGCGTCATCTGCCAGAGCGTGATCGAGGCGAAGGGCCCGCCGGTGCTGATCTTGCCGCTGACGAAGCGACGGAAGATGACCGGGTTGGCGTCGGTGTCCTCGGCGGCCTGGGCGGCGTCGAGCATCTGCGCGGAGATGATGGCGATCTGGTTCTGCAGCACCGACGCCGTCTGGCGCACCTGCAGGCCGAGCAGTCGATCGTTGCTGGCCCGGTTGGCCGCCCACGCCGCCCAGGAGAGCGCCACCGTGATCGCCACCACCGCGGCGACGACCACGAGGCTGGACGGCCGCAGCCCGGCTCGGGACATCGTCGGGAGCATAGGGGCAATTCCCCGGCGCACCGATCACGGGGGGTGGTTCTGCCGTTTCGGGGCCAAATTCGGCAACGTAAGCCGAAGGGAGTCAGGCCACAGGAGAACGCTGGATCGGACGATCCGGATCAGATGGCTGGATCAGCTGGCTGGATCGCCGCTGGATCAGCCGGCTGGATCAGGCCGCTGGATCAGGACAACCGGGCCAGCAGCAGCGTGAGGTCGTCGTCGGGGTCGGCGCGCATGGCCTCGACCAGGGCGGGCGCCTCCTCGTCGAGGTTGCCCAGCGGCAGATGGTCGTCCACGACGCTGCGCCACAGGGCGAGCCGGTCGTCGATCGGGTCGCGCCGGGTCTCGACCAGGCCGTCGGTGCACAGGGCGATCACGGCGCCGGGAGGCAGCTCCACCCGGGTGGGCTGGGGGACGACGCCGGTCTCGCTCCAGCCGACGCCGATGGGCGGCACCTGATCCGCGGCGGCGAAGGAGACGTGCCCGACCCAGGGGGCCACCAGGACCGGCAGGTGCCCGGCGCTGTAGAGGTCGGCGGTGGCCGCCGCCGGGTCGATCACGGCGAGGGCCACGGTGGCCAGCGGGCTGCCCGGTGCGGTGAGCAGCAGCCGGTCCAGGTCGCCGAGCAGTCGGCCCGGGTCGGCCTCGTGCATCGCCAAGGTGGACAGGGCGGTGCGCAGCCGCCCCATGGTGGCCGCGGCCGCCACCCCGCTGCCCATGACGTCGCCGACGACGAGGCACACCCGCCCGTCCGGCAGTGGGAGGGCGTCGGCCCAGTCGCCGCCCACCTGGGCGCCGACGCCCGCGGGGCGGTAGTGCAGACCGATGCTCACACCGTTGAGGTGGCGCGGGACGGCCGGCGTGAGGGCCGCCTGCAGCGTGAGCGAGGTGTGCCGCTCGGCGTCGTAGAGCCGGGCCCGGGCCAGCGCGGCGGAGTGCTGGGCGGCGATGGCCGCGAGCGTGGCGCGGTCGGCGTCGTCGAACTGCTGCGGCTCGGACCAGCCGAACCGGACCGCGCCGAGCATCTCTCCGCCGTAGAGCAACGGGAGGACGGCCCAGCTGACCTCGCCGGACTCCAGCGCGGCGCGCATCTGCGGCTCGGCCACCTCCGGTGCGGCGGCCGCGGTGGCCACCGCCTGCTCCCGGCCGGCGAAGCGGGGCTCGCGCGCGTCGATGACCTGCCGGGTGACCGGCCAGGCGCTGACGGCCGCGTCGAGCGGCTCGACAGCCGTGGCCGGCAGGCCGGCGTAGCCATGCTGGTGCACCACGAGGTCGCGGCCCTCCACCAGCGCCACGACCGTGCCGGTGGCGTGCAGGGCGTTCGCGGCCACCTCCTGCATCGAGGCCAGCACCTGCTCGACGTCGAGGGCGCGGGCCAGGGCCTCGGCGCAGTCGCGCAGCGCTTCGGTGCGGGTCCGGCCGGTGACCTCGGCGGTGACGTCGGCGACGGTGCCGATCCACTCCACAATCGGGGAGCCGGGGTCCTCCGGGACCTCGCGCAGGGCGGCCCCGCGGGCGTCCATCCAGCGCCAGCCGCCGGAGGCGTCGCGCAGCCGGTAGACCACCTGGTAGAGCTCGCCGGTCCGGACGCTGCGCAGCCAGGTCTCGCGCACCCGCTCGCGATCCTCCGGGTGGACGTCCTCGAGCCAGTCCCAGCCTTCGATGGAACCGCCGGTGATGTCGCGGATGGCCGGCAGGTCGGTGGTGACGTAGCCGTCCGGCTGGGCGCCCCACACCCCCAGCGAGCCGGTCTCCACCAGGGTCCGGTAGCGCGCCTCGGATCGGCGCAGCTCGCTGGTGGCCCGCTCGCGCTCGGCGTAGAGCCGGGTCTTGTCCACCGCGGCCCCGGCCCGCCGGCCCAGCTCCACCGCGAGGTCGACGTCGGCGGCGTCCAGGTGGCGGCCGTGGGTGGCCACCAGGGTGAGCACGCCGAACCCGCGGCCGGCCACCTGCAGCGGCACCGCGATGGCCGAGGACATGCCTAGGCTGCGCAGGATGTGCAGGTGCTCGGCGTCCTGGGCGCCGGCCACCAGCATGTCGTCGGAGACCTCGGGGATGTGCAGCGGCTCGAGCGTGGCCAGCAGCTGCGCGCGCGCCGGGTCGTCGGCCGGCGGCGGGTAGCGGACCTGGAGCTCGCGGGCCAGGGCGACCATGGCCGGGTCGCGGTGCGAGACGGCGACCTGGCGCGGCCGGCCGTCCTCGCTCTCCAGGTCGACCGCGCACCAGTCGGCCAGCTCGCCGATGGCGAGGTCGGCCACCTGCTGCAGGGTGGCCTCGAGGTCGAGCGGGGCGTCCACCAGCGCGGCCACCCGTGCCAGCAGCTCCAGCCGGCGCTGCGAGCTGCTGGCTGCCTGCCGGGCCACCTGCTCGGCCGCGCGGGCCGCCTCGCGCTCGAGCTCGGCCAGCCGACGGTCGGTGACGTCCTGCACCACGCCGACCAGCACCCGGCCGCCGTCCCCGTCCAGCACCAGCGCCCCGTAGGAGTGCATCCAGCGCAGCTGGCCGTCGCGGCGGGTGATGCGGTACTCGTGCTCGAAGCTCTCCCCGCGGGCCATCGCGCGCTCCACCAGGGCCCACAGCCCGGGGGCATCGCTCGGATGCAGGCACTCGCTGACCTGCTCGGCCTCGCCGGAGAACTCGCCGGGGGCGTAGCCGAACAGCTCCTGCAGGCCCTCGTCCCAGTCCGCTCGGCCGGCGTCCGGGTCGTAGACGTAGGTGCCGAGGCGGGCCGAGCGCAGCGCGAGGCGAGCCCGCACCTGCGGGGACAGCACCGCGCGCTCGTCCACCCGCCGCCTCTCGGTCATGAGGTCGTCAGCGTACGGCCTGCACCTGCGCCCATCGAGGGCCGCGGCCAGTTCCATCTCCAGGCTAGGGCGACCGCCCCGCGCTGGACGAGCCGGGTCGGGCCGCCGCGGCCAGGTCCGGCGTGGAGGGCTGGACCAGGCGCGGGGCGATGCCGGTGCGGAACAGCGCCAGCGTGAGCGCGGCCGTGGGGCACGTCGGGGGCGAGCTCCATGCCCAGGACCGTCCCGTCGTCGCCGCCGCGCGCCGGGCGCACCATGGCGCGCAGGCCGAGCGCACCGCCCGGCATCGCAAGGGCAACAGCACCGCGCGGTGCTCGCCGCTCGTCGCCAGGTCCCGACGTCAGGTCTCGACGCCAGATGCGCGAGTGCTCCCACCGGGGGCGAATGTTCACCCTTTCGGAGGGTCCGGAAGCGGGCGGGACCCGTGCCCCGGATGGTTCGTCGCCGGCAAGGGGGCGCGCGAGGGACGGTCGAGTGCGGGGGAGACGCCGACGTCGACGCGGGCCGCAGCGGGAAAACCGGGCGACCGGTATGCGAGCACGGACCTACGGTTCTCCCCGGTATGAGCACCACCTCGCTCGGCACCGAGCCCTCCGCGACCACCCGCCCGCAGCCCTCTCCCGCGCCGGGGCGCGCGCCCCTGTCCTGGAACCGGCTGCGTCGGCCCGCGGCCGTGTGGGCCTTCGCGGCGGCCGCGCTCGCGGCGCTGGGCGAGACCTTCGGCACCGTCGTGGCCGGCCGGCTGGCCGAGCACCCCAGCGCCGTGCTGGTGCAGCTGCTCGCGCTCTGCGTGGTCGGCGGGGCGGTGCTGGACACTGCGGGGCGCACGGTGTGGGCGGCCATCGTGGACCGGGCGGAGGGCCGGCTGCGCCAGGACCTCGTCACGGCCACCCTCGACCAGCCGCTCGCGGTGCTGTCCGAGACCGCGGTGGGGGAGTTCCTCGACCGGGTCGACGACGACACGCACGAGCTCGGCACGCTGCTGCGCCGGATGCTGTGGGACCTCGCGCGCACGCTGCTGCGGGTCGTGCCGATGTGGGTCGTCGCGGGGCTCACCTGGTGGCCGGCCTGGCTGCTGTTCCCCGTCGTCGCCGCGGTCATCGTGGTCGCGGTGCGCCCGCTCACCGCGGAGGTCTCCCGGCGCAAGGTGGTCGAGGAGATCGCCTGGACCGACCACGCCGCGGCCATGGAGGAGGGCGTCGCCGCGCGCGACGACCTGCGGGCCAGCCTCGGCCAGGCCTACCTCATCCGCCGGTGCGCGGAGCTGTCCGCCACCGTGCTCGCGCGGGTCGCGGCCACCTGCCAGGTCTCCAGCCGGCTCAGCCGCCGGGCCGGCGTGCTGCTGCACGGCCTGCTGGCCGCCTGCGCGGTGGCCGGGGTGGCGCTGGTCTCCGGCGGCCGGATGTCGACCGCCTCGCTGGTCACCCTGTTCCTGGTGACCAGCGCGTTCGTCGGCCAGATCGACCTGGTGGCGCGGCACGTGCCGGACATCCAGGAGGGGCTGGGGGCGCTGACCCGGCTGCGGCAGCTGCTGGCGGCCGAGCCGGAGCCGGCCGGCGGCCGGCCTCTGCCGGACGGGCCGCTCGCCATCTCCGTGCGTGGGCTGCACTTCTCCTATCCCGAGGGCACCTTCGCGCTGCGCGACGTCGACGTCGAGGTGCCCGCCGGGCACACCACCGCGCTGGTCGGGCGAACCGGCAGCGGCAAGTCGACGCTGGCCGCGCTGCTGTCCCGCGCGGTCGAGCCGCCGCCGGGCACCGTGCACCTGGGCGGCGTCGACGTGCTGGAGCTGGACCTGCGCGCGCTGCGCTCCGCGGTGGGCGTGGTGACCCAGCGGACCGAGATCCTCGCGGCCACGCTGGCCGAGAACATCACGCTGTTCCGCGACGTGCCGCGGGGCGCCGTGGAGGAGGCGGTGCAGGCGCTGGGCCTGGGCGACTGGGTGGCCGGGCTGCCCGACGGGCTGGACACCCTGCTCGGCCCGGGCGGCGCCACGCTGTCCGCGGGCGAGGAGCAGCTGGTGGCGTTCGCCCGGCTGCTGGTCCGGGACGTGCGGGTGGTCGTGCTGGACGAGGCGACGGCCCGGATGGACCCGGTCACCGAGGCGCGCGTGGTGCAGGCGGCCGACCGGCTGCTGTCCCACCGCACCGGCGTCGTGGTGGCGCACCGCCTCTCCACCACCGCGCGCGTGGAGCACGTGGTGCTGCTGGACGCCGGGCAGGTTCGTCAGCAGGGGCTGCGCGCGGAGCTGGCGCAGCGGCCCGGGCCGTTCCGCGACCTGCTCGCCGCGGCCGGTGACGTCGAGGCTCCGGAGGCGTCCGAGGATCCCGCGCGCGACGCCGCACCGCTGGGCAGCGCCCGTCGCCTCGGCGAGGCGCGCCCGGTGGCCGACCCCGGGAGCGGGCCGAGCCTGGCCCGCACCACCGCCCACCTGCTGTCCATCCACCCCCGGTGGGGCTTCCTCGGCGCGGTGCTGTTCCTCGTCTCCGCCCTCCTCGGTGCCTTCGGGGCGGTGACCGGGCTGCTCTGGGGGCGGCTGGTCGAAGGGCTGCAGGCGGGCGGGACGCCGCTGCCCACGACGGTGATGACGACCGTGCTGCTCGTCGCCTCGCTCATGCTCGCGCCGCTGCTGCTGTCCTCGGCCACCCGCGTCTACCCGTCCTGGTGGGTCGCGGTGATGCTGCGGGTGCGGATGGCCGTGCTGCGCGGGCAGACCATGCAGCACCGGCTGCCCCGCACCCCGGCCGGCGAGGTGGTGGCCCGGGCCATGGACGCGGACCGGCTGGCGCGCTACGGCGACCGCTGGGTCGACTTCGTCAACGGCCTCGCGATCGTGGCCGTCACCGCGGTGGCGGCCCGCAGCCTGCTCGCCGGCGGGGTGCTGGTGGCGGTCATGGTGCTCTCCGCCCTCGCCTCGTCGCTGGGGCGCCCGCTGGCCGGTCGCTCGGCGGCGGCCTCGTCCGCTGCGCGGGCCCGGTTCGGCCGCAGCCTGGTGTCGGTGCTGGAGTCCGCGCGCACGGTGAAGCTGGCCGCGGCGACGCCCGACGCTCGCCGTCACCTGGCCGAGGTGGACGCCGGGCGCGTGGACGCAGCGGTCTTCGAGCACCGCGTCCAGGCGGTGCTCGACGGCGTCCCGGTGGTGCTGGTGAAGTGCGGCGTGGTCGCCGGCTGGTTCGTCCTGCTGCAGGACGGCTGGGGCCTGGCCACCGCGCTGCTGGTCACCACCGCCGTCAACGGCTTCGACTGGTTCGGCCGGGTGGCCGGTGCCGTCATCACCGAGGCGCCCGGCACTCGCGCCTGGATGCAGGCCACCTCGCAGCTGGCCGGCGGGGTGGACCTCATGGACCTGCCGCCGGGCGTGGACCTGGTGCGCGGGGTCGCCCCGGTGCCCCCGCCGCCGCCGGTCACCCCGCTGCGCGAGCTGGCGCTGCGCCGGCTCGCGGCGGTGCACGACGACGGCACGGTGGGCGTCGAGGGCGTGGATCTCACCGTGCACGCCGGCGAGCTGGTGCTGCTGCTCGGGCAGGTCGGGTCGGGCAAGTCCAGCCTGCTGTCGGCCATGGCCGGGCTGGTCGACCACACCGGCAGCCTGAGCTGGAACGGCGTCGACGTGGAGGACCCGCAGGTGTTCCTGCGCCCGGGGCAGGTCGCGCACGTGGCGCAGGTGCCGCGGGTGCTCTCGGGAACGTTCGGGGACAACGTGCGGCTGGACCACCCGCGCGAAGTCCTACGCGCTGTAGAGGACGCGCGGCTGAGCCCCGACGTCGAGAGCGCCGGCGGCCACGACGCCCTGGTCGGCCACCGCGGGGTCCGGCTGTCCGGCGGCCAGGTGCAGCGCCTCGCGCTGGCGCGTGCCCTGGCCACCGACGCCGAGCTGCTGCTGGCCGACGACGTCTCCAGCGCTCTGGACGCCCGCACCGAGGTCGAGCTGTGGCAGGCGCTGCGGCGCCGGCGCAGCACCGTGGTCGGCGCGACGAGCAAGCGGGCCGCGCTGCGCCAGGCCGACCGGGTGGTCGTGCTGGTGGACGGCCGGGTAGCTGCGGTCGGCCCATGGTCCGAGCTGGAGTCCGACTGGGGGCACCTGGCGGCGTGAGCCGTGCGCCTTCCCCTGTGGCGGACCGGCCCTGGCTAGCGTGAGCGGCATGGACGCCGTCATCGCGAAGACCGCCCGGCCCGTCGTGTGCGCCACGCCCTCCTCGGGCCTGGCGCCGTGCGACAACTGCGGCTCGCCGATGCGCTGGGAGACCTCGCACCAGCGCTGCGACGCCTGCGGTCACATCGTCCCGTGCTGCGAGGGCGCTCCGCTGAGCTGACGCCCCCTCCTCCTGATGATCGTGAAGGGTTGATGGCGGATTCTCGTCATCAACCATTCACGATCATGGGCGGGTGGGGCGCGCTCAGGCGCCCCAGTCCTCCTGCTGCGGCGCTGGCCCGACGTCGGCGTCCACCGAGCCGGTCGCGTCCGGCTCGTCGTCCTCCCCCGACAGCATGTGCAGCAGGCGCGCCGACACCGCCTCGAGCACGGACTGGTCCTCGTCGTCGAGCAACGCGGTGAGCACGGTGTCGCTGCCGGTCGCGTCCGCCAGCAGGGTGCGCACCCCGGGGTCGGGGTCCTCGAGCAGCCGTCGGACGAGCGCGCCGTCGGGGTCGTCGCCCAGCGCGGCCAGCAGCGCGCGGTGGGCTGCGCGCCGCGCCGGTCCTCTGCGGCCGGCCGACTGCGCCGCCAGGAGCGGAGCCAGCGCCTCGGCCAGCCGGCGCTCCTGCCCTCCCTCGCTCACCCGGACATTGTCACCGCCCGGCCCGACAGACCTCGCCGGGCAAGGCGCTGTCGGAGCGAGCCCGTAGCGTTCGGCAGGCACCCCGCCGGCTGATCGCAGACGGCTGATCGCGGACGGCTGACCGCAGCGAGAACCCGAGAGGGCACCACGGACCGATGAACCAGCAGTGGCAGGACAGCATCACCGCCCTCCGGGTGTGCCTGGCGGCCAACAAGCCGCTCGTGCTCAAGAGCCGCCCCGGCGAGGGGAAGTCCTCGCTGCTGGAGTCCCTGGGCGCGGCCGAGGGCATGTACGTCCGCACCCTGATCGCCTCCAACTACCAGCCGGCCGACTTCGTCGGCATCCCGTGGGTGGACCCGCGGACCCGTGCGGTGCAGCTGATCCCGTCGGCCTGGGTGCGCGACGTGCTGGCGCAGTCGGTCGCGCCGGACGGCGAGGGGGAGCGCAAGGTCGTCGTGCTCATCGACGAGGTCAGCACCGCGGTGCCGGCCACCCAGGCCGCGCTGCTGCGCCCGGTCCTCGAACGCGTCGCCGGCGACACCCCGCTGCCCAAGGAGACCCGCTTCGTCCTGGCCATGAACCCGGCCGATATCGCCGCCGACGGCTGGGACCTGGCCGCGCCGCTGGCCAACCGGCTGGTGCACCTGGACTGGGAGATCCCCTACGACGTCGTCGCCGACGGCATCGCCAACGGCTTCGAGCCGCTCACCTTCCCGACGGTGGACCCGCTCCGGGTAGCGGCCGAGGTGACCAGGACCCGTTCCTACGTCGCCGGTTTCCTGCGTCACATGCCGGACCTGAAGTCCGTGCTGCCCGCCAGCGAGGGCGAGCGCGGCGACGCGTGGCCGTCCCCGCGGTCGTGGGAGACGGCGGCGGTCCTGCACGGGCACGCGCTCGCCATGGACGCCGGCCAGTCCGGCACCAACAAGGTGGTGGCCGGGGCGGTCGGCCCGGCCGCCGCCATCTCCTACCTGTCCTGGGTCGCCACCCTCGACCTGCCCGACCCGGAGGTCCTGCTGGCCGCGCCCGAGACGTTCGTCTGCCCGCGCCGGATGGACCACGCCTACACGATCGGCCAGTCGGTCCTCGCCGCGTTCCGGGCCGCCCCGACACCGGAGCGCTGGTACGCCGTGGGGCAGATCCTCACCGCCATCGCCGAGGCCGGATTCAAGGACATGGCGGTGATCCCGGCGCGCACCTGGGCCAGCAAGGCCTATGTGCCCAAGGGCGCCATCCTGCCGCCGGCCACGGTCAAGCACTTCGCCGAGATGATGGTGCTCATGGACCTCCAGGCGAAGTAGGCGGGATGGCCCAGCAGCAGGGGAAGCGACCGTCCGTCGTCGCGGACGCCGTCCTGTCCGACGCCCAGCGCGCCCGGGCCCGCACCAAGGTGCAGGCCGGGCGTGCCCGGGCGATCCACCGGCATCCCTACCTCGCGATCCCGCTGTCCCGGATGGTGCTGGTGGAGTCCGACCAGGTGTCCTCCTACGCCGTCGACGCCCGCTGGCGCGTCTACTACAACCCCCGGGTCGTGCTCGCCGAGCCCATCGCCGAGTGCGAGGCGTCCTGGGTGCACGAGGTCAGCCACCGGTTGCGCGCGCACGACGACCGCTTCCGCGCCCTGGGCGAACCGTGGTGGCGCGCGCGGATCTTCAACTACGCAGCCGACGCCTTCATCAACACCGACCTGATCGAGCTGGGCCTCGCCGTCGGCGCCTCCTGGCGGTTGACCCTCGACGGCCTCCCGGTGCCGGCTGAGCGGAGGGAGTCGACCGAGGAGGTCTACCGGCGGCTGCACGAGCACCTGCGCCGTCAGATGGAGGCGCTGCCCGACGAGTCGACGCTCCCGGCCGACGACGTCGCCGCGGTCGAGGAGCAGGCCATCGGCCAGGAGCTCGGCGAGGTCGACTGCGGATCGGGTGCCGCCGGCGGGAAGCGACCGTGGGACCTCGCCGACGAGGACACCGACGACGGCTCGGTCGACGACGGCTCGGCGGAGCTGATCCGCCAGGACACCGCGCAGAAGATGCTCCAGCACGCCCGTCAGCACGGGCGGGGCTCGGTCCCCCGCGGGATGTTCCGCTGGGCCGAGAGCCTGCTCGACCCGCGGGTGGACTGGCGCGCCGAGCTGCGCGCCACGCTCTCGCGCGCCTTCGCCCCGCGCCTGGGGCTGCAGGACTACTCCTACGACCGCCCGTCCAGCCGCAGCCCGAGCCCCTGGGTGGTGCTGCCCGGCATGGTGGAGAAACCGCCGCCCGCGGCGGCCTGGGTGCAGGACACCTCAGGGTCCATGGACCAGGACGACCTGCGCGCCTCGCTCGCCGAGGCCAAGGGCGTGCTCCGGCGGGTCAGCCGGGGTGGCCGCCGGCTGCAGGTCATCGCCTGCGACAGCAGCCCGGCCGAGGCGCAGACGATCAGCTCCGTCGGCGACATCGTCCTGGTCGGCGGGGGCGGCACGGACATGCGCGCCGGGCTGCGGGCGGCGGCCGGCCTCCGCCCGCGGGTGGATGTGGTGGTCGTCGCCACCGACGGCGAGACCCCGTGGCCCGATCGACCGCCGGTCGAGAACCCGAGCGCCCGCTACATCGCGCTGCTGGTCCGCGGCGACGCACCGCACCACGAGGTGCCGCGCTGGATGCGAAAGGTCGTCATCGACGGGTAGGACATGTGAGCGACCGCCTGGGCGAACGAGCTTCAGTCGCCCTGACGCATTCGGGGTGCGAAGGTGGGCGTCCGTCGAGGTGTAGGAGTTCGCGATGCCTGTGGAGATCGGCCTGTGGCGGGTCGACGGAAGCGTGCCCGTCAAGGTGGAGTCCTCCGGCGTCCCGCTCGAGTCGAAGCTCGAGAAGATGATCGAGGACGATCCGACCATCCTCGGTCCTTCCCTGCTGCTCCTCGGACGGCAGGTGCCCACCGACTACGGCAAGTTCGTGGATCTCCTCGCGGTGGACGCCGACGGTGCGCTGCATGTGCTCGAGCTCAAGCGGGACAAGACCCCTCGGGAGGTGGTCGCTCAGGTCCTCGACTACGGGTCATGGGTGCAGGGGTTGAGCCATGACGCGGTCCTGGACCTGTTCGGCCACTACCGGCCCGGGGAGGCGTTCGAGGAGGCGTGGACCGGCTGCTTCGGCGGCAACGTCCCCGAGGAGCTGAACACCGGCCACCGACTGACCGTGATCGCCGGCGACATCGACCCGGCCACCGAGCGGATCGTCGAGTACCTGTCCGGCTTCGAGGTGCCGGTCAACGTGGTGTTCTTCCGCTATTTCGTCGACGGCGACCGCGCCTACCTCGCGCGCACCTGGTTGCTCGACGAGGCCAGGACGCCACCGAAGACCGGAGGGAGCAAGAGCGGAAGCAAGGAGCCATGGAACGGCAGTGACTGGTACATCTCCTTCGGCGATGAGCCCGGATCGAGGAGCTGGGACGACGCCCGGACATATGGCTTCGTCTCTGCCGGCGGCGGGGAGTGGTTCTCCAAGACGCTGCGCAGCCTGCCCGAGGGTGCTCGGGTCTTCGCCTGTATCCCCAAGACCGGTTATGTGGGGGTGGGCCGGGTGATCGGCCCCGCCCGGCGCTTCGACGAGGCGACAGTGCCCGTGGACGGGAGCGAGCGGCGGCTCGAGGAGCTACCGCTCAAGGGCTCGTACAGCCACGCCGACGGGCTCACCGGCGAGGACACCGCGGAGTACGTCGTGCCGGTCAGCTGGGCGCAGACCCGACCGCGGGAGCAGGCGGTGTGGAAGAAGGGGATGTTCGCCAACCAGAACAGCGCCTGCAAGCTGCGCAACAAGTTCACGCTGGACGAGCTGGCGGCGGCGTTCGACCTGGATTCCGAGCCGGCTGTCTGACTCCCCTCAGGCAGGGGCGCTCAGGTGTTCTCGCCGCCGGCCGGTGCCACCGTCCGGTGCACCCGCACCAGGTGCCAGCCCCGGCAGGTCAGGCACAGCGCGGGCGCCAGCGGCGCTTCGGGCACGGGGCGGTCGCCGGCGATGCGCCGCTGCTCGATGTCGTTCAGGGCGGCGGCTGCCTCCAGTGCGCTGGCGTAGCGGCGCTTGTCCGGGTGGCGCATGCACCGCGGTGTCTGCGGCGGGCTCATGGCAACTGACTCGCCGGCGCCATGCTCGTCGACGGCGGTGAGCCCGGAGGTCGGCGCAGGCCGCGGAACGGTCGAACCACCTCGCTGCCGTCCTCCCGCCGGATCAGCACGTTGCGCTGCCCTCGCCCTGGGCCCCAGCGCACGAGGACGACGACGGGCCGGCCACGCTCGAGGTAGGTGCGCCCGACCATGGACTCGTCCGGTCGTCGGCCCCCGAGCCTGCCGCGATTGCTGCTCACTCTCCAGCCGTTCCCCGCTTTGCCTCAGCAGCACCCGACACCGCCTGGTCTTCCTGCCGAGCGCTTGCCGCACCATGTGGGGCGGCACGAGTAGGCTGCCGCCGGGTTGTTCCACCGGTGCCTCCCCGCGTCGCACACAGGGTCGTGCCCTGACCCGGGCCTCTAGCTCAATCGGCAGAGCAGCGGACTTTTAATCCGTGGGTTGTGGGTTCGAGCCCCACGGGGCCCACCGCAGCACCGTCCGGGTCCCTCCCGTCTCCTGTGCGCGGAGGGGACCAAGGAACCTGGTCGCCGCGGTGGACGCGGCGAGACGCTGGTCGCGGACCGGCGAGCGATGGCGGTGCGTGATGACGCAGACGACCTCCGACTACGAGGCGGCGCGGGCGCGGCTCGTGCGCAAGCGGAAGTTCCGCGGGGACGTGGTCGCCTACGTCGTCGTCAATGTCTTCCTGGTCGTCGTCTGGGCGGTCACCGGCGCGGGGTACTTCTGGCCGGGCTGGGTGATGGGGGGCTGGGGCGCCCTCCTTCTGCTCGACGGCTGGGACACCTACTACCGGCGCGAGGTGACCGACGAGGACGTCGAGCGCGAGCTCGGCAGACGGCGCTGAGCGAGGACGGCGCCTCCGGAGCCCGAACCCGTAGCGTTGCCGTGTGAACGATGTCCGACCGTTCCCCGAGCCGACCGGAGCGGCGGCCTCGCGCAGCGAGGTCCTGGTCCGCTACCTCGACTACTTCCGGGACACGGTCCTGACCAAGGTGCAGGGGTTGTCGGAGGACCAGCTGCGCGGCAGCCGGCTGCCCTCGGGCTGGAGCCCGCTGGAGCTGCTGCATCACCTCACCCACGTCGAGCGGCGTTGGCTCGTCTGGGGCTTCGAGGGCCAGGACGTCGACGACCCGTGGGCCGACTGGGAGGACGGCCGGTGGCACGTGCCGTCCGGGTCGACGGCGGCACAGGTGGTGGGCGCCCTGCGTGAGCAGGGCGAGCGCACCCGTGAGGTCGTGGCACGCCATGATCTCGACGACGTCGGGGTGCCGGGCGAGCGCTGGGACGGTGCGCCCCCGGCCACCCTGGAGCGAGTCCTGCTGCACCTGCTGCAGGAGTACGCCCGGCACGCCGGGCACCTCGACGTGGTCCGCGAGCTGATCGACGGCAGCGTGGGCGAGTAGGCCGCAACCCTCGAGACCTCACAGGTCCGTCCCAGGCGCGCGCCAGCCCGGCGGCAGGAGCGACGTCGAGAGTTCGGGTGTCAGCACGGACGGCTGACGTGACCGAACGGAGCGAACCCTCATGAACCTCTCCTCGACCGGACGGAAGATCGGCCTCCTGGCCGCCGGTGCCATCGCTGGCGGGATCCTCGCCGGCACCGTCGGAGCGCAGGCCGCCACCACCGCCCCCACCCCCTCGGCCAGCAGCACGCACACCGCCGGCGCGCCGTCGGCTCCCGACGGTCGCCGCCCGGGGCCGGGTGGTCCGCACGGCACTGAGACGGCCCTGACCGGGGACCTCGCCGCGAAGGTGAAGGCCGCCGCGCTGGCGAAGGTGCCCGGCGCGACGGTGGACCGGGTGGAGACCGACGCGGACGGCGCGGCCTACGAGGCGCACCTGACCAAGGCCGACGGCAGTCACGTCACC
>JBQCHF010000024.1:0-9363 GCA_051954955.1 Motilibacteraceae bacterium
AGGTACTCAACGCAGGCGGCGTTGTCAGGGAACCACTCCTGGAACTCCTGGTACGTACGCGGGTAATCAACTCCGCCCACAGGACGATCCGACTCAATCACGAATCCACAGTACTGCACTCAAGCAGAGATGCAGGACACGGGTTCGACGTTCTGAGCCAGTTGCAGCGGGCGGCCGACGTCCCCGTCCTCATCACCTCCGCCCGAGCAGACACCAGGACGCGCATCCACGGCCTGAACCTGGGTGCGGACGACTATCTGGTCAAGCCGTTCGAGACGCTCGAGCTGCTGGCCCGCCTGCACGCCACGCTCAGGCGGAGGAGCCGAGACACCGCCGCTACCAGCGCCTCGGCCGGCTCGGGTGCCGCCAGCCAAGCCGGCCACGACACCGCCCTCGTCGTCGACATCGATCGACAGACGATCCAGGTGGACGGTCAGGACGTCGCCCTGACCCGGAAGGAGTTCGAGCTCCTCTCCCTGTTGGCGAGCGACCCCGGTGTCGTCTTCCGCAGGGAGCACCTCATGTCGCGGGTCTGGCAGTCCGACTGGCGCGGTTGTGAGCACACGCTCACGGTGCACGTCGCAGCACTGAGGTCGAAGCTCGGCTCGGCTGGGCTGATCGAGACGATTCGCGGGGTGGGTTACCGCCTGAGGTTGCCCTCCTGAGGCCCGTCGAGTCGTCGGGTCAGATCGTTCCATGCGCTTGACAGCGATCCTCGGGTCGCTGCTGGTGAGCATCCTCGTCAGCTTCGGTCTTCTTGCGGCGCGGGATGTCGCCGTCAGCGACGTCCAGTCCGTGTTCATGACCAGCGCCGAGGCAGCGAGCCTGCTGGCGAGTGATGCCGCCAGCGGCACGGGCGGCCGAGGCGACACGGAGCTCGCGGCCAGGCTGCGGCACTACGACATCGAGCACGGCGCTCCCGCGGTCGTCCTGGACGAACGAGGGGCAGTGACGCTCTCGTCACGACCTCTCGGCCGACTGCTTGCCAGCGCCTCGAGATCCCGACTCGCTGCCCTGCTGTCGGGCAGGCAATGGCCGGCGCCGCGCACAGTGTGGCCCAGCCGTTCTCTGCTCCTGGCCGGGCAGCCGATCGTCAGCAGAGGCCGTGTCACGGGCGCCGTCGTCGTGTTCGCACCCACGGGCGGTGTGCGTAGGCGCATCCTTCGCGCCTGGTCGCTCCTGGCGCTGGGTGCCGTGGTCGCTCTGGCGGTGCTCGCCCTGTCCCTGTGTCAGCTGTCCCGGTCGATCAGACAGCCCCTGCAAGCCCTCTGCGCGGCGACGTTGCGGATCAGAGCGGGCGATCTGGAGGCCCGCGCAGAGACCGGGCAGGGCACGGTGCTCGTCCGACGTCTGTCGGATTCCTTCAATCTGATGGTGGGGCAGCTGCAAAGACTCGTCGAGTCCCAGCGCGACTACGTCGCCGATGCCAGCCACCAGATTCGGAACCCGCTCAACGCACTGCTGCTGCGACTGGAGACCCTCTGCGCGCAGGGGCCCGGCGTGCTCACGCCGTCCGGAGCGACGACGGCACAGGCAGCGTTCGAGGATGGACGGCACCTGGCGGCGGTTCTCGACGCAATGCTGTCCCAGGCCCTTGCGGAGCACGTGCACCGGCGCGCCGCGGCGTTCGACGTCGCAGCCTGCGTCCTTCAGCGGCTCCAGTCCTGGCAGTGCCTGGCGGGTCCCGCCGGCATCGCCGTCGCCTACACCGGGCCGGAGTCAGCCCCAGGCTGGCACGATCCCGGCGCGGTGGCCGGCGCCTTGGACGTCGTGCTCGACAACGCCATCAAGTTCTCCTCCCACGGCGGGCAGGTGAGCGTCGAGGTGTTCGCGGACGACGACCGAGTCCTGGTGCAGGTCACGGACACCGGCCCCGGCATGCCCCCCGAGGATCTGGAGCTGGCGAAACAGCGGTTCTGGCGCGGCAGGACGCGAGCGGACGTCCCCGGTTCGGGCCTCGGCCTCGCCGTGGCCTCGACACTGCTCGTCCAGCACGGCGGGTCGCTGACCGCGACACGTGCGACGAGCGGCGGGCTCCGCATGGAGATCGTCGTCCCGTCCGCTCCGGTCGTCACGTCGACCGCAGATAGCTGAGCGCGGACCGCGCGGCCCCGAAGCCGCACATCCCGTGAACCCCAGGGCCGGGTGGCGTCGCCGCCGAGCAGAGGAACACCCCCGGAATCCCCGTCGCGTACGGATCCCTGGCCAAGCGGGGGCGGCCGAGCAACTGGCGGAGGTTGCTGGCCCCCGTCAGGATGTCTCCGTCGACGAAGTTCGGGTTGCCCTCCGCGAAATTCGCCACGGTGGTTGCCCGCAGCGCGATGATCCTCTCCCGAAGACCCGGCGCGAACCGCGAGATCTGGGCGAGGATCCTCTCGGTGGCATCCCCGCCCCACCCGCGAGGGACGTGTGCGTAAGCCCACGCGGGGACGACCGAGCCGACAGCGCGACCCGGGTCCGCGACGTGCTGTTGGGCCACCAGGACGAAGGGGCGCTCCGGCATCTGCCCGCGGGCGACCGAGGCCTCGGCGAGCCGGATCTCATCGAGCTCGCCGCCGACGTGGACCGTTCCAGCATGTCGGCATCTCTCGTCCTGCCAGGGAACCCCACCGTCGACGGCGAGATCGAGCTTGAACGCGGCGGGTCCATGCCGCCAGCGGCGGTACGCGGCCGCCGTGTGCGCCGGGAGCCGGCTTCCGCAGATCCTGACGGCGGCTCCCGGGGCCACGTCGAGCAGCGTCACCTCTGCGCGCGGAAGCTCGGCGAGCGACCCGACCCACGCGCCCGTCTCCACCTTCCCGCCGTGCTCCTCGAGCTCGGCCAGCAGCGCCGCCGAGATGCGCGCCGACCCGCCGACCGCCACCGGCCAGCCGTGGCTGTGGCCGGCCGCGACGAGAGCGACGGCTGCCGCGGAACTTGCCGGCGAGGTCAAGGGTCCTGCCGAGTGAGCCGCGACACCGGCGAGAAGGGCACGACTGGCAGGAGTTGCGAAGACACGGGCCAACGAGGTGACCGGCCAGCCGGCCTCGGCCGCGAACCGCGCCATCAGCAGAGGATGCTGCGGCGCTCGGATCAGCGGGCCTAGCAAGTCCTCGGCGAGATCGTCGAAATGGCGGCTGAGTGTCCCGAAGAGGCGGTGCCACCACCCGCTGTCCGCGCCGCGCAACCCGGCCGCCGTTCGCTCCAGCGACCGTTCCAGCACCGCCGCCGGCCCATGCAGGAGAGGGTGGGCGACGTCGATCGTCGGCCAGGCCCAGCGAAGACCGTGCCGTTCGAGGGAAAGGCTGCGCAGGAAGGGCGAGGCAGCGCCGAGCGGATGCACGGCCGAGCAATGATCGTGCAGCAGGCCCGGAAGCGTCACGGCGTCGCTGCTGCGCGTCCCGCCCCCGACCTCCTGCCGGCCCTCGAACAGCGTCACCGAGACCCCCGCTCGGGCGAGGCTCACGGCAGCGGCCAGCCCGTTGGGGCCGGCGCCGACGACGACTGCGTCAGCCATGCGCGCGGAACCACCGCAGGTACCCGGTCGAGGGCGAGCCCAGACCTGTCGCGCTGTCGTACCCAGCTCTGGCGGGCAGCCCGTGGTCTTGACCCAGCGAGTAGAGGACGTACCGGTACTCCCCTGCCTCGGGCCCGTAGTCCCGGACCACGGCGGGGACCGGTGCTTCCCTCGCGCCGACGTCGTTGAGCAACCCATGTCGGGATAGGGAGTACAGGAGCGGGTTGGAGAAGCCGATCGTGCGGGACCACGCTTGTTCGGCATCGGCCTGCATCGCCGCGAACGCGGGAGTGGCGGCAGAGGTGCCGCCGAACCCGAGCAGCTCGAATGTCCCGTCGATGGTGTAGCCGACCAGGACCGGGAGCGCGTCGTCACCCTCCATCGCAACGTCCGGCGTCACACGGCGGTCGCCGCCGTTGCGCCAGGACAGCGCCGAAGGAACGACTCCTCGCTGGTACCAGGGCTGTGCGGCGTCGCCGGGGCCACCTCCGCCGCCGAAGGCGAACACGCCGGGCCAGGGCGCCCAGTCACCGGTGCCTCCGGGCCGGATGGACACCGCATCGCCCATGCTCGTCTCCCACGCGTAGTCGCCGCGCGCGTCGGTCGCGAGGGTGGTCGCCCCGACCGACGTCACCCATGGGGACGCGCCGGGGAAGGTCGCCTGCGCCCGGGTCGTGGACAGGTCGCAGTTGGACCCGGTGGCGGCTGCCTCCGGGGACGCGTCGCCACAGTCCCCGGACGCGGCATAGACGCCGATGCCCTCGACGGCCGCCTGCTGGAACAGGTAGTTCCAGGCCTGAACCATCTCCGGGGTCAGGTGCACCGGGTCGGCATGGGCGACCTCAGCCCAGGAGTTGGAGATGATGTCCGCGGCGTGCTGGTCGATGACGGTGGCCTCAGCGTCGAACAGGTCGTCGTTGAGGCAAGAGTCGGCGCCCACGTAGAGGATGTTCGCATCGGGGGCATAGCTGTGCACGGAGTCCAGATCCAGAGCCTGTTCTCCTGACCACACGTCAGGCGGAGCACACGCAGGACTGACCGACCAGCCGCTGCGGTCCACGACCTCGTCGTACTGGCCGCCGCGGAGCGGCGCGTCCCCGGTCACGGCAGCGAACCGATCGAGGTCCTCCAGGGCAGTCGACGAGCCGTAGGCGCCAACCACGGCCACGGTTCGCCCCTTCCCACTCCCACCGGGGAGCCCGGCCCCGTACGCCTTGCGCAATAGTGCGGGCGGGTACGGGCAGGTCGCGAGCGAGAGCGGGCTGCCGTGCAACCCCGGCACATCGGTGGCCGCGAGCTGTCCTACATAGTCCGAGCAACGGCTGCCGTCGGCCGCCGTGGCAGTCGGCGCGATGCCGCCCGCACGTGACTTCCCACCGGCGCGAAGAACCGAAGGCGGCGCCACGTCGAGACGACTCCCCCGGCTCAGCGGTATGGCGCCTGGCGCGGGTGCGAGCCCGGTGACGACGAGCACCGAGGCGGCGATGCTCGCCGGCAGCTGGGCCGGGCCGGCCGGACCGACGAGCTCGTCTCGCCATGGGGCATGACGCTCTCCGGTGACGCGCAGAGCCCGCGTCAGATCGGCATCGGCACCTGTGACCTCCAGGTAGTGCCGACTGTTCACGGTGACGTGCAGCCTTGCGCGGGTCAGCCAGCGCTCTAAGCGCTCCCGTTCCCCTTTGGACGGCCCGAACCGGCGGTCGAACTGACCGGGGGACAGGAATCGCCCGTACAGGGGACTGCCCGGATCGGTGACCTCCCGGGCGTAGCTCGCCATCGCGTACGGATCTTTGGGGCGCAGGTAGAGCCGGACCGTCCGCAGCTGCCCCCCTCGGGTGCCGGCTCCGACACCATGAGCACCGACTCCCGCGGTGGCGACCGGCACCACCGGTCCCATAGGTCCAGCAGGTGCGTTCGTCGCCGCACCGGCGACTCCCCCCGCAGAGAGAAGGCCCAGGACCGTCAGAACGCTGACGCCTCCGGCGCGGCGAAATCGCACGGGAACCCCTTCTGCTGGTGGCGCCCGCGGGCATGCCGGGCTGGGAACGCGCCGGACAGTACTGCCCGTCGCGGTCACGCCGGCAGGCCGCTTGAGACAGAATTGATATTGCAGCCGGGGCGTTGCCCCTGCATCTGTCGACAGGGCATCCTGCTCGTCGTGATCCCGGCTCGCATGCGTCCTGCCGGGTCCGGCTGGCTCCTAGCCAGGGCCAGGACTCGGGGCCGGCGGAGGGGACCACGATGAGCCGAGCGGAGACACTCACGCAGGACCGCAGCGCTGAGGTCGCGGCGCTGACAGCGCTTCTCGACAGCGCTCCGGAGACATGGGCCCGCACCGCGCCCCGTCTGCTCGAGCGAGTGGGTTCGCAGCAACTCGCAGAGGTCGTGCGCGCGACGCGTTCCAGGCTCGGAGGTATCTCCCGCGTGGTCGACGCGCGTGACGGGCTGCACATCGAAGGCCCGCGCGGGCATGTGCTCGCATGGGCGCACCTAGACGACGAGGGCCAGCTCGTCGGTCTGCTCATCTCGCGCGCGCGGACCGGCGTAGGAAGGTTCCGCGCCGGAGGGACCCATCCACTGTGGTGGGCCAGCACCACACTGCCGCTGGGCTCCTGGTACGGGGCGTGGTTGTGCTGGGGAGCAGACAGCAGGTGGGGATGGGCCGCATCGGCTGCTCTTGCCGCCGCCGTCTGGTTCTCCTGGCTCGCAGTTCTCGGCTTCCGGCAGGTGCCGCAGGTCTCGCGCCTGCTCGCGCTGGCTGGTTCGCTCGCTCTCCTGGCAAGCGGCGCGCGCCTTTCCTCGTTGCCTCTGGGAGACGGCACCAGTGTCGGCTGGGTCCTCGCGGCTGCGGCCTACTTCGCCGGGCTGGCCTCGGTCGCTGTCGCAGGACGGCGGCACCGGTGGGGAGTGGGCGTGTCCACGCCGCTGCGCTTCCCGCTGCGCGGTGAGTGGTACGTGGTTCAGGGTGGGGGGCGCTTCCTTAACCACCACTACTCGTTCCGCGACCAGCGCGCAGCCGTCGACCTCGTGCGGACGGGCCGGTGGGGTACCCGGACACGGGCGCCTGGCCTCTCGGACCTGCGCACCTACGCCGCCTATGGACAGCCGGTCTACTCGCCGTGCGACGGCGTCGTCGCCTCGACCTTCGACGCCCTGGAGGACCAGGTGCCCGGCGGCCCCCTTCGGTACTGCCCCCCAGCCGGCAACTCGGTCGTGATCGACACTGGCGCCGAACTCGTCCGTCTGTGCCATCTGCGCCCCGGGACGGTCACGGTGGGCCAGGGCGACGTGGTGAAGACCGGTCAGCTCGTCGGGCAGGTGGGGAACTCGGGCAACAGCTCCGAGCCCCACCTGCATCTGCAGGCCGACCGTGACGGCGTCGGTCTCGACCTGGCTTTCGAGGACGTGCGCGGACCACTGGTCCGAGGTCGCGTCGTCCGCACGTGACCTCCGGCACCCATTTACGGCGACGCTCACCTGCCGACAGCACCTCAAATGTGCGTCAATTCAACTTCCTCTGCGTATCAGGCAGTTCTTAGCCTCCGGGTGCTGCCCCGAATGAGGCGGCACCGTTCAGGAACTCCCTCGGGAGCTCCTCCTGCCAGCTGGAGAGCTGACATGAAGAAGCGCAAGTTCACCGTCGCCGCCGCGGCCGTCTCGGTGGCGGGCCTGCTCCTGGTCCCGGTTGCGGAGTCCGCCTCGGCGGCCACGCTGCCGCAGCAGTCCGCCGCGGCCAACCGTTCCCTCACGACTGCCACCGTCGTCGACAGCGAGGTCAGTCCGCAGTTCTTCCACGCCGTGCTGCAGGCAGCCGCCAACGCTCTCGCCGGTGCAGCCGCCCTGAAGACGGTGCAGTACGCGGCGAAGACGACCTCGTTCTTCAAGTCGTCCTCGTCGTCGGAGTCGTCCTCCTCCTCCTCCTCCTCCGGCGGACCCGCGGTGGCTCATGGCGTGATCGCCGGCGACCTCCAGTTCGACGCTCCTCACTAGGACGCATCGACAGTCACCGGTAGCGCTGACGCGCACCCGGCTGCGGCTGTCGTCCGTAGCCGGGTGCGCTCGGCGCAGCCTCGGGCTCCAACACTCCGGAGTGCACCTTCACATGACTACGTCAACCTTCGAGTCTCAGCCCGCCGCAGCGGTGGGGACCAACGGCCAGGAGAACACCCCTGCCATCCCCTGGCGCGTCCGCATCGCCCTCGTGGCCGGTGGGCTCCCGGCGTTGCTCTTCGTGGTGGCCTGCCTCGTCTACAACGCTCCCCCGTCGGCCGCTCAGAGCCGCCTCCAGCCGCGCGCGGCCAGCGTCCTCGAACCGTACTTCTGGCAGGACTGGCAGCTTTTCGCGCCGACCCCGGGGTCGGCTGATGACGAGGTGTACCTGAAGACACGGCTGCGCCACCCGGACGGCGCCATCGTCGAGACCGGCGAGGTCGAGGTCGAGACCGCCGTCGACAGGACGCCTCGCCGGTTCCCCCTGAACCCCACCAAGCTCCCGGGGATCTTCCTGTCTCTCGACGGGTCGGCTCATCGCTATGCCGCTGCCATGCAGAAGATCGACGAGCTACCTGCGGACGCGCGGGCACAAGCCCAGCATCAGCTCGACGTTTCCTTCAAGAACACCTTCCTGCAGTTGCAGCGCTTCATGTCCGCGCGCGCCGCAGCCCTCTATCCGGGCCGGGAGGTGCTGGCGGTGCGCGTGACCTTTGGCGAGCGCTCGATCGTCCCCTACTCGCAGCGGTACGTCTCACCACCTAGTGTCGCGCGTCTGAATCTCGTTTACGGGTGTGGGGCAGGATCTCGTCGGCTGTCTTGGTCCAGGTGAACGGGTGGGCGCGTTCGTTCCAGCCGTCGATGAAGGTGCTGATGGCGGTGACGAGCTGCTTGACGCTGTCGAAGGATCCGCGGCGGATCGCTTGGCGGGTGATGATGCCGAAGAAGACCTCGACCAGGTTCAGCCAGGAGCCGCTGGTCGGGGTGAAGTGCAGGGTGACCCGGGGGTTCTTGGCCAGCCAGGCGTTGATGTCGGCGTGCTTGTGGGTGTGGTAGTTGTCCACCACGACGTGCAGCTGGCGGCGGGGGTAGGCCTTGGCGACCTTCTTGAGGAAGTCCAGGAACTCGGCTTTGCCGTGCCGGTCGTAGCAGGCGTCGGTGACCCGGCCGGTGGCGACCTCGAGGGCGGCGAACAGGGTGGTGGTGCCGTTGCGGACGTAGTCGTGGGTGGCCTTCTCTGGCAGCCCGGGGCGCAGCGGCAGGATCGGGGCGGTGCGGTTGAGTGCCTGGATCTGGGACTTCTCGTCCACGCACAGCACGACCGCCTTCTCCGGCGGGTCCAGGTAGAGCCCGACCACGTCGCGGACCTTGGCCTCCAGCTCGGGGTCGGTGGAGAACTTGAAGGTCTCGCGGCGCCATGGCTTGAGGCAGTACCTGCGCCATGCGCGCGCCACGGTCGCATCGCCGATGCCCAGGTGCGCGGCCAGCAGCCGGGTGGACCAGTGCGTCACTCCGAGCGTGGCCGGCGGCGGGTCCAGTGTCGCGGCGATGATCTGCGCGTCGTCGATCGTCTTGGGCCGGCCGCTGCGCGGCTCGTCGTCCAGACCCGCGATGCCGTGCTCGGCGAACCGGTTCCGCCACTTGATCACGGTCGGGCGGGACACCCCCACCTGCGCCGCCGCACCGGTGGTGCCGGCGCCGTCCGCGACCGCCAGCACGATCCTGGCCCGCTCCACATGCCCGGCAGGGACCAACCGCGAGCGCGTCCAAGACTCCAGGACCTCGCGGTCCTCGTCGCTGATCACCAGCTTGGAAGACGACATACGGCATCGTCCCAACCCCACCGCTGTAAATCAACTAACGACGCGCGACACTAG
>JBQCHF010000025.1:0-14344 GCA_051954955.1 Motilibacteraceae bacterium
GCTGCGCCGGTCGATGCCGGCCTTGGTGGCGATCACCAGCTGGTCGCGCGGCACGAGCGAGCCCAGCAGCCCGCCGAGGACCTGCTCGGCGGCACCGTTGCCGTACGACACGGCGGTGTCCACGAAGGTGCCGCCGGCGTCGAGGAAGGCGCGCAGCTGGTCGGCGGACTCGTGCTCGTCGGTGTCCCGGCCCCAGGTCATCGTGCCCAGGGCCAGGCGCGAGACGCGCAGCCCGGTCGCACCGAGTCGTCGCTGCTCCATGGCTGCGCAGGGTACTGGGGCGTCGGCAAGTGCCTGCCCGGTCGGTCCGTGCCCGCTCGGCGAGGCGGCACTGCGGTGGCGTACCGCTCCCGATAGCGTGCCTGCGGCGCGCACGCGTCACGTCGCGGACAGCAGGGAGACCGCATGCGACTCGGGCTCAACCTCGGCTACTGGGGCATGGGCAACGACGCCGACAACCTCGTCCTGGCCCGTGAGGCCGACGTGCTCGGCTACTCCTCGGTGTGGGTGGCCGAGGCCTACGGCTCCGACGCGGCCACCGTGCTGGCGTGGGTGGCCGCCCAGACCCAGCAGATCGACGTCGGCAGCGCGATCTTCCAGATCCCCGGGCGCACGCCGGCCAACTGCGCCATGACCGCTGCCACCCTGGACACGCTCTCCGGCGGCCGGTTCCGCCTCGGCCTCGGCGTGAGCGGGCCGCAGGTGTCCGAGGGCTGGCACGGCGTGCGCTTCGACAAGCCGCTGGCCCGCACCCGGGAGTACGCCGACATCGTGCGGATGGCGCTGCGCCGCGAGACCGTGCGCTACGACGGCCAGTTCTGGCAGCTGCCGCTGCCGGACGGCCCCGGCAAGGCGCTCAAGCTCACCGTGCACCCGGTGCGCGAGTACATCCCGATGTACCTCGCCGCCGTCGGGCCCAAGAACCTCGAGCTGTGCGGGGAGCTGTTCGACGGCTGGCTGGCCATCTTCTTCTCGCCCGAGCACGCCGAGATCTCGCTCGCGCCGATCCGGGCCGGGCGGGAGAAGGTCGGCAAGACCCTCGAGGGCTTCGACGTCGTGCCCACCGTCCCGGTGGTCGTCGGCGACGACCTGGACAAGTGCGCCGAGCCGGTGCGCGCCTACGCGGCGCTCTACGTCGGCGGCATGGGCAGCCGGGAGAAGAACTTCTACAACCAGCTGGCGGTGCGGCTCGGCTTCGACGCCGCCGCCGCCGAGATCCAGGACAAGTACCTGGCCCGCGACTACGCCGGTGCCGCGGCCGCGGTGCCGATGGAGTTCATCGACCAGACCGCGCTGATCGGGCCCAAGGAGCGCATCGCCGAGCGCATGCACGCCTACGCCGAGGCCGGTGTCACCACGCTGAGCGTGGCCGTCTACGCCGGGTCGATGGAGGAGCGGGTGGCCACGGTTCGCACGGTGGCCGAGGCGCTCGAGCTGTCCGGGCTGGGGGAGTAGCCGCCGTGCACTCGTCGGTCGGCTGGTTCGAAGCCGTCGTGCTCGGGATCGTGCAGGGACTCACCGAGTTCCTGCCGATCTCGAGCAACGCGCATCAGCTCATCGTGTCCCGGCTGGCCGGCTGGGGAGACCCCGGCGCCGCCTTCACGGCGGTCAACCAGCTAGGCACCGAGGCGGCGGTGCTCGTCTACTTCCGCAAGGAGATCTGGGCGATCATCCGCACCTGGACGCTCTCGCTGTTCCGTCCCGAGCTGCGCGGCGAGCCGGACGCCCGGATGGGCTGGTACGTCATCGTCGGCACGATCCCGATCGGCGTGCTCGGCCTGCTGCTGCAGGACCCGATCGAGAGCGCGTTCCGCAACCTCTACCTGGTGGCCGCCTCGCTCATCCTGTTCGCCCTGGTGCTGGCCTGGGCCGACGCCACCGCGGTGAACGAGAAACCGTTGTCGCGCCTGAACTTCCGCGACTCCGTGCTCTACGGCCTCGCCCAGTCCCTCGCCCTCATCCCCGGCGTCTCCCGCTCCGGCGGCACCATCTCCGGCGGTCTGCTCATGGGCTACACGCGTGCTGCCGCCGCGCGGTACTCGTTCCTGCTGGCCATCCCGGCGGTGCTGGCCTCCGGGCTGTTCGAGCTGCGCAAGATCGGCGACACCAGCGCGGGCCCGGCCGCCGGCGGCGGGCAGACCGCGCTGGCCACCGTCATCGCGTTCTTCGTCGGCTACGCCGTCATCGCCTGGTTCCTCAAGTACGTCGCCAACGAGCGGCACAGCTTCAAGCCGTTCGTCTGGTACCGCATCGCGCTCGGCGTGGTCGTGGTCGTGCTGTGCCTCACCGGGGTGCTGACAGCCTCCGGCTGACCACGGCCGGCTCGGGTCAGCGCCCTTCGCTGTCGCAGGTGGTGCAGACCGCCACCTCCGACGTCGTGCGGACCACGGCCAGCCCCGGCAGCTGCCCCACCGCTTGGTCGTGCCAGACGGCGGGCTGTCCACAGGCCGGGCACGACGCGCGGTAGTAGACGCTGCCCAGACGCCGGCTGCCGCTCTGGGCCAGGTGGTCGAGCGTGCGGTGCTCCCGCTCGTCGAGCGGGCGCTGCGGCCGGTCGGTGGCGGGCCGCCGTCCAGGGGTGGCGAGGTGCACCTCGCACCCTTGCCCCGGCGCACGCTCCGCACGCCCTGTCCGCCCCCGGTCCACGCTGCGTCGTCCGCGCTCGACGTCGAGGTCCGCCTCCGCGAGGATCCTCGCCCCGTCCGCACCCGCGCGCCCGTCTGCGACCACAGCCCACTCCCGGCTGCTCGGACCGTCTCGCACCGAGCGTCGCCGGTGATGCCGCCGCTCCGGAGAGGAGGAGGTCCTGCACGTCGTGACAGGCTGCACCCGCCCGCCCGTGCACCGGCAACAGTCCGCCCGAGCGGAAGGAGCAGCGGTGAGCAACGGAACGCCGCACGTCGAGCGCGCCGACTTCGCCGACCCGCGGCTGCGCCGGTTACTGCAGGCCCATCTGGACGAGCTGGCCCCGACCGCGCCGGCGGAGAGCCGGCACGCACTGGACCTGTCGGCGCTGCAGGCGCCCGGGGTGCGGCTCTGGGTCGTGCACGACGGTTCGGACCTCGTCGGCACCGCCGCGCTGGTCGCCCTGCCGCGCCAGGACGCCGGGCCCGGGCCGGCCGAGGCCCACGAGGAGCTCAAGAGCATGCGCACCGACCCGGCACGGCGCGGGCGGGGGATCGGGACGCTCCTGCTCGGCCACGTGCTGGCCGACGCCCGCAACCGGGGGGTGCGGCGGGTCTCGCTGGAGACCGGCAGCATGGACTTCTTCGCTCCCGCACGGCGCCTGTACGCCGCCGCCGGCTTCGTGCTCTGCCCGCCCTTCGGCCCCTACCGGGAGGACCCGAACAGCGTCTTCCTGACCCGCACGTGGTGAGGCCCCGCCGCAGCGGTCACAGCCAGCCGCTGCGCTTGAACATCCGGTACAGCACCAGGCACGCCACCAGCATGAGCGAGAGCGCGGCCGGGTAGCCGAACGCCCAGCCCAGCTCGGGCATGTGGTCGAAGTTCATCCCCCAGATGCCAGCCAGCATGGTCGGCACGGCCGCGATCGCCACCCAGGCGGAGATCTTGCGCATGTCCTCGTTCTGGCGCACCGCCACCTGGGACAGGTGGGCCTGCACGATGTCGGACAGCTGGCGGTCGTAGGACTCCACCTGCTCGGAAGCCCGCAGCACGTGGTCGCTCACGTCGTTGAAGAACGGGCGCAGGTCCGGGTGCACGAACGGCACGGAGTCGTCGGCGGCCAGCCTGCTGCTCGGCTCGACCAGCGGCACGACGGCCCGGCGGAACTCGTGCACCTCGCGCTTGAGCCGGTAGATGCGGGCGGAGTCGTCGGCCTTGTCGTCGCCGAAGACGTCGAGCTCGACGTGCTCCACGACGTCCTCGACCTGCTCGGCCACCTCGAGGTAGCGGTCGGCGACGGCGTCGCAGATCGCGTGCAGGACGGCGGCGGGGCCGTAGCGGTGCAGCGCGTCGCCGTGCTCGAGCGTGTGGCGGACGTTCTCCAGCGAGCCGCCCTCGCCGTGCCGGACGGTGAGCACGAAGTGCTCGCCGAGCAGCACCATGAGCTCCCCGGTGCTCACCGACTCGGCCTTCGGGTCGAACCAGACGGTCCGCAGCACAAGGAACAGCAGGTTGTCGTAGACGTCGAGCTTGGGCCGCTGGTGCGCCTTGACCGCGTCCTCCACCGCCAGCGGGTGGATCCCGAACAGGCGCGCCACGCCGGTCAGGTCGGTGGGGCTCGGCTCGAACAGGCCCATCCACACGAACGAGTCGGAGTCGGCACGCGCCTGCGCCGCCAGCCGGGGCAGGCTGCGGGACTCGTCGGTGCGCTTGCCCTCGCGGTAGAGCGCGCAGTCCACGATCACGTGCTCATGCTCGCACCCCGCGCGCGGCGGCACCCGGCGGCGCGCCCGCTGCCGGCGCCGAGGCTCGCCGTGCCGCCGCGCCGTCACGGGCCGTAGGGTGGCGAGCCGTGACCACCGTCGTGCTGCTGCGCCACGGCCGCACCGCGGCCAACTCCGGCGGGGTCCTCGCCGGCTGGACCGAGGGCGTCGGGCTGGACGACACCGGGCGCCAGCAAGCCGGTGCCGCGGCTGCGCGGCTGGCCGGTGTGCCGCTGGCCGCCGTCGTCGCCAGCCCGCTGCAGCGCTGCCAGGAGACCGCCGCCGCCGTGCTCGACGGCCGCGGTACCGATGCGCCGCTTCCGTTCCACACCGACGAGCGGCTCGGCGAGGTCCGCTACGGCGACTGGACCGGGCAGCCGCTCAAGACCCTGGCCAAGGACCCGCTGTGGAAGGTCGTGCAGGCCCACCCCAGCGCGGTCACCTTCCCGGGCGACGGCGGAGAGTCGATGGCGTCGATGGCCCAGCGCGCCGTCGCGGCGGTCCGCGACTGGAACGCCCGGCTCGGCTCGGACGCGGTGTGGGTGGCGGTGTCGCACGGCGACGTCATTAAAGCGATCGTGGCCGACGCCCTCGGCCTGCACCTGGACCAGTTCCAGCGGATCGTGGTAGACCCGGCGTCGGTCACCGTCATCAACTACACCGAGCTGCGCCCCTTCGTGGTGCGGGTGAACGACTCCGGCACCGAGCTCGCCGCGCTGCTCACGCCCCCGCCGAAGAAGGGGCGGCGCACCCGCAAGGCGAGCAGCGACGCCGTCGTCGGCGGCGGCGCCGGCACGTGACGCTGCGCGACCGCCGGGCGCGAGCGCCGCGACCCTGACGTCGTAGGGTGAAGCCCATGCCGCGTCAGGTCTTCGACTACGACCCGCCCGAGCGCTTCGTCGCCGGCACCGTCGGTGAGCCGGGATCCCGCACCTTCTTCCTCCAGGCCCGCGACGGCACCCGCATCACCAGCGTCGCGCTGGAGAAGGCCCAGGTGGCCATCCTGGCCGAGCGGGTGGACGCGCTGCTGGACGAGGTGCTGCGCCGCAGCGGGGGCACCGCCACGGTGCCGGCGGTGACGCCGACCGAGCTGGAGGACACCGCCGCGCTGGACCAGCCGATCCTGGAGGAGTTCCGGGTCGGCACCATGGCGCTGGAGTGGGACGAGGACGCCCAGCGGGTCATCATCACCGCGCAGGCCACCGCCACCGCGGAGGACGAGGAGGACGAGGACCTCGTGCCGCCGGACGAGGCCGAGGGCCCGGACCAGCTGCGGGTGCACCTCACCGGATCGGCCGCGCGCGCGTTCGCCAAGCGGGCGCTCGCGGTGGTGTCCGCGGGACGGCCGCCCTGCCCGTTCTGCGCCCAGCCCTTGGACCCCGCCGGCCACATCTGCCCGCGCGCCAACGGCTACAAGCGCTGACACTGGACCCCGTGGCTCTGCTCGACCTCGCCGACGCCCTGCGCCTGCTGCGCGAGGGCACCATCGACGTCCAAGGCCGGCTCGTCGACGCCTCCAACGCGACGCTGTTCGGCTCCATCACCCTCGACGGCGTCAGCGCCGAGTGCGTCTACAAGCCGCGGGCGGGGGAGCGGCCGCTGTGGGACTTCCCCGACGGCACCCTCGCCCAGCGCGAGGTGGCGGCGTACGCGGTGTCGGCGGCCACCGGCTGGGACGTCGTGCCGCCCACCGTGCTGCGCGAGGGGCCGTTCGGCCCGGGCATGTGCCAGCTGTGGGTCGACGTCGACGAGACGGTGGAGCTGGTCGACGTCGTGGCGCGGACCAAGGTGCCCGGCGGCTGGATGACGATCGTCGACGCGCTGGGCTCGGGCGGGCAGCCGGTGGCGCTGGTGCACGCCGACGACGAGCGGCTGCGGCGGATGGCGGTGCTCGACGCGGTCATCAACAACGCCGACCGCAAGGGCGGGCACGTGCTGCCGGCCACCGACGGCCGGGTGCACGGCGTGGACCACGGTGTCTGCTTCAACGAGGACGAGAAGCTGCGCACTGTGCTGTGGGGCTGGGCCGGTCAGCCGTTCGACGAGGAGGAGCGCGACGTCCTCGGCCGGCTGGCCGACGACCTCGACGGCGACGGGCCGCTGCTGGGCGAGCTGTCCACGCTGCTCTCGCGCCGGGAGGTGCGGGTGACCGCCGCCCGGGTGCGCCGGCTGCTGGACTCCGGCGCGTTCCCGCTGCCGGTGGAGGGGTGGCCCGCCATCCCGTGGCCCGCGTTCTGACCCCACCTCAGACGGCGGCGCTGCAGGCGCGTGGATAGGCTCGCGCCCATGCACGCCTGGCCCGCTCCCCACGTCCCCCGCCTGCCCGGCCAGGGGATCCCGCTGCGGCTGTTCGACACCGCCACCGGGCAGGTCCGCCCCACCAGCCCGGGGCCGACGGCGCGCATCTACGTCTGCGGCATCACGCCGTACGACGCCACGCACATGGGGCACGCCAACACCTACGTCACCTTCGACCTGGTGCAGCGCCAGTGGCGCGACGCCGGGCACGACGTGCTCTACGTGCAGAACGTCACCGACGTCGACGACCCGCTGCTCGAGCGGGCCAACCGCGACGGCATCGACTGGCAGGAGCTGGCCGAGCGCGAGACCACGCTGTTCCGCGAGGACATGACCGACCTCGGGGTCATCCCGCCGGACCACTACGTCGGCGCGGTCGAGGCGATCCCGCTCGTCGTCGAGGCGGTCAAGGAGCTGCGCGAGCGCGGCGCGGCCTACGACGTCGACGGCGACGTCTACTTCGCGGTCGGCTCGGACCCGCGGTTCGGCTCGGTGGCGAACCTGCCGCGCGAGCGGATGATCGAGATCTTCGGCGAGCGCGGCGGGGACCCGCAGCGCCCGGGCAAGAAGGACCCGCTGGACTGCCTGCTCTGGCAGGCCGCCCGCCCGGACGAGCCGGCGTGGGACACCGAGATCGGCCACGGCCGGCCCGGTTGGCACATCGAGTGCACCACCATCGCGCTGGCGCACCTGGGCATGACCTTCGACGTCCAGGGCGGCGGCAGCGATCTCGCGTTCCCGCACCACGAGATGGGCGCGTCCGAGGCCGCAGTCATCACCGGCGAGTGGCCCTACGCCCGGCACTACGTGCACGGCGGGATGGTCGGGCTCGACGGCGAGAAGATGTCCAAGTCGCGCGGCAACCTGGTCTTCGTCTCGCGGCTGCGCCGCTCCGGCGTGGACCCGATGGCCATCCGGCTGGCGCTGCTCGCGCACCACTACCGCGCGGACTGGGAGTGGACCCAGGCCGGGCTGGACGAGGCCGTGGCCCGGCTGGAGCGCTGGAAGGACGCCGTCTCCCAGCCGACCGGCCCGTCGGCCGAGGCGATGCTGGCCAGGGTGCGCGAGGTGCTCGCCGACGACCTGGACGCCCCCGCCGCGCTCACCGCCGTCGACCGCTGGTGCGAGGAGCAGCGCCTGCGCGGCGGCGACGACGAGCACGCGCCGGGCGTCGTCGCGCGGGCGGTGGACGCGCTGCTGGGCGTGCGGCTGTAGGGCTGGCCCCGCTGCAAGGTCAACCCCGGCTGTTGACGTCAGGAGGCGTCCGGCTCCCGCTGCACGCCCACTCTGCGCCGCAATTTGTCGCTTCCCTCCGTGAATTCACGGCGGTAGGCGACCAATGGTCACGTTAACGTGATCGTTGGCAGCGGGCCGGGCGGGCACCCCTCAGCGGTCGTCGCGACGGCGCAGGTAGCGCTCGAACTCGCGGGCGATGGCCTCGCCGCTGGCCTCGGGGAGCTCGGCGGTGTCGCGGGCCTCCTCGAGGGAGCGAACGTACTCGGCCACCTCCTCGTCGTCGGCGGCCAGCTCGTCGACGCCGCGCTGCCAGGCGCGGGCGTCCTCGGGCAGCTCGCCGAGCGGGATGGGCACGTCGAGCAGGTCCTCCACGCGGCGCAGCAGGGCGAGGGTGGCCTTGGGGCACGGGGGCTGGGCGACGTAGTGCGGCACCGCGGCCCACACCGACGCGGCCGGGACGCCGGCGTGGGCGAAGGCCTCCTGCAGCACGCCGACGATGCCGGTGGGGCCTTCGTAGGTGGAGCGCTCGAGCTGCAGGGTGCGGGCCACCGTGTCGTCCGAGGTGGTGCCTGAGACCGGGATGGGCCGGGTGTGCGGGGCGTCGGCCAGCAGCGCGCCCAGGGTGACCGCCATCTGCACCCCGAGGTCGCGGCAGACGCCGAGCAGCTCCTCGCAGAAGGCGCGCCAGCGCATGTTCGGCTCGATGCCGCGGACGATGACCAGGTCGCGCTTGGCGCCGGGCACCCGGGCGTAGGAGACACGGGTGGTCGGCCACTCGATCTGCCGGGAGCCGTCCGGGCCGCCGCCCACCAGCGGGCGGTTCACCTGGAAGTCGTAGTAGTCCTCGGGGTCCAGCGCGCCCAGCCGGACCGCGTCGAAGACCTGCTCGAGGTGCTCGACCGCGTCGGTGGCGGCGTCGCCGGCGTCGTTCCAGCCCTCGAAGGCCGCGACGAGCACCGGGTCGACCAGCTCGGGGAACTCCTCGAGCTCGATCACCCAGCACCTCCGGTCGCGTCCGCCGACATCTGCTCGCCCGCCTGGCCGTCACCGTGCTCGGCCAGCGCCTCGTCGGCCGCCGCCAGCACTGTGCCGGCCACCAGCGCCGGCCACTGCAAGGGTACGTCGTGCAGGGCCCCCGCCCAGCGCAGGATGCGGGGCCGCGGCAGCAGCCGGGCGGCCCGCTCCAGCCCCTCCTCGCGGGCCCGGCGCCAGCTCTCGTCCGGGTAGCTCGGGTCGGTGGCGCCGTGCGGCACCGGCAGCGGCTCGCAGGAGACCACCCAGGCGGGGGCGACGACGGCGGGCAGCACGTCGTCCATCCCGGCGTCGAGCAGCCCGTCGAGCACCTGCATGTGCAGGTCGAAGCGGAGCCGGGCCCGGGCCAGCCCGTCGGGCCCGACGCCGAAGCCGGGCAGCAGGGCCGCCTCCAGCTGCGGCGACCACCACGGCGCGAGCGAGCCCCGGGCCAGCATCGCGGCGAGCTCCTCCGGCGGCAGCGCGAACCGCGGCGGCTCGAGGCGCTGGCGCACCTCCGCTCGCGGGCCGCCGCCGCCGGGCGTGGCGGTGCCGCCGTCCACCGCGAGCACCGCCTGCACCCGCTCGGGGTGGCGCGCAGCCAGGGTGAGCGCCACCCAGGCGCCCCACGAGTGCCCGACGACGACGGCGCGGCGCACCCCCAGCGCGTCGAGCACGGCCACCGCGTCGTCGGCGCAGGTGGCGACGTCGTAGGGACCGGTCGGGGGACGCTCGGCGTCGCCGTGTCCGCGCTGGTCCAGGGCGACGACGTCGTAGCCGGCGGCCGCCACGGTGGGCGCCACCAGGTTCCAGAACCGGCGCTGGCTGGCCAGGCCGTGCAGCAGCAGCACGGTGCCCCGCGCCCCCTCGCCGGCCCAGCGGGTGGCCCGCAGCCGCACCCCGCGCCCGGCGACGTCGAGGTCCTCCGCCCCCGGCGGCGGGCCCGCCGGCCCGAGCGGAGCCGGCTCCTCGACGCCGTCGCCGAGCCCGTCCACGTCCGCACGCGCACCGTCGATGTCTGCCACCCCCGCAACCTACGCGTCACGCACCGCTCCGGCACGGCGCCGGCCGCTGCCGGCCACCGCCGCCCGCGGTCGTCCAGGGAGCCCGAGTACCCTCGATCACCGGAGCCGACGTCGCCTCCGCTCCCGCTGCCCGGCCGCGCCCAGCGCCCTCGCCCGCCGCAGCATCCTCGACGCGCAAGGAGTGCCCATGACCGCCAGCTCCGACGCCCTGCGCCGCGCGCTCGCCGAGCGCGTCGTCGTGGCGGACGGGGCCATGGGCACGATGCTGCAGGCCGCCGACCCGTCGCTGGAGGACTTCCAGGGGCACGAGGGCTGCAACGAGGTCCTCAACGTGACCCGGCCCGACGTCGTCCGCTCGGTCCACGACGCCTACCTCTCGGTGGGTGTCGACGCGATCGAGACCAACACCTTCGGTGCCAATCTCGGCAACCTCGGCGAGTACGGCATCGAGGACCGCATCTACGAGCTGGCCCGCGCCGGCGCGCAGATCGCCGCCGAGGCCGCCCGCGACTGGTCCACCGCGGACCACCAGCGCTGGGTGCTCGGCTCGGTCGGCCCGGGCACCAAGCTGCCCACCCTCGGCCACACCACCTACGCCACGCTGCGCGACGCCTACCAGCAGCAGGTGGCCGGGCTGGTCGACGGCGGGGTGGACGCCGTGCTGGTCGAGACCGCGCAGGACCTGCTGCAGGCCAAGGCCGCCGTCAACGGCGCCCGCCGCGCGCTGGCCGCAGCCGGCGCCGACCTGCCGGTCATGGTGCAGGTCACCGTGGAGACCACCGGCACCATGCTGCTCGGCTCGGAGATCGGGGCGGCGCTGTCCGCGCTCGAGCCGCTCGGCGTGGACATGATCGGCCTGAACTGCGCCACCGGGCCGTCGGAGATGAGCGAGCACCTGCGGCACCTGTCCCGGCACGCCCGCACCGGGCTGTCGGTCATGCCCAACGCCGGGCTGCCGCAGCTGGGCGCCGACGGCGCCTGGTACCCGCTGACCCCCGAGCAGCTGGCCGAGGCGCACGACCAGTTCACCCGCGAGTTCGGGCTCGCCCTGGTCGGTGGTTGCTGCGGCACCACGCCCGAGCACCTGCGGCACGTGGTCGAGCGGGTGCAGGGGCGCCCCCTGTCCCGCCGGCACGCCCGGCCCGAGGCCGGCGTCGCCTCGCTCTACCAGGCCGTGCCGTTCCGCCAGGACACCACCTACCTGTCCATCGGCGAGCGCACCAACGCCAACGGCTCCAAGGCCTTCCGGGAGGCGATGCTGGCGCAGCGGTGGGACGACTGCGTCGAGATCGCCCGCGACCAGACCCGCGACGGTGCGCACCTGCTCGACGTCTGCATCGACTACGTCGGTCGCGACGGCGTGGCCGACATCAAGGAGGTCGTCGGTCGCCTGGCCACCGCCAGCACGCTGCCGCTGGTCATCGACTCCACCGAGCCGGCCGTCGTCGAGGCCGGCCTGCAGCTGCTGGGCGGGCGCGCGGTGGTCAACTCGGTGAACTTCGAGGACGGCGAGGGCCCGGAGAGCCGGTTCCAGCGGATCATGCCGGTGGTCAAGGAGCACGGAGCCGCCGTGGTCGCGCTCACCATCGACGAGGAGGGCCAGGCGCGCACCGCCGAGCACAAGGTGCGGGTGGCCCGTCGGCTGATCGAGACCCTCACCGGTCAGTGGGGGATGCGCGTCGAGGACATCGTCGTCGACTGCCTCACGTTCCCGATCGCCACCGGCCAGGAGGAGACCCGGCGCGACGCGCTGGAGACGATCGAGGCCATCCGCGAGATCAAGCGGCTGCACCCCGACGTGCAGACCACGCTGGGACTGTCCAACGTGTCCTTCGGCCTCAACCCGGCCGCGCGGGTCGTGCTGAACTCGGTGTTCCTGCACGAGTGCGTGAAGGCCGGCCTCGACTCCGCCATCGTGCACGCGGCCAAGATCGTGCCGATGTCGCGGATCCCGGAGGAGCAGCGCCAGGTGGCGCTGGACATGGTGTGGGACCGCCGGCGCGAGGGCTACGACCCGCTGGCCCGCTTCCTGGAGCTGTTCGAGGGCGTCGACGCCTCGGCGGTGCGCGCCACCCGCGCGGAGGAGCTGGCCGCGCTGCCGCTGGGGGAGCGGCTGGCCCGGCGGATCATCGACGGCGAGCGCAACGGGCTGGAGGCCGACCTCGCGCAGGCGCTGGACACGGGGCTGTCCGCGCTGGACGTCATCAACGACCACCTGCTCGAGGGCATGAAGGTGGTCGGCGAGCTGTTCGGCCGCGGCGAGATGCAGCTGCCGTTCGTGCTGCAGAGCGCCGAGGTCATGAAGCAGGCGGTGGCGTGGCTCGAGCCGCACATGGAGAAGACAGGTGACGAGGACGAGGGCAAGGGCACCATCGTGCTCGCCACCGTCAAGGGCGACGTCCACGACATCGGCAAGAACCTCGTCGACATCATCCTCACCAACAACGGCTACAAGGTCGTCAACATCGGCATCAAGCAGCCGATCACCACGATCCTGGAGGCCGCCGAGGAGCACCGCGCCGACGCCGTGGGCATGTCCGGCCTGCTGGTGAAGTCGACGGTGATCATGAAGGAGAACCTCGAGGAGATGAACAGCCGCGGGGTCTCCTCCCGCTGGCCGGTCATCCTCGGGGGAGCGGCGCTCACCCGCGCCTACGTCGAGAACGACCTCGCCGAGCTCTACGAGGGCGAGGTCCGCTACGCCCGCGACGCGTTCGAGGGCCTGCGGCTCATGGACGCCATCGTGGCGGTCAAGCGCGGGGTGCCCGGCGCGGAGCTGCCGGCCCTTCGCCCACGCCGGGTGCGGCAGACCGCCTCGGTGACCGTCTCCGACGACCCGTCGGAGAACACCCGCCGGTCCGACGTCGCCACGGACAACCCGGTGCCCACGCCGCCGTTCTGGGGCACCCGGGTGGTCAAGGGCATCGCCCTGGCCGACTACGCCGCCTGGTTGGACGAGCGGGCCACCTTCATGGGCCAGTGGGGGCTGAAGTCCTCGCGCGGCGACGGGCCTTCCTACGAGGAGCTGGTCGAGACCGAGGGGCGCCCGCGGCTGCGCGCGTGGCTGGAGCGCATCCAGACCGAGGGCCTGCTCGAGGCTGCCGTGGTCTACGGCTACTTCCGCTGCGTCAGCGAGGGCAACGACCTGGTCATCCTCTCCGACGACGGGTCGGAGAGGACCCGCTTCACCTTCCCCCGGCAGCGGCGGGACCGGCGGCTGTGCTTGGCCGACTTCTTCCGGCCCCGGGAGTCGGGGGAGACCGACGTCGTCGCGCTGCAGGTGGTCACGATGGGTAGCAAGGTGGCCCAGACCACGCAGGAGTTGTTCGCCGCCAACGCCTACCGCGACTACCTCGAGCTGCACGGTCTGTCGGTGCAGCTCACCGAGGCGCTGGCCGAGATGTGGCACGCCCGGGTGCGCGACGAGATGGGGTTCGCCGGCGAGGACAGCAAGGACCTGGACGAGGTGTTCCGCCAGGCCTACCGCGGCTCGCGCTACTCGCTGGGCTACCCGGCCTGCCCGGACCTGGAGGACCGCGCCAAGATCGTGGAGCTGCTGCAGCCGGAGCGGATCGGGGTCAGCCTGTCCGAGGAGCTGCAGCTGCACCCGGAGCAGTCGACCGACGCGATCGTGGTGCACCACCCCGAGGCGAAGTACTTCAACGCCACATGAGCAGTCTCCCGCAGAGCGAGACGCCGGCGGTTCGTGCCGTGCAGGCCGTCCTGTTCGACATGGACGGCACGCTGGTGGACACCGAGCCCTACTGGATCGCCGCCGAGCACACGCTCGTCGAGGAGTTCGGCGGCACCTGGTCCGACGCGCACGCGCACAATCTGGTGGGCAACCCGCTCACCGTGTCCGCGGACTACATCCGCGAGCACGGGAACGTGCCGCTGAGCACCGACGAGGTCGTCGAGCGGCTGCTGGACGACGTCGTGAGCCGGGTGCTCGACCACGTCCCGTGGCGCCCGGGGGCGCGCGAGCTGCTCGAGGACGTCGTGGCCGGCGGCGTGCCGACCGCGCTGGTCACGATGTCCTACACCCGCCTGGCCGAGGCCGTGGTGGCCGCACTCCCTGCCGGCAGCTTCTCCACCCTGGTCACCGGCGACGTCGTCACCAACGGCAAGCCGCACCCGGAGCCCTACCTCACCGCCGCGGCCTCGCTCGAGGTCGACCCGGCCCGGTGCGTGGCCCTGGAGGACTCCGTGCCCGGCGTGACCTCGGCCGAGGCCGCCGGGTGCGTGACCGTCGGCGTGCCGCACGTCGTGCCGGTCCCCCCGGCCCCCGGGCGGATCCTGGTCGGCTCGCTCGCCGAGCTCTCGCTGGCCGCGCTGGACGACCTGGTGCGCCAGGCCCGCGGCTGAGGACCCAGAAGCCGAAGGGGT